>NZ_JABUYD010000010.1:0-159832 GCF_014897515.1 Brevibacterium sp. FME17
GTCGTCGATCAGCAAGCCGCCTAACTCCCTTTGGCCTCATTCACCTTGACAACTTCCGCAGTCCTCTTCATCCGGTCCGACCTCGGACAAGATGTGCTCTACGACAACGTGGCCTCACACGCCGGCTGTGAAGAGGTCCCCGCCCAAAGCGTCGTCGAGGACGCGGTCGCAGACTTTCCCACCTTCGATGATTCCTACGCATCTGCGACCAGCCGGTGTTCAGGCGCGATCATCGAAGTGCAGTACGGAAACCATGACACGAGACAGAAGCTGGAGACGTACCTGAACAGGCACGGCGAAAACGATCCGACGAGCGGCTGGTGGTGGCGATCGATCCCCGTCGAACTGCGGAATGTCTGAAGCCCGAGCAGATTCAGCAGATGGTCGGGTCACAGATTCGACAGCTGCTCGGGTCACGCCGTGTGCGGGTGCACTGTTGACTACAGTGGGTATATGAGTGAAACGAATGCCCTGCGCGTCTCCCGCCTGTTGCGTGAGACTGCGGGCTTTCTGCTTCCCCTGACTCAAGCCGAAACCGACGTCGAGGTGACTCGGATCGAGTTCGACCTCGATCTTCGGACCTCGGAAGTCGGTCTGGGAGGAGCCGTCATCCTCGTCACCGAAGCCGTGGACGGTGTGGCCGGACTCAACGCGATCCGCGCACGATTACACGGAGCCGCGGCACTCATCGTGCCACCTGGAACTCACATCCACCTCGGCGAGCGGACAGACACAACAACCTCGCCGATTCTGCTGGAACGGTCCACGGGCGTGACCTGGTCCGAGGTGCTGGTGCACCTGCGGCAGCTCAACGAAGGTGCCTCCAGTGCTCTGGCCTGGCCCGACGTCGATGATCTCAGCGCCCTGGCCGCAGTCATCGCGGAGCTGACGGGGGCGTCGATCACGATCGAAGACCCGGCCTCACGAGTGCTTGCGCACTCCAATCTCGGCGATGAGATCGATGACATTCGACGCGAGACGATCCTCTCCGGTGCAATCCCCGAGTGGCGCATCGCCGAGCTTGAGGAGTCCGGGTTCCTCGACGTGGTGCGCCGTTCGACCGATGTCGTCGAGAGGCCAGCCGCGGGGGCCACTCCTGCCCGTTCGGTGATCGCGCTGCGCAGCGAGGGCGAGCTGCTCGGTACGATCTGGGCCGCCTACCCGGATGCGGTGGATCCCGCGTCGCTGCGCGAGGTCCTGCGTGACGCTGCCCGCGCGGCGATCCCCGTGATGCTGCGGACCCTGCGACGCTCCCCATTCGAGAAGCGGATCCGTCGGGAGGCCCTCGCCACGATCCTCGGCGGATCACCGGACCTGGGGCCGGCCGCGACCCTGCTCGCTCTGCCCTTCTCCGGGCATTATGCAACCCTGGCCTTCGCCGAGGTGGAACCTGAGAAGGAGCCCGTGTTGAGATTTCATCTGCGGGCCGCCTTCGCCGATGCCGTGCTCGCACACGTCGGAACCGACGGACACCTGGCCGTGCTCGTGCACATGAGCGCTGGCATGACGGCAGTCGAGATCAAGGAGCACGTCGTCTCGGCCCTGCGCCGGTCCCTGTCTCAGACCGAGCCGCTTCGCTTCGGAGTGGGCGCCTCGGTTGAGCGCCTCGACTATGTGCACCGGTCATGGACCGAAGCCGTGTACGTCGTCGACGCGCTGCTGGCTGCAGGGACCAAGAGCGACAACTCCACCCTCGAGGGTTCTGCTTCTGTCTCGGAGACGGATCTGGTGCGCGGGGCGACAGCCGCGGACGTCGCCGCTGAACTTGTCGGGCTTGAAGCCGCCGACGCCCTGCTCTCGGTGGGGCCTCGCATCACCGAGCCTGCGCGGCTGCTGGCCGCCCACGATGCGAGGCATCAAGGGCAGCTGCTCGAGACCCTGCGTGTGTACTTCGCGACCGTCGGCAATTCCGCCGAGGCATCCCGTCGTCTGCATGTGCACACGAATTCCCTGCGGCATCGTCTCAACCGGATCGAGGAGATCACAGGGCTGTCGACGGCAGAGCGTGCCGGACGGCTGTGGCTGGAGCTCGCGGTGCTCGTCTTCGACCGCGAGCAGGGCTGACGCGGAGCAGTTCCGACGCTGATTCGATGTAGAGGCTTCCAGCACTGTGCGCTTCTCACAAGAGGTAACACCGAAGTTTGGCAGATTATTGTCCGTTCGTCCTGGTCCTCACGTTCTATGGTGACAGCACAACACGAACGAAGGACAGCATGCACAGCAACCAGTCGGGGCCATCGGTTCAGGTCATCCGTAATCGAGCGATCAAGGCAATCGCGAACAGCACGGAAGGCCACGTCCCGCAGCTTGACGATGCGACTCCGGTGATCGGGCTCATCGACCTCGACCAGATCGAAACGGCATACCAGCGTCTGTCCTCTGTGTTCGTCGGCCAGTCCGAGATCCTCCACGCGGTGGCCTGCAAGGCCGTGCCGCTCCAGCCCCTTCTGCGTTTCTATGCGGAGGCGGGTGCGGGCTGTGAGGTCGCCAGTCCAGGTGAACTCGAACTCGCACTGGCCGCAGGCTTCACGCCGGAGACCATCGTCTTCGACTCCCCGGCGAAGACGATGACCGAGCTCAAGCGCGCCGTGTCACTCGGTGTGTCGATGAACATCGACAATTTCGAAGAACTCGAGCGACTCGACGCGATCTTCGATGGGCAGGCCACCTCGGCGCAGGCGTCCGACTCCGTCGTCACCTCGGCGAGGGTAGGGGTCCGGATCAATCCGCAGTCGGGCACGGGCACAATCGGTGCCCTGTCCACCGCCACACAGACCTCGAAGTTCGGCATCGGACTGGCCGACCCGGGCGCCCGCGAAGCACTCATCGAGGCCTACCTGGCACGTCCCTGGCTCACCCAGATCCACGTCCACTCGGGCTCTCAGGGCATCGGCCTAGACCAGGCGGCGGCAGGCATCGACGTCGTCGTCGAGTTGGCGAAGGAGGTCAACGCTCGCGCCGCCCAGGTCCACGGACGGGAGCGTCAGATCACCCGCATCGACATCGGCGGGGGGTTGCCCGTGAACTTCGCCGGCGAGGACATCACGCCGACATTCGCCGAATACCGAGCCGTGCTCGAGGAGCAGGTTCCGGACCTGTTCGACTTCGACATCATCACCGAATTCGGGCGTGCACTGCTGGCCAAGGCCGGCACCATCCTCACTCACGTCGAATACGCGAAGACCACTGGTGGCCGGCACATCGCGATGACCCACGCCGGCGTCCAGGTCGCCACCCGCACGGCCTATGCCCCCGCCGACTGGCCGCTGCGTGTCCTCCCCTTCACCCCGGACGGCAATCCCAAATCCGCCGAGGCGGTCCCCACCGATGTCGCAGGCCCCGCCTGCTTTGCCGGTGACCTGCTGGCCCGCGAGCGCATGCTGCCGCGCCTCGACGCCGGTGACATCGTGGCCGTGCCCGACACCGGTGCCTACTACTTCTCCAACCCGTTCTCCTACAACCTGCTGCCGCGGGTGCCGGTATTCGGGTACCGGGTGGGCGCAAGCACGGGCGACGCGGACGTCCACAGCCACCTCGGCGAGAGGGACAGCGACGGGGGCAGTGAACAAGGCGTTGAATTCTCGCTCATCCGGCGCGGCCAGAGCCTCGCCGAGGTCCTCGCCCAGTCAGGGGAGACCCGGCTTCAGCCGTTGATCACCGAAGTGCCGAAAGCGGGTGAGAATGGCGCGAAACGACAGGGCGCGCTTGCTCCGAATTGAGTTCCCGAGAACTTAAGATGAAGTGTGAGCAGGCTCTCACCTGCAACGACCGATAACTGAATCTCCAGATCGAGACAAAGGACAATGATGTTCGCTCAATACAAGCTGCGCAAGCGGCTGGTAACAGGCCTTGCCGGCCTCGCGGCAATGGCGCTGGTCGGCTCTCTTGCCACATCCCCTGCCCAAGCAGAGACCACGGAAGCCACTGACGCTGCTGATGACTCCAAGGTTCTGCGGATCGCGACAGATGGCTTCATCGATTCGTTCAACCCGTTCACCTCCTTCTACCTGCTGCCGACGAACACGTTCCGGTACATGTACGAGAATCTCGTGAACAACAGTGCCGAAGACGCTCAGGTCACCGAGGGACTCGCCACCGAATGGGACACCGACTCCAAGGGCAAGGTCTGGACGTACAAGATGCGTCCCGACATGAAGTGGTCCGACGGAAAACCGCTCACGGCCAAGGACGTCGCCTAGACCTACAACCAGATGATGAAGAAGGACGAACTGGCGGTGGCCAACGGGGGCCTCGTCGAGAACTTCGACAAGGTCGAGACCCCAGACGATCAGACTGTGGTCATCACACTGAAGAAGCCGCAGTCGAACAACCCCGGCCAGGAGATTCCGGTCGTGCCGGAACACATCTGGTCGAAGGTCGACAAGCCCGGCAAGTTCAAGAACGACAAGAAGTCCGTGGGCTCGGGACCGTTCCAGCTGGAGAGCTACGAGGCGAACAAGTCCGTCACGCTCAAGGCCAACCCGAACTTCTGGCGCGGTGAGCCCAAGATCGATGAGATCCAGTACCGCTACTACACGAACTCCGATGCTCAGGTGCAGGCCATCCGCTCCGGCGAAGTCGACTTCATCACCGGACTGACCCCTGAGCAGTTCAAAGCCGTCGAAGGCGCCGACAACGTCGAGACCAATGTCGGCAACGGTCGCCGGTTCCAGGGAATCTCCATCAACCCGGGCGTCGCAGATGCGAAGAACAACGAGTTCGGAACCGGCAACAAGGCGCTGAAGGACAAGAAGGTCCGCCAGGCCATCCGTGCCGGAATCGACGTTGACACTCTGCGCAAACAGGTCATGCAGGACTACGCTCAGCCGGCCACAAGCTTCATCCCCTCGGTCTACGAGAAGTGGGCACTGCCCGCTGACAATCCGGTGGTTTCCGGATTCGACGTTGAGAAGGCGAAGAAGCTGCTCGACGACGCTGGCTGGAAGGAAGGCTCCGACGGCATCCGCAAGAAGGACGGCAAGAAGCTCGAGCTGCGTTTCCTCACCGACTCAGATGCCACTGTCGAACAGAACACGGCGAAATTCCTCGAACCGTGGATGAAGGACATCGGCATCAAGCTCAAGAACGAAGCCAGCGATGTTGACACCGTGTCGGAGCGCACCACCAAGGGCGACTACGACATGTACTTCTCGGGATGGTCGATCAACCCGGACCCCGATTACCAACTCGGCCTCAACACCTGTGGCCAGCGCCCCGACGCCGACGGCAACGGCGGGACAAGCCAGGACGGGTACTGCAGCAAGGCCTTCGACAAGCTCTACAAGGCCCAGCACACCGAGCTTGATGAGAAGAAACGCGTCGACCTCGTGCACAAGGCTTTGGCCCAGCATTACGAGGACACACCTTCGGTGACGCTGTGGTACCCGAATCAGCTCGAGGCCTACCGCTCGGACCGGTTCACCGGTTTCACCAAGCAGCCCACCGACGGCGGCATCATCGCCAACCAGGTCGGCTACTGGGGATACACCTCGGTGGAACCCGCCAGCGCGGACGACACGTCCGGTGAGGGCGGCGGCATGGGGGCCGGCGGCTGGATCTCCATCGCCGCGGCAGCCATCGTGGTCATCGGCGGAGGCGGCTTCCTGATCAGCCGTCGCAAGAAGTCCGACGATCGCGAATAGTCCCCACCTGCGAACCATCGTCGGCGAGCGTCGTAACCACGGCGCTCGCCGACATCACACGCTTCCCCCTGCGAGACCAGGAGTTTCCCAGTGACAACACCGACGCATGACCTCCCCACCCCGCCGGGTGGTCCTGACCCTGGTGGCACAGGCGTCCAAGTCGCTCGCGACATGGACGAACCGCCGAAGGGCGGGTCGTTCCTGGGCTACCTGCTGCGCAAACTCGGCGGTGCCCTGACCTCGATGATCCTCGTCATCGTCCTCGGCTTCTTCGCATTCCGCATGCTGCCCGGTGACCCCGTGCTCAAGATCGCCAAGGAACGGCCCATGAGCCCGGCACAGATCGCCGAGCTGCGCAGTCAGTACGGCCTGGACAAACCGGTGGTCGTCCAGTTCTGGGACTACCTGGTCGGCATCTTCACCGGCGACTTCGGCGAAAGCTACGTCTACCGCAAACCGGTTGCCTCGCTCATCGTCGAATATATGGGACCGACACTTCTGCTCACAGCCACGGCCGCGGTCCTCGCGATCGGCCTGGGCCTGTGGCTGGGTCAGCTCTCGGCCTGGCACCGCAACTCGCTCTTCGACAAAATCGCTTCGTCGACCTCGCTCGTGTTCTGGTCGGTGCCCACCTTCTGGCTGGGCCTCATCCTGCTCATGATCTTCGGCGGCACCCTGCAATGGCTGCCCACAGGCGGGATGATCACGCCCGGACTCGACCCATGGTCCTTCGCCGGCATCATCGACGTCGTCAAGCATCTGATCCTGCCCGTCATCACCATGGTGGCAGTCGTCTACGCGCAGTTCCTCATGGTCATGCGCGCCTCGCTCATCGAAGAGATGAGCGAGGACTACCTGACCACAGCACGCGCCAAGGGCCTGACCGAGGACGAAGTGCGCAAGAACCACGCGGTGCCCAACGCTCTGCTGCCTACGGTCACCGTCGTGTTCATGCACATCGGCGGGCTCATCGCCGGTGCCGTCACCGTCGAAGCCGTGTTCTCCTGGCCGGGCCTGGGTAAGCTCACATTCGAAGCGATCAGCGGGCCCGACCTGCCGCTGCTGCAGGGCACCTTCGTCGTGTTCTCGGCCATCATCATTCTCATGAACCTGGCGGCAGACATCGTCTACCGGTTCCTCGATCCACGAGTCAGGAGGGCCTGATGAGCAATTCCTTACCGACGACTCCGTCAGGAAGTGCCTCCGAGTCGAACGCTGCCGAGTCGAACGCTGCCGAGGTGAACGCCTCCGTCATCGACGGGACGAAACTCGTCCGCGAACGCCGGCTGAACAACGTCAAGAAGAACTGGTCCTTGTTCCGCTCCGACATTCCCGCGATGGTCGGGGCGATCCTCCTCATCTTCTTCATCCTGATCGCGATCTTCGCCCCGCTCATCGCTCCCGCCTCCATGCTCGATGTGACGAAGCAGCTCGATGTGCCCCGCTACGCCCCGCCGAGCCTCGACCACCCGTTGGGCACCGATAACCTGGGCCGCGAACTCTGGATCCGGATCCTCTGGGGAGCCCGCGTATCCATCCTCGTCGGCGTCGCGGCGACCGTCATGTCGATGGTCATCGGCACCGTCATGGGGCTGGCAGCGGGCCACTTCTCTGGTCTCTTCGGCGCAGTGGTCATGCGTATCATCGACTTCTTCATCGTCCTGCCCTCACTGCTGCTGGCGATCGTCCTCTCCTCCGTCCTCGAACGCGGCGTCTTCACGATCGTCGTCGCGATCGGAATCACCTCGTGGGCGTCGACTGCGCGCATCGTGCGGTCCCAGACCTTGAGCGTGGAGTCCCGGCTCTACATCGAAAGGGCGCGCATCCTCGGCGCCGGACATCGTCACATTCTGTTCAAGCACATGCTGCCCGCGGTGATGCCGCTGGTGCTGGCGAACACGACGCTGACCGTCGGCAGTGCGATCATCGCCGAATCCACCCTGTCCTTCTTAGGGCTGGGGGATACGAGCAAGGAGTCTTGGGGAACGATTCTGAAGAACTCGATGGACATCTCCGCTGCGACCTCCGGCTACTGGTGGTACGTGCTCACCCCCGGCATCGCGATCCTGCTCGTGGTGCTCGCCTTCACTATGGTCGGACGCGCATTCGAAGCCATCATCAACCCAGCCCTGAGGAGTCGCTGATGACCGACCTCAGATTCGATAAGGTCTCTATCACCTACCGCTCGGCCTCGGCCCGGGGCGACGTCCCCGCAGTCAGCGACATCAGCCTCGACCTGCCCACCGGAGCCACTCTCGGCATTGCCGGGGAGTCCGGATCGGGCAAGTCCACACTGATCATGTCGGTGCTGCGTCTGCTGCCCAAGTCCGCGAAGATCGACGGACAGGTCAGCCTCGGCGGGAAAGACGTTCAGGACCTCAGCTTCGGTGAGATCCGAGCGGTGCGCTGGGCGCAGGCCTCGATCGTCTTCCAAGGCGCCCTGCACTCGCTCAACCCGGTCCGTGAGGTCGGCGGGCAGATCATCGAGGCCCTCGAACATCATGCGAAGGGCACCTGGACCACACCCGCCAAACGACGGGATCGGATGTTCGAACTCCTCGACGAGGTCGATCTCGATAAGAGCAAGGCAGTGGCCTATCCGCATGAGCTCTCCGGTGGGCAGAAGCAGCGGATCATGATCGCCATGGCTCTGGCCTGCGAACCCGACATCATCGTCGCCGACGAACCGACCACCGCCCTCGACGTCATTGTGCAGAAGCAGATTCTCGTGGGCCTGGCGAAGCTCGTGGCCGAACGCGGAATCTCCCTGCTCATGATCAGTCACGACCTCGCCGTGCTCTCCGCGGTGTGTGAGAACCTCGCGATCATGCGCCACGGCAGGCTCGTCGAATACGGTCCCAGCGACCGAGTCTGCCTGGACCCGGAAGAGGACTACACGAAGCAGCTGGCGGGTGCGTTCCCACAGATCGGTGACGCCGAATCGCGGATGAATCCGCGCACCCTCAAGCCCGCCGAGGTGCGCCGGGCCCAGCCGTACACGATGACCGATGAGGTGGTCCTCGAGGCCAAGAACCTCAACGTCTCCTTCGACACCAGGCAGGGCAGGGAACGGGCCGTGCGCGACGTGAATCTGGCGCTGCACAAGGCAGAGATCCTCGCCGTCGTCGGCCAGTCAGGGTCGGGGAAGACGACCCTGGCCAGATCACTGCTTGGCCTGCAGGAGGTGGATCCGGGCTCGCAGATGGAGTTCGCGGGCAAGGCGCTGCCGAAGAAGGCGAAGGCCCTGCGCACATTCCGTCGCCAGGTGCAGATGATCCTCCAGGACCCCTCTGGTTCACTCAATCCGAAGCGCAGCGTCTACGAAGCGGTGGTTGAGGGACTGCGCGTGCAGAAGCTGACCGACAACGAATACCACCGGGTCATCGGGGCGCTCGAGGCGGCCGAGCTGACACCGGCCGCAGACTATCTCGAATCGATCCCGCAGGAACTCTCCGGCGGACAGCGGCAACGCGTCGTCATCGCCGGGGCACTTGCTCTGGATCCACAGGTGCTCATCGCCGATGAACCGGTCGCCTCCCTCGACGCCTCGGTGCGAGGGGAGATCCTTTCCCTGTTCCTGGCGCTGAAGAAGAACCTGGGCATGAGCGCCCTCATCATCACCCACGACCTCGGACTGGCGTGGAACATCGCCGACACCGTGGCCGTGATGAAGCAGGGCGAGATCGTCGAATACGGTGACGTCGACACCGTGCTGGCGAACCCGCAGCACACATACACGCAGGAACTCCTCGCCGCAGTTCCCCGATTGGGAAGTCAGAGTCTGGTCACGCATGAATAGCTCCACCACAATCACCTCGGGCGCTGCGACTGCGCTCGCAGGCGTCAGTCCGTACCTTGACACGGTGCCGCTGCAGGCCGGCGACAGCGTCCGTCTCATCGCTCCCTCGGGCCCGACCGATGAGGAGTCCCTGCTGCGCGCGATTGCGCAGCTCGAATCCTGGGGGCTGCGTGTCGTCGTCGGCGACAACATTCGCGCTCGCCACCCGCGCGTGAAATACCTGGCAGGAACCGACGAACAGCGCCGAGCCGACCTCATCGATGCCTGGTGCGATCCGGACGTCGCTGCGGTCATCGCACTGCGGGGCGGTTTCGGGGCGATGCGCCTCCTGGACGGCATCGACTTCGATCTCATGCGCGAGCACGCACTGCGGCCGGATGGGCGGCCCAAGCTGCTCACCGGGTCCTCGGACATCACCGCCCTGCACCAGGCCTGGGACCACCACCTGTCGGTGGCGACGCTGTTCTGCCCGATGGTCGGCAACGATCCGTTCAAGAACTCCACAGTCGTCCCCGCCGAGGTGGCCACCTGGCTGTTCGAACCCTGGGGCGGCCGTGAACTCGGGTTCCCGGCAGACGACCGCGAACCCGGGTTCCCGGAGGGAGACGGTGAACTCGGGTTGGCCGCGGAGGACGGTGCGGCGTATTCTCGCCCGCTCAGCCGGGCGCGGACGTTGGTTCCGGGGACTGCGAAGGGCCGCCTCGGCGGGGGAAACCTCAGTCTGGTCGCGGCCGGGATGGGAAGCCCGGAGCTGGCCGGGGTGCGTGAGCTGCGTGAGCGCAGCGGACCTTCGATCCTTCTGCTCGAGGACGTCGACGAGGAGCTCTACCGTCTCGACAATCTGCTCGTGCAGCTGGTGCGCGGCGGCTGGTTCGACTCGGCAGACGCGGTGGTGCTGGGCTCCTGGCAGGACTGCGCGGAGATAGCCGAGGTCGAGGCATTGATCATGGACTACCTCGGCGAGGCGGGCATTCCGATCGTCAGCGAGATGGGCTTCGGGCATGACCCCGACGCGCCGAGCACACCGCTGGGAGTCGCCGTCACGCTCGAGGCTCCGGCCCAGGGCAGACCGCGAATGTGGGTGGACGGAGCGTGAGGGGACTGTGATGCTGGAGGACTTCCAAGGATTCCAGGGCTTCCGGGACTTCGATGGAGATGAGGAATACACGCGATGATTGAGGATGCGAACAAAATGACTGAAGACGTGAACATGGGTGACGTGGACTTCGACCGCCTGCCGGGAGTGCGCTTCAGCGCCCTGGCCTTCGATATCGACAGCGGCGAACGCGTCTTCGCCCACAACGAGAACGACGAGCTCGACACCGCCAGCATGGGCAAGGTGTTCCTCCTGCACACGGTCCTGCAGATGCACGTCAACGGCAGTCTCAACCTGTCCGAGCGCCTGTCACGGCGGCCCTCGGAACGGGTCGACGAATCCGGCATCTGGTACCTCATGGAGCAGGATGATCTGAGCGTCTACGACGTGGCCGTGCTCGTCGGAGCCTTCAGCGACAACTTCGCGACCAATGTGCTCATCCGTCGCATCGGCCTCGAGAACGTCGCCCGCCAGGTCGAAGACCTGGGGTATCGCAGTTCCGGACTCCACGACTTCCTCCGTTGGCCTCGTCCGGCCAAGGCACCGCGCACCCTGTCGACGGGCACCGCGACCGAGTTCAGCAACCTCATGGCCCGGCATGCGAAAGACGAGTTCTGGGACGAGTCGACGAACGAGATCTTTCGCCGTTGGTTGGGAGCCGGCGCGGACACCTCGATGGTCGCCTCGGCGTTCGACCTCGACCCGCTGGCCCACTACAACTACCAGCGTGACGTGTGGGTATGGAACAAGACCGGCACGAACGGGACGATTCGCGCCGACTCCGGGATCGCGATGACACCGACCCGTCGCGTCGCCTACGCCGTGTTCGCAAACTGGGAGAAGGACACGGACCGGGTCGTCGACGTCATGCCGATCATGCGCGAAGCCGGCGACGCCATCCACCGCTTCCTCTGAGAAGACCGGATATCGAACGACTCGAGAATGTGGACTGTCACACGCTCTTCCTCGAGTATCGTTGATGTCCTATGACTTCCTCGATCTACCTCACCGGCGAAGCGAAGGCGCCGTCGAACAACCCGATCATGGCACAGTACGGGTTGTTCTACATCGCCTTCGAGATCGAGGCGGAGACACATCGAGTCCTCGATGTCGACTGCTCGGCGACGTTGGCCCTGACAAGGAAGTTCATCAGGAGCCTGTTCATCGACGCAGACATCAGGGACACCGGTCGACTCACGGATTCGATCACAGCCAGATACCACGGGTCCTCCCAGAAGGCGCTCATCGTCGCTGTGAACAACGCAGCGAAGAAGTACCAGGAGCTCCCAACCTCTAGCTGAGACGAGTCCTCGACCACCAAGATTGCCTGGGTCCCCACCGGACCGGATCCAATCGACAACCGCACATGGCTTCACCGCACACTGCGCCTGCACCTCGTGGACTGAACCGGGGGCGTCGCGGCGCGGTCCAATCCACCTGAAGGAGTGTCGTTTGTGATCACGGACGGTTTTCTATTCATCAGCCTGCTGCTGGCGATTTCGGCGGTTCTCGTCGTCGCCGACCGCAGCGGGAAATTCAAAGTATTCAAATATGTCCCCGGGTTCGTCTTCCTCTACATCGTGGCGGCCCTGCTCAACACGGTCGGCTTGTTCGACCACGACGCGATCGACGGCGTCGGTGACGGGCTGCAGGACGCGTTGCTGCCGGCGATGATCCTGCTCCTGCTGTTCAAATGCGATGTACGGCAGATCATCCGCCTCGGACCGAAGCTGCTGCTGACCTTCGTAGTCACGGCCGCCAGCATCATGATCGGCTTCATCGTCGCCTACCTGATCGTGCATTCGGCACTGGCTCCCGAATCCTGGAAGGCCCTCGGCGCGCTCAACGCGTCATGGACCGGCGGTTCAGCGAACATGGTCGCTGTTCAGAACATCTTGGAGGCGCCGGAGGCCATCTTCGGCTACGTGCTCATCGTCGACACAGTCCTCTACTCCTTCTGGCTGCTCCTCATCTTCTCTTCGGTCGCGGTCTCCGATAAGTTCAACAGATGGACGAAGGCAGATACCTCGAAGTTCGACTTCGCCGATCGGGTCACCGACGAGGAGGAGAAGCCGATGACCCTGTCCTCGATCATCGGTCTGCTGGGCTTCGCCCTCCTCGTCTCTGCCCTGGCCGCCAAGGCGGGCGAGTTGCTGCCGGAAGTGGGTACGGTGATCAACGCCTCGGCCTGGACGATCCTCATCGTGAGTATCCTGGGCCTCATCATCGGGTCGACTCGGTGGGGGCGGGCCGCAGGTTCGAGTCAGCTCGCGACCATTATGCTCTACCTCATCATCGGCATCATCGCCTCCGGATCCGACTTCACTTCGCTGGCCGAAGCACCGATCTATCTGGTCGCCGGTGTGATCGTGCTCCTCGTCCACATCGTCATCATGCTCGTCTATGCGAAGCTGACGAAGACCGAACTGTTCAGCATCGCCGTGGCCAGCACCGCGAACATCGGGGGAATCGCCTCGGCGCCGGTGGTCGCGGGCGCATTCAATCGTCAGCTGGTGCCGGTGGGCGTGCTCTTCGCGCTCATCGGAACGTTCTCTGGAACCTTCCTCGGACTGTGGTCGGCGCAGCTGATGTCGGGCATCGGATGATGAGCTTGATTCGGCGCCTGAGACCGCAGAGACTTCCACTCAACCCACCGATGACCACCCGAGCTTACCGATGACCATCCGAACTGAAGGAGCACACTCATGACATACGACGTCTTCGACGGACACAACGACCTCGCCTGGTATCTGCGTGAGGAGCGTGACTACAGCGTTGAGGGACTCAACGATCCCAAGGTCTCGCCGTTCACCACGATGGATCAGCTGCGGGAGGGCAGCGTCGCCGCACAGTACTGGTCGGTCTACGTCCATTCCTCGATCACCGGCGCTGATGCGATCAAGGCCACCTGGGAGCAGATCGACGCCGTGCAGCGTGTCGTCACGAGCTATCCCGAACGGCTCCAGTTCGCCCGCACCGCCGCCGAGGTGGTCGCCGCGCGAGACGCCGGAAAGGTCGCTTCGCTTATGGGTGTGGAAGGCGGGCAGCAGATCGACGAATCGCTGGCTGTGCTGCGCTCCTATGCGCGCGCCGGGTCCCGGTATATGACCCTGACGTGGTCGACGACGCATTCCTGGGCGGACTCGGCCACGGACGAGCCGCAGCATGGGGGCTTGAGCGAATTCGGCTGCGAGGTCGTGGCGGAGATGAACCGGATCGGCATGATCGTCGATCTCTCCCACGTCGCGCCCAGCGTCATGCACCAGTCCCTGGACATCTCTACCCTGCCCGTGATCTTCAGCCACTCCTGCGCCCACGGACTCAACCCGCATGCGCGCAACATCCCCGACGACGTCCTCGACCGGGTGCCCGGCAACGGGGGAGTGGCGATGATGACCTTCGTCCCCTCCTTCGTCTCCAACGCGCGCCGCGAATGGGTGGAAGCAGGGGAGAACGGCACCGCCCCCGAGGTGACTGTGGCCGATGTGGCCGACCACTGCGATTACGTACGCGAACGGATCGGAATCGACCACATCGGATTGGGCGGCGACATCTGCGGTGTCGATGAGCTGCCGAGCGGCCTCGGCGATGCCGGGCAGTATCCTGCGCTGTTTGAGGAGTTGGCCGGTCGCGGCTGGTCGGAATCAGACCTGCGCAAGCTCGGCTTCGACAATGCGATGCGCGTCCTCGAAGCACATGAGGATGCGTACACACGCTTCCTGGGGACCTCGGCGGGTACGGAACGCACGGCAACCTCGGCGGGGCAGCCGTCATGACTCGGCTCCTCATCATCGTCAACCACATCGAATCCCAGCCGGGGCTGCTCACACAGTGGATGATCTCCGAGAACATCGAGTTCGACCTGCGCATCGGCGGCGTCTCCCGTCTGCCGGAACCGAGTGCGCTGAGTGATTACGATGGGCTGATCATGCTCGGTGGCGGGTATATGCCCGATGAGACCGACCGGGCACCGTGGCTCGAGGCCGAGGCGCGGCTCTCGCGCCATGCTCTGGAGACGGATCTGCCGCAGTTCGGCATCTGCCTGGGCGGACAGCTCATCGCTCATGTCATCGGCGGGGACGTGCGGGCCCGGACCGGTGCGCCGGAGAAGGGGTACACCTGGATCGATATGACCGAGGACGCGGCACAGGATCCTGTGTTCTCCGCGATCGGGAATCGCGCTGCCTTCGTCGAAAGTCATGTTGATCGGATCGTCGATCTGCCGCCCGAGGCGACTCTGTTGGCAACAAGTACAGCTTGTCGGTTCCAAGCATTTAGAATCGGCAACGCGTGGGGCACACAGTTCCACCCCGAGTCGACAGGGCAGAATATTCGCAACTGGGACGCGGACAAATTGCAGGAACTAGGTTTTAATAAAGAGACCCTGCTGGAACAGGCAGAGGAACGCGGTGAGGACAGTCAGCGGGACGCGAAGGCGCTCCTGACGGCCTTCCTCGACGTAGTCCGCAGCAAACACCAGTGATCGCACGGCTGCGATCGCGGGCGAACACGGAGGAACCATCGTGAGTCACAGCGAGAACACCATTAAGTCGGGGCCGGGGGCCGAGCAGCAGCCGGAGACCTTGAAACGGGTCATGGGACCCAAGCTGCTCCTTCTCTTCATCGTCGGAGACATCCTGGGGACGGGTGTCTATGCGTTGACGGGCAAGGTCGCCGGGCAGGTCGGCGGCGCCGGCTGGGCTCCAGTCATCCTGGCCTTCGCCGTTGCGCTGATCACGGCGTTCTCCTATATGGAGCTCGTCACCAAGTACCCGTCTGCGGCCGGTGCCGCGCTGTACACGCACAAGGCGTTCGGGATCCACTTCGTGACGTTCCTCGTCGCCTTTGCCGTCCTCAGCTCAGGGATCACCTCGGCGTCGACAGCATCCAACGTCTTCGCCGCTAACATGGTGGCCGGGTTCGGATGGGACATGTCGGGCACGGGGGTCATGTGGATTGCGATCGGCTTCCTGGCCGTCATCGCCGCGATCAACCTCCGCGGTGTGGGGGAGAGCGTGTGGTTCAATGTCGTGCTGACGGTGATCGAACTCAGCGGCCTGCTGCTTGTCATTCTGGTCGGCTTCTTCGCTTTGGGATCGGGCAGTGCCGACTTCTCTCGTGTGCTGATCTTCGAAACCGCAGACGACAAGGGTGTCTTCCTCGCGATCACCGGCGCCACCTCGCTGGCCTTCTTCTCCATGGTCGGCTTCGAGGACTCGGTGAACATGGTCGAGGAGACCAAAGACCCGAGAGACTTCCCCAAGATCATGCTCACCGGTCTGTCGATCACCGGTGTCATCTACGTGCTCGTCTCACTGGTGGCAGTCGCTGCGGTGCCGATCGGAAAACTCTCCGAGAGTGAGACGCCGCTGTTGGAGGTCGTCAGGGCCGGTGCTCCGGGGCTTCCGATCGACCTGATATTTCCCTTCATGACGATGTTCGCAGTCGCGAACTCCGCGCTCATCAACATGCTCATGGCCAGCCGCCTGCTGTACGGAATGTCCAAGCAGAACGTGCTCCCGCCCGTATTCGCGAAGGTCCTGCGCGGACGCCGCTCACCCTGGGTGTCGATCCTCTTCACAACTATCATCGCCTTCTGCCTCATCTTCGCGGTGACCACGCTGCTGCCGGAAACGGTGACCGCGTCCCTGGGCGGCACGACCTCGCTGCTGCTGTTGGGAGTGTTCGCCGTCGTCAACGTTGCTGTGTTGGTCCTGCGGAAGAAGACGGTCGAGCACAAGCACTTCAAGGCCCCGACCTACCTGCCCTGGATCGGTCTCTTCACCTGCGCGTTCCTCGTCGGGCCGTGGGCTCGTCTCGACGACCTCATCCAGTATCAGATCGCAGTGGCGCTGATCGGAATCGGCGTCGTCCTCTGGGCGGTCACCTGGTTCTGGAACCGTTCGATCAAGGGCGCGAGCACCAAGTTCCGCAACCCCGAAGAACTCTCATGAGGGCTGCGGGGGCGGTGGGAGTTTCCGTCTTCTGCTCGACATATTCAATCCGTTCAGCACGTTCAATTCGTTCAATCCGTTCAACAAGTGAAGGTGAAAAATGACCATCGTCGTGGGCTACGTCAACAATCCAGCGGGTCACGCGGCCCTCGACAAGGGGATCGCAGAGGCGAAGAAGGACGGCCAGAATCTCGTCGTCGTCAACGCATCCCGATCATCCGAGCGCAGCGATTCCTACCGCCTCGGCGAGGGTGAGATCAAGTCGGTCCAGGACTACCTCTCGCGTTCGGGCGTGCACGGGCGGGTGCTCACGCGTGGCAGCGAGTACGACCCCGCTGAGCAGATTCTCGATGCCGCCGCCGAGGTGGATGCTGAGCTGATCGTGCTCGGAACCCGGAAGCGGACCCCGGTTGGGAAGTTCCTCCTGGGGTCGACGATTCAGAGAGTCATCCTGGAAGCCGTCAGTCCTGTTCTCTGTGTGAAGGCCGGCCGCTGAACTGATGTCTTCGTCGTTGAGTGTGCGCTGAGCCGCTGAGCTGCTGAGCTGCTGAGCCGCGGTCACCGGCGTGGCATGCCGGCTACGACACCGAGCTCATGATGAGTTCGGCGTTGATCTGCGCACCCACCATGACACCGCTGGCTGCGCTCGCCACCACCATGGCCGAGATGTCCGCGCTGTTTCCTACCGCCCAGACACCGGGCACCTCGGTCGCACCGTTCGCCTCGGCGGGGATTGACGAACCCATCCCGGTCGGATGGTCGACGACGGTGCCGCCGAGCTGCTCGAAGATTTCGCCGTTCGCGCGGAAATAGGGTCCCACGGACAAAGCATCAAAGGTTGTGTCTGAGAGGCCGGGGGCGGCGTCATGGTTGGTGCCGGGTCCGGCCTCAGGGCTGGTGACGAGCGTGACTTCGGTTCCGGCTTCTGTGCGTTCCACTGCTTCGACCGCGGCATCGATATAGGAGATGCCGAGCGAGTCGAGCATTTTCGCCTGCGCTTCGTCCGGTGCCGGAGCCTTGTGGCGCAGGAAGGTGACGTGGTCGCTGAGCTGGGAGAACATCATCGCTTGGTGATAGGACATCGCAGTCGTGCCGATGATGCCGATGTTTTGTCCGCGAACCTCGTAGCCGTGGCAGTAGGGGCAGTGGAGGACGGTCTCGCCCCACCCATCTGCCAGCCCAGGGATGTCAGGGAGTACGTCGGTAAGGCCGGTCGCGATGACGACTCGCTTCGCCTCGATGGTGGCTCCCAACGATGTCTCGAGGGCGAAGTTGAGCTTTTCTGGTGCCTGCGTAACATTCTGGGCGCTGATGACCGAGCCGTCGACGAACTGGACTCCATATGCTTCGGCTTCCCGACGGCCCTTGGCCACGAGCTCAAGTGGGTTGATGCCCTCGTGGCCGAGGACGTTGTGAGCGTGAGCGCTCGGTGCATTGCGAGGGGAGCCGGCATCGATGACGATGATGCTGCGCAGCGAACGGGCCAACGCGATCGAAGCAGCCAGGCCACCGGCGCCTCCACCGATGATGGCCACCTCGGCAGTGAGCGTCTGC
Organism: Brevibacterium sp. FME17; assembly: GCF_014897515.1. Classification (NCBI taxonomy): domain Bacteria; kingdom Bacillati; phylum Actinomycetota; class Actinomycetes; order Micrococcales; family Brevibacteriaceae; genus Brevibacterium; species Brevibacterium sp. FME17. The sequence goes on from NZ_JABUYD010000010.1 coordinate 18,046, forward strand.
TGACTTTGCAGGCTTTGTTGGTTCTGCTGGCTCTGCTGTGCGGGGCGGGCTTGGTTCGGTGTTCTGGGGTGGGACTGGTATTGCGGTGTGACGTGTGATTCTGACATAGCGGTCCTTGGCTTGTGGGGTGAGGAAACGGGGACTTCTGCAGTTTCACCCAGCAGGCACCCGATACGCAAGCAGATTTTCCGAACGGCAAAATGTGGCGCCATGAGGACCTTTGGTTGGGGTGTGTGCTTATGTCGTGTCGCGCCGCCGGTTCGCTCTGTTTCACGCTGCCTCCTCGCTCTGCTTCACGCCGCCGGTTCGCTCTGCTTCACGCCGCCGGTTCGGGCTTGCGGAGGCTTGCTCAGTTCAAGACAGCGCATTGCCGAGGCTGTCGGCTGGTCGTCCCTCCCGCTGAAGCGATGGGCAGCGAGTGCTCTTACTTGGCCCGATTCCGCATTCGAAGAGGATCAAATATAGAACGTAGTCGGAGAATTCTACTCGTGGAACCAAATAATCGAACAAAACTATAGACTTGGGGTCTGTGGTGAGCGTAGACTTTGAGCCAGGCGGACAACAGAGCAGTTGACGAACGGATTCCGAGATCATGACCCTCACTCCCGACCGCAAGCGTGACAAGCAGAATAGGCCCGAAGAAGCCGCCTCTTCCGCTGTCCCTGCGGGTGAGGAAGAGAAAAACGAATGTGGAGGTGCTCCAACCTATCGAGAGCTCCTGCGCGGGGCCGGCTTCGACTTGGACGGGCACCCATTGGCAGATCGCTTCGACGAAGTAGCGTCGCCACCTCCGAGTGACTTTGAATTCGCCGATGCAGAGCACCCTGTCGAACCTGTCGAACCTGTCGAAATCACCGAACCCACAGGGCCGGGGGAACCTGCAGGGCTCGGTGAGCCTGCGGAACCGGCAGAGCTTGACGAGCATACAGAAGCGAAGCGGCGGGCTCGTTGGAGCGGCCGCAGCCTGTGGGATGCGAGCGTTGATGATCCGGAAGCGGAGGCTGAGCTTAAGCGTCGTGCCGCAGAGCTGGACGCTGAAAAAGAAGAATGGATGCGCAGGAAGGCTGAGGAAGCCGAGGCCGAGCGCACCGCTGACGAAGACGTCTCGGGTAGCAGCGAAGAAGAGGACTGGGCAGCCTCTCTAGGCGTGCCGTCCGCCACCGAACTGAACGGCGGGCAATCCTCGTACCGCCCGGGACGCGCAAGCGAGACCGACTCCGCTTCTACTCAGACTGCCGTCACTGGCTCCGATGGTGACCCCACTTCGGAGCATCCTCTTCTTGACGAGCATGGGTTGGCGAAGCTTGCTCGCATCGCTCCCGAAGTAGTGAGCAGTATCCAGGGGCTGCGCTGCCTCGCCGCCGACTTCCAATCGCTCAAGCGTCCGATGAGTCCCGACGACGCGATAACGGTGGTGGACGGGCTTGAGACAGTCAACAGGCTGGTCGAATCGCTCTCCGTCGTGACTCTCTCCGTCTTCGAGCGGGTGGGGTCTCCCCGGGACTACGGAGCGAAGACGACGAAGGCCTTGGTCCAGAATCGTCTCAACCTCTCCGAGCGAGAAGCGTATCGGCGCTCCGTCCTGGCCGAAAAGCTTGGAGATCGGGTCAACTTCAGCGGCCAGTCGATAGGCCCGAAGTTTCCCCTGGTGTCCGAAGCGCTGAGAAACGGATCGCTGTCATCAACGCAGGCCAGCACAATTATCGAATGCCTGATGAACCTACCGTCTCGAATCGGCCAAGACGAACAGCTCGAAGCAGAGCGAATCCTGGTCGAAAAGGCACCGGCTGTGCGTGTGAAGGACATCCAGCAACTGTTCAACGAGATTCTCGGATGGCTCGACCCAGATGGTGAGCTGCCAGATGAGGCCACAAAACGTGATGAATTTTCGGTCAGTCTGCGCCAGCGAAAAGATGGAACCTGGGCACTCAGAGGAATCCTCGATCCCGTTACGGGCGGCATTATGAGCGGACACCTCACTTCGCGAATCAAAGCTGATGACAACGAGACTTCAACACAAGAGGAGCAAGGCGAGTCGGCCACAGGCGCAAATGCCACCTCAGCCGCCGACCAGGAAGTGGTCGACGTATTCAACCAAGTCCTGCAAGGCGAGCGACCAGACGCGGTGGACCCGTCTCTGAATCTTGGCTTCGACCATAAACCCAGCGACGGGGTGGACGATGCGAAGAAGTCCAGTGGTCAGGGCGACCGTGATGTACCACCCGGATATGGCGTGAGAGAAGACGGCTCCTTGGAAGCGATGGCCGGCCGCCAGCCGAGCGTGAAGAACAGAATCTATGAACGCTTCGCCACAATGATCGGTCGGATAGAAATGAATCGAGTGATGGCAGGTTCGCCCTTCGCACTCGTGGTCACGGCGAAGGCTGAGGATCTGGCGAAGCAGTCCGGTCGCGCGTTCACCGACGCGGAAGCAGCATTTCCGATGCAGACGGCATCCTACGAAGGGCTGAACGGCTCGGTGTTCTTCCACCTCATGGGTGAGAAGACGAAGACGATGGAACTTGCCACCGAAAGACGATTCGCCACCTCGAAGCAATTGGCGATCATTTCCAGCAGAGACCAAGGATGTACATTCCCCGGTTGTGACACTCCGCCGGGGTGGTGCGACGCTCACCATATCGTTCCGTGGGCAGATAAGGGCAGGACGGATGTCAATAACCTGACATTGACATGCGGATCGCACCACCATCTGATCGACAAGTCTGATTGGCACACCGTGATGCTCAAAGACGGTCGCCCAGCATGGGTGCCACCCGCGTCGATCGATCCCTCCCGACGTCCGATCCTGCACGCACGATTCGTTGCGAAAGAGATCACAGATACGCTTTTCGATTAGTGGAAGTTGAACAGCACAGGGGAGAAGTGTGCCGCAGGTCCCGCAGTTGAAGCGGAATGAACCTGATGGGGAGGCTGTTGCCTTGAGCATGGAACTTTCTATTCTTGACCTTGTGCCGGTCCGTATCGGACAGAGCACCTCAGATTCATTCGCTGCTTCCCACGAGCTGATTCAGTCCGCAGACAAGCTGGGCTACACCCGCTATTGGGTTGCAGAACATCACAACATGCCATCGATCGCCTCAACGATGCCCGGCGCAGAACTCATGTACCTCGGTCAGGGCACCGAACGCATCCGCCTCGGATCCGGCGGTGTCATGCTGCCCAATCACGCTCCCTTGGCAGTAGCGGAACTCTTCTCCCTCCTCTCAGCGGTCTACGGTGACCGCATCGATTTGGGGATCGGGCGGGCGCCCGGCACGGACCCGATCACCTCGGCGGCAATGAGGGGTCACCTCGGCGAAGGACGAATGGTTGATCGTGAAGGCCACACCGTCGACCCCGTCGAACAATTCCCGCAGCACGTCATCGACACATTGAGCTTGATGAGACCCGAAGGGCTGCGTATTCCGCTCCACGGCGGGCGGGAGCACGTCCTGCACGCGACGCCTGCAGCTGTGCCCGGGACACAGCCCCTGCCCTGGCTGCTGGGCTCATCGGGCTACTCCGCCCGACTGGCTGCCCAGCTCGGCATGCCCTACGTCTTCGCCAGCCACTTCGCTGCAGGTGCCACAACCGGAATGAAGATCTATCGCGACAACTTCACCCCGGGCGCCTACGGTGACAGGCCGCAGACCTTCGTCACAGTCAATGCAGTGGTGTCGCCGACCGAAGAAGAAGCACAACTGCGCTCGGAGCCGTTCCTGTTGCAGATGTCTCGCCTGCGAACCGGTGGCCGGATGGAGCCCCTGCACTTGGCCGGCGATGACGTGCGCTCAGTCAGGACGGATCAGGAGCGCATGGTCGGTGAAGAGATGTCCGAGAACTGGATCATCGGCGACGCCAAATCTGCCAGGGCTCAGCTCGAAGAGCTCGCCAGCCGGTTTGAGGTTGATGAGATCATGATTCAGCCCGTCGCCGGAGCGATGGAGGGGGAGGATCTCCGACAGGATGCTGCCCGGATCCAGTCTCTTGAACTATTGGCAGCCGAGTTCCTCGACTGACAGGAACGACTCACCTCAACTGACAGGCACGGGCTGGCCACAGCTGATTGCAATGCCCCGGTCCAGCCGACTGCAACGACCTACCTCGACAGATAGCAACGACCTGACGTGAACACGCCAAGCTGATCTGGAGGAGGTGTCTTTGGCGGAAGGAGTAGTCCCTAGTTGAAGGCGGCGTCCCGAATCGAGGACGCCGCCTTCAACAGAATTCAGGGCCTGAAGTCTCATCTCTATATCGATTCGGACAAGGGCACTTCTTTTCAACGTGGCATCGCGATATCCTGCCACAGTGTCGACGTTGTCGCCCGCTTTCGGGCGAGCGGTAATATTGGCACTGTGCGGCGCTTCGATGCGCATGGGTTCGATCGATGTAGACCACAGATTTCGATACCGGTCGATGCCATGAGTGGCGGAGCACGCATACCGAATGACCTTCGGAGACTTCCCCCACGCGGGCGTGACACCCGCAGACCGAAAGAGAAATAATGCGTACCAAAATTGCTGTTTCGGCGGCACTTGGGCTCGGACTTGTATTCGGCGCAGGCGCTCCTGCGCTGTCGAGCAATCTGACGTCGACCGATGAAGAATCTGCAACCGATTTGGAAGCTGCAGTCGTCCCAGGCCAGGAGCTTGAGCGGATCACTGACGGCAAGATTGAAAAGGGCGAAACGGCCTACGTCGATGTCACTGTTGCCACTCTGTGGACCGATTCGAAAGCGCCCCGGAAGGTCGACAAGCCAGCCCTCGGCCATCCTGTCGACCTCGACAAATGGAACAAGAACCTCAAGAAGACCGAAGTGCGGCGCGATCTCACCGGCAAGGTCGAAACCCAAGCCGCATACGGTTCCGAAGTCACTGTCCTCAAAACCAAGGGTGCTTGGGCCCAGGTCGCAATCAAAGACCAGACGACCTCCAAGAACAAGACGGGCTACCCCGGCTGGGTGCCGAAGAAGCAACTAGTCGAAAACGACCGGTTCGGGCAGCTCAAGGATGACCAGCCCCGCGCGGTCGTCACGAAGAAGAAGAGTGAACTCGAAGGCATCGAATTCACCAAGGACACCGGTGCTGATGTCAGCTTCAACGTCGATCTTCCACTCATCGCCCAAGACGTCGACGATGTGCGCGTAGCACTCCCCGGCGGCGGAGCCGCCTGGATCGACGTCGATGACGTTGCCGTCTACGACACCGATGGCAAGCCGGACAAGCCCAGCGGCTCTGACCTCGTCAAGACCGCGAAGCAGTTCGACGGTCTGCGTTACCTGTGGGCCGGTGTCTCGCCCTACGGGTTCGACTGCTCGGGCTTCACCTACAGCATCTTCCGCGCACATGGCATCGACATCCCTCGCGACTCGGGAGAGCAGGCCACAACCGGCAAGAAGGTCTCCGAAAGCAACCTCAAAGCCGGCGACCTGCTGTTCTTCTCGACCAGCTCGGGAACCGTCCATCACGTCGGAATGTACATCGGCGACGGCAAGATGATCCATTCGCCTAATGCGTCCAAAACCGTCTACGTCACCGACTGGAAGTCGTGGGACACCGGCAATGAGTTCTCAGGGGCCCGCCGAGTGATCTGAGCGAGCAGAGACGAGGCGATCGGCTGGTTCCCGACCGGCATCGACGTCGCACAGACGAGCGAAGGCCGATTCCCCGCATGAAACGGGGATCGGCCTTCGCCTTTGTGGTCATTCTCCTGGCCGACAGACGCCCGACAGACGCCCGACAGACGCCCGACGGGCGACTGATCGGGATACCTGAGCAAATCGGACTAACCGCGCCGAATAAGCTGCCCGAGCCGATCAATCCAGCCGAAGAGCAAGCCAGCCGAGGAGCCAGTCAGTGTCGTGAGCTCTGGGTCGACTTGAGATAGATGGCCCGAGCGAGATCGTCGCGTCGCTCGATGAGCAGACGGCGCAGCGCAGCTGGGGCGTCAGTGTGCGCGTCCAACCAGGCATCGGTCTTCTCAACCGTGGCCTCTTCGTCCACCGACCAGCGAGGATAGAGTCCGAGCACCAGACGCCGAGCGATCTCGATCGAATTGTCGCTCCAGAAGCTGGCAAGCCGCGAGAAGTACTCATCGACATAGTTCTCGATCAGCGGTATCGACGTGGGTGCCACGAAACCGGAGATAATGGCTGAGAGCACATCGTTGCTCAGCGCGGCCGCTTCGTTGATGACTTCCCATGCGCGGATCTTCACGATCGGCAGCGGCATGGCCGCACTCGCCGTCTCTGCATGGAGGCGACCCGATGAACTGGGATCGGACTGGTTCTCTCGAGCGATATCGGTCTGGTCTGCCCAGCCGAGGCACACGAGCGCGGTCAGTGCATTCCATCGCAGCGCATGATCATTGAGCAGGCCCTTGAACGGCAGTGCCGCCGCAGCATGGTCCGGAGACTCAGCTCGAGCAGAACCGGCCCCGCTGTTGTTCCCACCAGTTGGAGTGGTTCTCTGTTCGGCCATTGCGCCCGGGGACAGGCGATCGATCTCCTCGCCGACGGGAACAGCGAGAATCTGCGAAGCGAAGCTGCGGCCCATCGCGATCGCAGCACTGGACTCAAAGCAGCGTGCTGTACGCGAGGTGAGGGCAAGAACCAGATTCGCCAGATGCAGCTGAGCATCCGAACCGGACCGGGCCGTCGCTAATGCGTCGAGAGCAGCACCCAGCAGACCGGAGATCGCGGTCTCGAAGTTCCGCTCCGAAACCCACTGATCCAGGCAGGTCAGCGCCGTCTGGCTCAGCCCGGCCATAATTCCCGCATGGCTTTCCTTGCCCAGGCTGCGGGCATAGGCCTTGAGGTAACTCTGCACGGGTAGGAGGCCATCGCGAACAGCATTGTCCAATGCCGACCAGACCAATGCCCGGGACAGTGGATCGGCGATTCGGGACACCGAATTGATCGCAGCCTGCGTCGACGCCGGATCCAACCGCACACGTGCATAGTCGAGGTCTGCGTAGTTCACCAGCGTGATATCGCCGAGGGTGCGCCCGGCAAGCTGCTCAACCTCGGCGGACTCAGTCGAGAAGTCGAAGGAGAAAGTGTCGATGGGGACCAGCTTGCGTCCCGATCGTCCAAGCGTGGCGATCTCGAGCGTGTGCGGGCGCAGCAGCTGGGCACCGCGAGCTGAATCTGCCTGAGTGATCCGCGCGTTGGTGATGGTCTCTCGTCCGGAGCGTCGTGACGACGATGCGGCACTGCTGGCAGCAGATTCACTGCCGGTGCCTGATCCACTGCTCGTCGTCAGCTCCAACGACAGCTCGGAGACTCCGGAGGTGCCCAACCATGCACCGGCCCAGCTGGCGAGGTCCCGGTCAGGAGCCGCCTCGGCGAGGCATTCGAGGAAATCGGCGAGCTCGGTATTGCGGTATTCGAAGCGTTTGAAGTACAGACGTGAGCCCGCGAAGAACGCCTCACGACCGACGAACGCGACGAGCTGCTTGAGCACGGACGCACCCTTGGCATAGGTGATGCCGTCGAAGTTGAGCTTCGCTGCCTCGACGTCGGGGATGTCGGCGACGATCGGGTGCGTGGTCGGGTACAGGTCCTGCGTGTACGCCCACGCCTTGCGGCGCAGTGCGAAGGTCACCCAGCCGTCGGTGAAGCGGGTCGCCTCGGCCAGCGCCAGCCCGCCCATATAGTCGGCGAAGGATTCCTTGAGCCACAGATCGTCCCACCATTTCATGGTCACGAGATCGCCGAACCACATGTGGGCCATCTCGTGCAGGATCACGTTCGCCCGCGACTCATACATCGCGTCGGTGACCTTGTCCCGGAAGATCAGGCTGTCTGTGAACGTCACCAGTCCAGGATTCTCCATGGCGCCGAGGTTGTACTCCGGAACGAAGATCTGATCGTATTTGCCCCACGGGTAGGGGTAGTCGAACTCGGAACTGAAGAAATCCAGCCCGGCCTTCGTGATCGAGAAGATGTCCGAGGCGTCGAGGTGGTCGACGAGGCTGGCGCGGGTCCATGCGCCCAGTGCGACGACTTCTCCCGTCGCGGGATCCGTCCAGTGATCGGTCGCGCCCTCGTATGGGCCGGCGGTGATGCAGGTGATGTAGCTCGACTGCCGCAGCGTCGGAGCGAAATGGTGGGTGATCGCGGGGGAATCCGCGTCGACCGTCTCGGGGTACGTCTCCTGGCTCGGTCCCTGACTCGTCTCGGCTCGGTTCGACAGAACCTGGAAGTGCTCGGGAGCCGTCACGTTGAAGATGAACTCCGCTTTGAGGTCCGGCTGGTCGAAGTTCGCGAACACGCGGCGGGCATCGGTCGGTTCGTACTGAGTGTAGAGATAGACATTGCCGTCGGCAGGGTCGGTGAAGCGGTGCAGTCCCTCTCCCGAGGTGGAGTAGTAGGCCTGCGCCTCGATCAGCAGGGAATTCTTTCCCCTGCGGACGGGGAAACCGACGCGTGCGCCGTCGAACACCTCGGCGGGGTCGAGGATCTTGCCATTGATTTCAGCGTATGTGACGGAATCCGCGATCAGGTCGATGAATGTGGAGCAGTCGGCGCGAGAGTTGAACTCCACGACGGTACGCGACAGATATGTCGGAGCTCCGGTTTCCGCGTTGCTGACGTCGATATCGACGGTGTAGGTCGAGACATCGAGCACTTGGGTGCGGCTCTGCGCTTCACCTCGGGTCAGGTTGGTTGTCATTCATAGCCTCCTCGGCGCACAGACTTTAGCATGTCACAATTCCGGTACGCTGGGTACAGCGAAAGCGAGCACGAAGGGGGACTGATGGCGAAGTCCGAGGTCAGGGAGTTGCCCGAGCGCGCCTTCAACACTTTGCTGCACCGATCTCGGATGGGTCTCAGACGGGTGCAGGCCAACGCGGGGCAACTGATCCAGATCCCGATCGCCGCCACCGCAGCCTATGCCTTCTGCGTCTATGTCCTCGGCCATCCCTATCCGTTTCTCGCAGCGGTCGCCTCTGCCGTCGGCATCGGCCCCGTCGCAGATCGTCGTCTGCGTCGAGCCATGGAGATCGGCTTCGGCGCGACCTTCGGCGTGCTCGTGGGCGAGGTCCTCGTCAACGTCTACGGCACCGGGATCTGGCAGCTCACCGTCACTCTTGCCATCGGCCTCTTCATCGGCACGATGCTCAATTCCGGTGGCATCTTCATCACTCAGATCGCCGTCCAGTCCGTCTACGTCGTCGTGGTCCCTGCCACTGCTACCAGCATGCCGTTTCCCCGCACGCTCGACGCCCTCACCGGGTCCATCTGTGCGATCCTGCTCGCACTCATCCTCCCGCGCGACGCTCGCAAGGTCCCACGCGGACTGGCTGCCAGCATGCTCGACGAGATCAGCGCCGTTCTGCAGATGATGTCTCGAGCGCTCAAGGACTCCGATGTCGCACTCGCCAAACGTGCGCTGACTCGGGCCCGTGAAACTCAGGACATCATCGACTCGTGGGGCTCTTCGCTCAAGATCTCGAGGGAAGCGGCGATGATCAATGCCAGAGGCAGGCGTCATTCCGCCGAGGTGACCAGGCTGTCCCGTGCTCACACCCATTCCGATCGTGCCATGAGGACCATTCGAGTCATTGCTCGCAGAGTCGTGGGAATCACCGAATTCGGTGTGGAGAAACCGATCATCGCCGGCTATGTGGGGTCACTGTCCGAAGGGTCGAAGAAGCTCGAAGTTGCACTGCGCCGAGGAACCGATCGTGCCCTGGCCGAAGCGGCGCTGACCGAAGCCGCCTCCAGCCTCGATCCTCGCGCGGAGAAGAGCTGGGACATCCATGATGAGTCTCTTGTCCTGCTGCTGCGCCCCGTTGCCGTGGACCTGCTCGAAGCCTGCGGGCTGACCAACGAGGCCGCCCAGAACCGACTTCCCTCCCTCAGTGAAGACACCCGAGACTCGGGCGGGCCCCCTGCGGAGTGACCCTCGAACGGTTCAGCGGCTTTCGACGATGAAGACGACAGTCGTCTCGGGTTTGAGTGCGGTGAACTTGTGCGGCTGATCGCCCGGGTAGGTGAGGTAGTCGCCGACGTGGAGTTCGTATGCCTGCCCGAGCACCTCGATGCGTGCCGCTCCTTGCCCTAAGATCACGTGCTCGATGGTGCCGACAGGATGCGGCTGTGAGTCTCGCGGCTGCCCCGGTTCGGCCTGGATGAAGTAGACATCACGCCGGGCATTCGATGGGGACGCCGAGAGCAGAGTCGCCGCATAGTTCGCGGTGTTCGACGGCAGGCTGGGCAGATCCTTGGCATGCAGGAGCGCGACCTCGTGCTGTGGGGGATCGAGCAGTCTGGCCAGGGGGATGTCGAGCGCGGCCGCCAGTGCCCACATCGTTTCGACGCTGGGGTTGCCGGCTCCAGCTTCCAGCCCGGACATGGTCGACTTTCCGATTCCAGCCCGACGAGCAACCTCGGAGAGGGAGAGGTTCGCGCGCATCCGCTCTCGTTTGATGGCGACGGCGATCTGCTCGCGCGGAGTTGGGGCAGACGAGGGGTCCCCTGGTTCGGAGTTGTCGGCTGTGTCGTTCGCGGTGGTCTCATCGCGTGGTTGAGAACTCATGGGTTCACTATAGCGACAAATCGTTCTAGTTGACGAACGAGTGGAGAGTGTGCAGTATATAGAACATGAGTTCTGTGTTCCGCACGATCAATCGGGTGCTTCCGGGCTCGACCTATCGTGACGTCGCTATAGTCACGATCACGATCATCGCGGTCGCTCTGTCCTACGGGGCCATCTCGGCGGTGTCCGGATTCCCGTGGTGGCAGACGTTGCTGCTGGCGATGTTCGCCCTGGGCGGTGCCGCCGAATTCACCTTCGTCGGCGTGATCGCCGCAGGTGGCGCACCGGTCCTAGCGGTGCTGGCCGGGCTGCTGGTCAATTCGCGGAATTTCGCTTTCGGTGTGTCCGTCGGACGGTTCTTCCCGCAGGACTGGCGCGCACTCATCGCCGCACATTGGGTCAACGACGAATCGATCGCAGTCTCGCGGACGGTCACCACCGACCGTGCCCAGTGGCACGCGTTCCTCCTCATGGGTGCGGCCATCGCGCTGATGTGGCCCAGCGGCGCCATGGTCGGGCAGTGGCTCGGCAATGTCATCGACGCCGATATGCTCGGGCTCGACGCGGCCTTCCCGATCATCCTCTTCTGCCTCATCCGAGGAGACCTGAAGAGCAAAGCCACGCTGTCGCTCACGGTTGCGGGCATGGTCATCGCGATCCTCTTGACCCCGATCCTGCCGCTCGGCCTCGGGGCGGTGACCTCCCTGTCGGTGTTCGTGTTTGTGGCAGCCGGCTGGTCGATCCGTGCAGCCATCAGGAAGCGCCGAGGTGGCACCGCCCAGAAGACCACAGGTGACGGGCCAGCCCAGACCGATGCCAGCGGAGGGCCAGCACAGGTCGATGGCAGTGACGTGGACGATTTCGATCGACAGGAGGGGAGCCGATGAGCCCGGTCAGCTTCCTCATCGCGCTCGCCGCGCTGAGCATCGGAACCTACGCCATGCGCTTCGCCGGTGTGAAGCTCGGTGCGGCGATCGCCACGAAGGGCAAACGCCGACAGCTCGCGACCACCTCGGTGGGGGCAAGCAGCCCAGAGGCGGGAAGCAGTCCAGAGGTGGGGGCAAGCAGCCCAGAGGCGGGAAGCAGCCCAGCGTCAGCCGGCGGCTCAGCGTCAGCAGGCAGTCCAGCAGAGTCCTCTGAGAAGCCGGCGGAGTCGGAAGTCGACTCGACGGCGACGGTGACGAAGTGGATGGATCGCGCGACGGTCGTTCTCATCGGAGCGGTCTTCGCGACGACGGCGGTCTTCGACGGCCAGGACATTGCAGACCCGGCACGGCTCATCGGCGTCGGCGTGGGAGTCCTTGCCTCGATACTGCGAGCCCCGATGCTCATCTGCGTAGTTGTGGGCATGGGCGTATGCGCTGGCATTCGCATGACCGGGATCCTGTGAACGACTGAAACTCCGGCCGCCTGCGGTCTGTGCGCTCCGACCACCGGTGATCTGTGCGCTCCCACCGTCGAGGCGATTCATGTGTGGAGAGTGAACCGAGCGTGGGGATTCGCCCAAGATCCGAGCCAGCTCCATGTCCGGAAGAGCTGCGATTGCTAGGCTGGATGGTATGGAAATCATTGCTGGCTTTCAGCGCATCGTCTTTCTCGCCTTGTCGGTCGCTGCCTTCGGCCTTCAGCTGTGGGCGTTCATCGACTGCCTCCGCTACAAGGACGAAAACTACCGCGCCGTTGACAAGCAGAGCAAGAAATTCTGGGTCATCCTGCTGGGTATCGGCCTTGCCCTCGCAGTCATCGCGCTTCCGCCGATGGGCATGCGCATCATCTTCCTCAACCTGATCGCGCTCGTGGCCGGAATCGTCTACCTCACCGACGTCCGTCCGAAGATCAAAGCCATCGACCCGCGCAATCGCAATCGGAACTACCGGCGCTGAGCTGGCGACGAACACGCATTGATGACGAAAGACCTCAATCTTCCGGGCCCCGACACCGACTACATCGCCACCTTCGGCAGCGGTGAGCCTCACACGCTCTTCGGCCACGGATTCGCCGGCGCGATCCGTGATACTCGCCCTTTCGGCACCGGTGTCACCGGCACCAAACACTTCCTCCACCTCCCCGGCCACGGTGGCCGACCTTCACCGGGCCCGGGGTGGAACTACGGCCAGATCGCCGAGGCGCTGGCACAGGCCCTGACATCCACCTCGGCGACACAGGCCCTCGGTGTCTCGATGTCCGCCGGCGGACTTCTGCGACTGCTGAGCACCACTGATCCGAGAACGCAGAACCTGAAGAAGGTTGCGCTCGTGCTCCCGGCATCCTTCACCGGATTCTCCGCCGAGGTGGCCGAAGCCAACCGTGCATACCTGGAGAAACTGCGCGGCCCGGTCGCTTCCGGCGACGTCGAATCCATCACGGATCTCATGCTCTCGCGCGAACCGGCAGGGGTGGCCGAGCTCCTGCCAGTCAGAGCCTGGACGAAGACCAGGGCTGAGAATCTCGTCGACACGGACATGTCGGACGGACTCGGCTTGGCTCTCGAGATCGCCGTCGACGAGAGCACAGGAAACGACCCCTTGAGTGCTCTGGCTCGATTCCCCGGAGAGGTCCTCGTGCTCACCCATGCAGATGATCCGGCACATCCGGTCGAGGTCGCCGAGGCGATTGCAGCCGCGATTCCCGCGGCCCGCTTGGAGGTTCTGCCTGCAGGTTCGATCCTGTGGCGCGGTCGTCACGAAGTGCGCCGGATCCTCGGCGAGTTCTTTGGCTAAACTGGCACAGTGCGCATATCCGTTCTCTCCCTCCACACTTCGCCTGCGGCTCAGCCGGGTCAGGGTGATGCCGGAGGTATGAATGTCTACGTCGATCAGTCGGTGCGTGCCTTAGCAGCCGCCGGTCACATGGTCGACGTCTTCACCGCCGATCCGAGCGGCATCGACGGGTTGGGACACCGTGACGGGCTGGGTATCGACACCCTCCAGATTGCTGAGAACGTCAGGCTCCACCAGTTGCCGATCGAGGCGGCCAGCAAGGACGAACTTGCCGACGCCATCGACGAACTCGCACTGCTCCTCCTGACCCAGCCGAGCTTCACTTCGGCCGACCTGATCTGGGCCCACTATTGGATCTCCGCCGAGGCGGCACTGCGCGCCCAGGAACTTCGTGCCCAGGAGCTTCGCCCGCCTGAACTTCGCTTGCAGGAAGCAGACGTCACAGGTGACGCGACCAGGCCCGCTCAGCGCCCCCGGATCGTCGTGAGCATGCACACGATCGGCGCGGTCAAAAACCGCGACTCTGAAACCAGCCACGAGCGTCCTCAGCGTCTGGAAGCTGAGGACAGGATCGCCTCGGCGGTGGACCTGATCGTCGCCAACACTCCGGCAGAACGTCGCGATCTCATCTACGAACTCGGCGCCGATGCTGACACCGTCGTGGTGGCCAGGCCCGGCGTCGACCACGAACTCTTCTCCCCGGGGGATCGAGCTCAGGCCAGAGCCGAGCTGGGGCTCGACCCGGACGAATTCATCGCCCTCTACGTGGGGCGCATGCAGTTCATCAAGGGCACCGACGTCGTCGTCGATGCGATATCGGGCCTGCGGGAGAACAACCCGCACCTGGCGTCGCGGACGCGGGGAATCCTCCTCGGTGCAGTCTCCGGCCAGGAAGCGTCGACATCAGCCACCCCGTACCTGCACGAACTGAACTCGGCGATCGCCGCCGAACCCAGCGTCGAGGTGCGACCTCCGGTCCCCGCACACGAACTCGTCACCTACTATCGTGCGGCGGACATTCTGTTTGTCCCCTCACGCAGCGAATCCTTCGGACTGGTCGCGGCCGAGGCATCGGCATCGGGGCTGCCCGCCATCGCCTCGGCGGTGGGCGGCCTGCCCGATATCGTCGAGCACGCGTATTCGGGCGTGCTCATCGCCGACCACAACCCCCGGCATTGGGCTATGGCACTCGAGCACATACTCCTCGATGATGAACTGCGGCACGAACTCGCAGGTCATGCGGCAGATCGCTCCGCCCGATTCGACTGGTCGGCCACTGCAGCGACGGTGCTCGGCGCCCTCGAGGTGCCGGACTCGGCACTGACCACGACGTTGACGACCCGGGCAGACGCGACGGTGACGACCACGGCAGACGCGCCGCTGAGGACTACCGCAGACACGACGCTGGCGGGCACGGAAGAATCGAATCCGACGACGAGCCTCGTTGGGCGCACCTGCTGAACATGTCAACGAATCGCTGACGGAAGGACACATGATGACGACCGACACCGAGACGATCCTGGCTGGAGTCAGGCAGTGGGCGCACGATAACGAGGTCGAGGTCGACGCCGTTGAGGACTCGCAGATCGCTGTGGTCCTGCCCGGCGAAAAGAAACTGAAGACGACCGTGTCGATCACCATCTCTGCGCGAACGGTGCAGCTGCAGGCGTTCGTCATTCGCCATCCAGATGAGAATGCCGCGGAGTTCAACCGTTGGCTGCTCATCAAGAACATGAAGCCGGGGCCGGTGTCGTTCGGAATCGACACCCTCGGCGATGTGTATCTGGGAGCCAGCGTTCCCCGGGACCGGCTGCTCGACGAACTCGACTCACTGCTCGGGGCGATTTTGGCGACCGCCGACTCCTCGTTCAATGAACTCCTGCTCATCGGCTTCCTCACCGGAATGAAGAAGGAGTGGGCCTGGAGGATCAGTCGTGGGGAATCGACCCGGAACCTCGCGGCCTTCGAAGACATCCTCAGCGGGTCGGACAACGAATTCCTGGAGAAGCCTGAGGCGTGAGGATCGGATCATGACCAAATGAGTGGACACGAGCAGGCCCGCCGATCTCGACGAATACATCGCAGGCTTCGAGGATGCGCACACGCGGGATTTTCTAGGTCGCCTCGGTGCCTTCAGCCGCACCGCTGCACCCGGAGCGGAGGAGGGCCTCAAGTGGGGGAACCCAGCCTATTCGCTGGACACGATCCTCTTCGCATTCGCTGGCTGCTCCAAGCACGCGAACTTCGTGTTCACCCCCAGCACCAGAGAAGCCTTCGCCGATCGACTCAGCGAATTCGACACTGGAAAAGGCTCGATCAAGCTCTACTGCGATCGCGAGATCGCCACCGACCTGGCTTGCGCAGATGATCGCTCACCGCATCCGCGAGTTCGAAGTCGACGGCGTGAAGTGGATGTGAGGCTCAGCTCAGATCGCGCTTGAGGCCCTCGTGGCTGGCCTCGTATCCGAGACGGGCATAGAACCGCTGCGCATCCGCGCGTGATTTATCGGTCGTCAGCTGAGCCAGCGACGCCCCGAACCGGTGCCCGCAGTCATGAGCCCAGTCGAAGACAGCCGTGCCCAGACCAAGCCCCTGAGCATTCGGCCCGACCCTCACCGCTTCGATCTGCAGCCGCGTCGAACCTCGCCGTGACAGGCTCGGGATCAACGTCAGCTGCAGGGTTCCGACAAGGGCAGCCGGGCGGGTTTCAGGCGACTGCTGTGGTGCATCTGCACCATGTGACTCGGCACCGTGTGACTCGGCACCGTGTGACTCGGCACCGTGTGACTCGGCATCATTTGTGACCTCGTCAACCGCGACGAGGAGCTGATTGGGATCGGAGTCGATGAGGCTGAACGCATGTTGGTAGCCGGCCATCTCCTCGGCGCCGGAACCCTCGCGACTGGCACCGAGAGCGTCATCGCGAAGCAGGGCCGCCAAGCCTGGCACGTCGGACTCGGTGGCACGCCGAATCAGAAATCTCCTGTCGGCCAGCGTGATCGTCTCGGCCTCGAAGACGGAGAATCCAGATGGAGTCGGTTGCATGGTCACCGCACCGACTCCTGTGCACGAGCATTCGCGGCGACCTGCTCACGGGGTGGCTTACCGTAGGGGCGACGTGCGAACAGTGAAGCCAGAAGTGCGCCGGAGACGTTGTGCCAGACGCTGAACACGGCGCCGGGAAGAGCCGCCAAGGGGGAGAAATACGTCGTCGCCAAGGTGGAGGCGAGGCCGGAGTTCTGCAGACCGACCTCGAATGAGAGCGCGCGCCGGGTCGGGGTGTCCAACCGGCAGGCGGTCGCGACACCGTAGCCGATGCCCAGTCCCAGGACGTTGTGGGTGATGACCGCCAGAAGGACAAGGAGTCCGGCCGAGGCGATGGAGTCGGCAGATCCGGCCACGACGATCGCGACGATGTAGGCGATGGCGACCGATGCCAACCAGGGCAGGACGGGTGAGATCACGTCGACGAGCTTCGAGGCCACAAGCCGCACCAGGACACCGACGATGACGGGCACGAGCACCGTTTGGCAGATCGAGACGAACATCGACCAGAACGGCACATCCATATAGGAGCCTGCCAGCCACAGGGTCAGCAGGGGAGTCAGCACCGGAGCGAGCAGGGTCGACAACGTCGTGATCGACACGGACAGCGCGGTATCGCCCTTGGCCAGATAGGTGACGACGTTCGATGCGGTGCCGCCGGGGGCACAGCCGACGAGGATGACACCGACGGCTATCTCGGCCGGCAGATTGAACAGCGTGACGACGAGGAGACCGAGCAGCGGCATCGCGATGAATTGCGTGACGACACCCAGCGCCGCGATCCACGGCTTCTTCGCGATCCTGGCGAAGTCGGGCAGGGTCAGCGTCAGCCCCATGAAGAACATGACGACGCCGAGGCTCCACGTGATTGTGGGTGCCAACGGCGTGAACGTGTCGGGGGAGAAGAACCCGAACACTCCCGCGAGGACGACGAGAACCGGCAGTGCGGTGACAGCGATGATCGAACTGCGGTCGGAGCTCGGCTGTTGAGCTGGCGACGGAGTCTGCCTCGAGTGCGAGTGCGAGTGCGGGCTCGGAGTATGCTGTGGGCCGGATGGTGGTGGCGTCGGTGATTCGGGCATGAGTTCAGGTTAGCCGTGCATTTCGGATGCCAAGACGATATGTCGAATAGTGAGAAACGTCTCGATGCTATTCGCTGCCGGTGAGGTGGCCTGCCGTTTGCCGAGCAGCTGGCTCGTCCTCTGCCGGTCAGCCGCCGAGACGGTCGGTCCGTGGGCGAGTCTGTGCACGGAGGTGCTGTCGTGCAAAAATGGTGCCATGACGCATAACCTCATCCTGCTGCGCCACGGCGAGAGCGAATGGAACCAGAAGAATCTGTTCACCGGTTGGGTCGACGTGCCCCTGACAGACAAGGGCCGAGCAGAGGGCCAGCGGGCCGGTGAGCTCCTGCGCGAGGCCGACCTCATCCCCGATGTCGTATACACCTCCCGCCTCAAGCGGGCCATCCTCACCTCGAACCTGGCGCTCGAGGCCGCCGACCTCTCCTGGCTCGACGTCCATCGCAGCTGGCGACTCAACGAACGCCACTACGGTGCGCTGCAGGGCAAGGATAAGAAGGAGATCCGCGAGAAGTTCGGCGAGGAGCAGTTCATGACCTGGCGTCGCTCCTTCGACACTCCGCCGCCGGCACTCGGCGATGCCTCCGAATTCTCACAGGCCGGAGATCCTCGCTACGCCAACCTCGGCGATTCTCTGCCTCGTACGGAATGTCTGGCCGATGTCATCGATCGTCTCCTGCCGTACTGGTACGACCGGCTCGTCCCCGAACTCACCGTCGGACGCACCGTGCTCGTCGTCGCTCACGGCAATTCGCTGCGGGCACTCGTCAAGCACCTCGACGGGATCTCCGATGCCGATATCACCGGCCTCAACATTCCCACCGGTATCCCGTTGCACTATGAGCTGACCGAGGACTTCACTCCGGTCAAGCCCGGTGGCACATACCTTGATCCTGCTGCCGCCGAGGCCGCGATCGGTCAGGTCGCCAACCAGGGCCGCTGAGGCTGACCTCAACGAGAACCTGCACCACCGGGTGCCGAGCCAGCGCTATCGGGTGCCTCCTCGACGACCGACCTCATCTCCTTCAGGAGGAGTGCGATCGCCGGGGAGGCGCTCATCGATGATCGCCATACGAGATAGATCCAGCGGGCGATGCTGGGATCGTCGAGCTCGACGACAGCGACGTCTTCTGGCAGGTGCGGTCGGCCCAGCCTGGGTACGAGGGCCAAGGCTCCGACCGCCCGTGCGAACTCGATCTGAGTGTCATACTCCATGGCCCAATATTCGATCCGCGGTTCGGCGTTGAGCGGGTCGAAGAGTGCGGTGAGCCAGCGGTGACATACGCCGTTGCGTGGTGCCGAGACGAAGACCTCGTCGAGGAGGTCTCGGCGGGTCACCTTCGACCGTGAGGCCAGATGGTGGTCCCGGTGCATGACGATATCGGCACGATCTACGGCGATGAGTTCGGAGTTCAATGTCGACGGCACGAGGGGCAAGGATTCCCGCCAGTCGAAGATCAGAGAGGCGTCGATCCGGCCGGCCGTGACCATGTCGATGAGTTCGTCGGGTTCCTCTTCGATGTTGGTGATCGACAGTTCAGGTGCTGTGGTCTTCAGCCGCGGCAGCGACGGCACCAATACTCCGCGGATGCCGGTCGAGAACCCGCCTACGGTGATCCGTCCACGCGGTTCTCCCGATCTTGCCCGAGCATCGGTCTCGAGGCTCTCGAGCTCCTGCAGCAGCTGGGTGCCGCGACGGCTGAGCTCACGCCCCATGGGGGTCAGTGCGATTCCACGTCCGGTGCGCTCGGTCACGGGCGCCCCGATATACCGGGAGAGCTTCTGCAGCTGGTGGCTGATGGCCGCCGAGGTGTAGCCCAGGGCCTCCGCTGTCGCCGTGACTGAGCCGACTGAGTCCAAGACGACGAGGGTACGCAGGGCGAGAACATCGATCATCAAAATAGTTTAACGAAACCAGGGACTTATGTTCAATAGAATTTTGATGTCTGAGCTGAGATCCTGGAAGCATGCGTCCCGTCCATTACATCCTCGCCCTGCTCGTCGTCGTCCTCTGGGGTGTCAACTTCATCTTCATCGACTTCGGCCTGCGTGACTGGCCGCCGCTGCTCCTCGTCGCAGCCCGCTTCACCTTCGTCGTCATCCCCGCGATCTTCTTCGTGAAGTTCCCGCGTGGGGACTTCCGTCGCGTTCTGCTCATCGGCGTCTTCATGTCCGCGGGGCAGTTCGGTCTGCTCTACACATCGATGTCCCTCGGTCTTCCGGCGGGGCTGACTTCGATCGTCATTCAGATCCAGGCGGCATTCACCGTCCTCGTCGCCGCGCTCGCGCTGCGTGAGATCCCGAACCGGCGACAGATCGTCGGCATCATCATCGGGCTCTCCGGGCTGGGTGTCATCGGCCTCAGCCTGCAGGCCTCCGTCCCGATCGCGGCCTTCCTCGTCGCCCTCGGCGCCTCTATGTCGTGGGCGGTCGGCAACGTCATCGCCCGCGGGGTGAAGGAGGGGACCAATGGTGTGCAGATGACCGTGTGGTCGGCACTCGTCGTCCCGGTTCCGATGTTCGTGCTCTCGGTGTTCCTCGATGGCCCCGCCGAGGTGGCCCATGCACTGACGCACCCCACCTGGGGTGTCGTGGCCTCGGTCGTCTACACCGCCGGCTGCGCCTCACTCATCGGCTATGTCATCTGGAACTCGCTGCTCGCGCGGTTCCCGACCTCCCAGGTGGCGCCGTTCTCGCTGCTCGTCCCGCTGGTCGGTGTGCTCTCTGCGTGGCTCGTCCTCGGTGACCGTCCCACAGTGCCCGAGCTCATCGGCGGCGCTCTCCTGCTCCTGGGCGTCGCGGTCACGACAGGAGTGCTGAAGACCATCGCGCGCAGCCTCACCAGCAGGATTCGGCGCTCACGGAAGGTGATCGTCAGCGAAGAGCCCGAGGTCGAACTTTCCTCGGCCTCGGGCTGATGCGGCTATGTCACTTCTTCGACAGGTAGGGTTCCCAGTTGCCGGTGAGCAGGTATTCGACCTTCTGGGACACGGACACAGCATGGTCGCCGAAACGCTCGTAATAGCGTGAGAGCAGGGTGACATCGGCGATGTGGCGAGGTGCCAGCGAACCGGCGGGAGCCTCAGCCAGCTTGGCGAAGATGCTCAGATGCAGTTCGTCGAGCTCTTCATCGATTGCGTTGATCGTGGGCACGGCCTGCAGTCCCGGGTTCGACAGCAGGTTCTCCGTCGCCTCGGCGATCTTCTCTCCCGATTCGCCCATCCGGGTGAAGGTGTCGGCGAAGTGCTCGGGGATCGCTGACTCCGGGTAGCGGATGCGCACCTGTTGAGCGATGTGGCGAGCCAGGTCGCCCATGCGCTCGAGGGAAGCGGACATGCGCAGGGAGCCGATGACCGCGCGCAGATCTGCGGCGACGGGTGCCTGCAGAGCCAGTATCTCGGCGGCCTGCTGGTCGAGAGCGAACTGCATATGGTCGATCACGGCGTCGGCTTCGATCACCTTTTCGGCCAGCTCAAGATCGTTGTTGCGCAGGGACTGGTTCGCCAGGCGCATCGCCTCGTGTACCTTGACGGACATGTCGACCAGCTGTGTGGCCAGGTCGTCCAGCTCATTTCTGAAGACTTCGCGCATTGACAACGGTTCCTTAATCTCATGGATCACTTGCAAGACTGACGTGCCTCGTATCGCCCCGGGGCGGACAGTCGTCCGATCGGGGCGCTTGCCCCATCAGGACGCCTGCCCCATCGGGGCAGGCACACTGACTCAGCCTGACACCAGTGGGTGAACGTTATCTGACGTGGAGGTGAATTCCTCGGCAAAACCGACGCTCTGGGCCCGAATCGGTGCACCTGCGAAGCGGACAGCGCATAAGCTTGATGCCGTGGACCTCTTGATCGTAGCGGTCCTGACCGGCATTGTCGGTCTGGGACTGGGCATAGCGGGAATTCTGGCGTTTCGTTTCAGCGAACGCTCCCGTGATGCTGCCGATCTGCATTCCGAAGACGACCTCCCGGAGGGCATCGCTGAGGTTCTGGCCGTGCTGCCCTCGGCCGCGATCGTTCTCGACGCCGGCGATGACGTGGTCAAAGCATCCCCTGCCGCCTACACGTTCGGCCTGGTCAGAGGGCATTCCCTCGCGTCTCCCGAAATGCTGCGCATGGTCGGTCGGGTCCGGTCCAGAGGTCTCATCGAAGAGATCGACCTCGAACAGAAGCGCGAACAGACCGATTCGATTCTTCGTTTCCTCCATGCGCGGGTCGCGCCCCTGGGCACCGCCTTCGTGCTCGTCCTCTGTGACGACCAGACAGAGTCCAAGCGCGTGGACTCCATCCGACGTGATTTCGTCGCCAACGTCTCCCATGAACTCAAAACTCCGATCGGTGCGATGTCTCTCCTCGCCGAGGCGGTCACCGACTTCTCCGATGATCCGGAGGCCGTCGAACGCTTCGGCGGACGCATGCAGCGGGAGTCGAAGCGGCTGACTCAGCTGGTGCAGGAGATCATCGACCTGTCCCGCGTCCAGGACCACACGGCCCCGTCTGCGACGGAGAAGATCTCCGCCGCCGAGGTGGTCGATGATGCCGCTGACCGTGCCCGCACCCGTGCCGAAGGCAAGAACATCCACATCGAGGTCTCGCCTCCGGGCAGGATGCTCATCGAGGGCAACTACGAACTTCTCGTCAATGCGGTGCGCAACCTCATCGACAATGCCATCAACTACTCACCCGACGGCACTCGCATCGGCGTCGGCGTCGAACTCGTCGACGAACGCGTCGAGATCTCCGTGGCCGATCAGGGAATCGGTCTCTCCACCCAGGACACGGAGAGGGTCTTCGAACGGTTCTACCGCGTGGATCCGGCACGCTCGCGTATCACGGGTGGAACTGGCCTGGGGCTGAGCATCGTCAAGCACATCGTCGCCACCCACGGCGGACAGGTGAAGGTCTGGAGCCGCCTCGGCAAGGGCTCGACCTTCACCATCGTGCTGCCGCTGGCAGGCACCGTCTCCGATGACGAAGCATCCTCCTCGGCGCCCGATGGGGTCCTGCTCGAGCACTCGGCGCGGGCGGATGCCGATGCCGTGGAGCGGGCCATACCCGAATCCGAGTCCGGTGCCGATGATGTCACCGAAGAAGACGCTGTCGACGACACGGGCGACCGCGCAGTGGAGAATGAGACACCCCAGGTTCTGAACACCGGAAGCGAACAAAGGAAGCTCACAACGTGACTCGAATTCTGCTTGTCGAGGACGAGGATTCGTTCTCGGATCCCCTGTCGTATCTGCTCGGTAAAGAAGGATATGAGGTGACAGTTGCCGATGACGGTTTGAAGGCTCTTGCAGAGTTCGACCGCAAGGGCGCCGACCTCGTTCTCCTCGACCTCATGCTGCCGGGAGTCTCCGGCACCGAGGTGTGCCGAGAGCTGCGCGCGAAGTCCAGTGTGCCGATCATCATGCTCACGGCAAAGGACTCGGAGATCGACAAGGTGGTGGGGCTCGAGCTCGGCGCAGACGACTATGTGACCAAGCCCTACTCCTCGCGTGAGCTGCTGGCCCGGGTACGAGCGGTGCTGCGACGCAATGTCGAATCCGAAGCCTTCGATGACGAGTCGGTGCTCGAAGCCGGGGGAGTGCGCATCGATGTCGAACGTCACGTCGTCAGCGTCCGCGGCGAAGAGCTGTCGATGCCGCTGAAGGAGTTCGAGCTGCTCGAGATCCTCATCCGAAACTCCGGTCGAGTCATGACACGCGGCCAACTCATCGATCGGATCTGGGGAGAGGACTACGTGGGCGATACGAAGACCCTCGACGTTCACGTCAAACGTCTGCGTGCCAAGGTCGAGCAGAACCCATCGGAGCCGCGTCTGCTCACAACCGTGCGAGGACTGGGCTACAAGTTTGAAGCCTGAGCATCCTCGGGAAGGCTGGGCGTCCTCAGGAAGGCTGAACTTCCCTGGATGCTTGATCCTCTCGGGAGATCAGGGCCAAGAGGCAACGATCAGGTGAGACAGAAGGAGCCGCCCACATCATGTGGGCGGCTCCTTGAAGTTCTCAGCTCTCGTGGGGCTGGGTTCAGCCGTTGGCGCTGGTGGCTGACTCGCTCTGCTCAGCGGAAGCTGATGCGCCCTCGCTGGGCTGGCCGCTCTCGCTGGGCGAATCCGACTTCTTCTTGTCTGGTATGTACTCTTCGTAGTACGGCAGAGTATTGGACAGGACCTGAGTCTGGACGGTCTTCTCGTCACCGCCGACCTTGACGGTGATGTCGGCCAGGTCGCCGGGCTTCGCCTTGAGTCCGTCCACGATGATGGGCTTCTTCGACGACGTCGCTGAACTCTGCGGGTCCTGGACGAAC
The DNA here is from genome assembly GCF_014897515.1 of Brevibacterium sp. FME17. Taxonomy (NCBI): domain Bacteria; kingdom Bacillati; phylum Actinomycetota; class Actinomycetes; order Micrococcales; family Brevibacteriaceae; genus Brevibacterium; species Brevibacterium sp. FME17. Next base: position 41,745 of record NZ_JABUYD010000010.1, read on the forward strand.
GTTTCGCCGGCCTTGACCGACTCTGTGGTCTTCTGTCCGTCGACGTCCAGAGACACCGAAGCAGTGGAGTCGCCCTTGTTGATGAGCGTGAAGAACAGCTGGGCAGGGCCTTCGCCGGTCTCATCCATGATCAGCATCAGACCGCGAACCTCGACGTCTCCGACAGATGCCCATGCACCGTCGCCTGCGTTGTAGGTGTAGTCGGCGGTCTGGTGGGGCGACAGCAGGCTTGCACATCCGCTGACTGGGATGACGAGAGCGAGTGCGGCAACTGCGAGTGCCGCGCGGTTGTGCCGTTTCATTTTGCTCCTTGAAGTGGCAATACAAGATCAATCTGTATACTACCCGGTTTTTGACCGGCCGTAGAACCCGGAGTGAGACCGAGCAGATTCTTGGAGCGGGGCCGAGCAGGTTCTCAGAAAGGGGACTTCGATAGCGCCCGGTCCTGGTGATGCGGGTACGGACGTGGGCGGGTGCGGTTACGGATCCTGGTGCGACGGTTACGGACGCGGGAAACCCGGCATCGTCCGAGATGAGGTGCTGGACGCAAAACCGCGCAGCGGAGCCTAGCACGAGGAATCCGCAGCCTGAACGATTTCTGTGGCGCGCCTCATGGTAAACTGGAAGTCCGCGAAAGGGGTTTGAAGAGATTATGAGTTTCGAGGTCGGCGACACAGTTGTCTATCCACATCACGGTGCAGCGACAATCCAAGATATCAAAAAACGAACCATTAAAGGTGAGGAGAAACTGTACCTCAAGCTCCAGGTCGCCCATGGCGATCTAGTGATCGAGGTTCCTGCGGAGAACTGCGACCTCGTCGGTGTGCGAGATGTCGTCGGTGAAGAAGGTGTCGAGAAGGTCTTCAACGTCCTCCGCGCCGAATTCGTCGAGGAACCCACGAACTGGTCTCGCCGCTACAAGGCGAATCTTGAGAAGCTGCAGTCCGGTGACGTGATCAAGGTCGCCGAAGTCGTTCGTGACCTGTGGCGTCGCGAGCAGGACCGCGGCCTGTCGACTGGCGAGAAGCGCATGTTGTCCAAGGCTCGACAGATCCTCGTTTCCGAACTCGCATTGGCCGAGAAGAAAGAGGAATCCGAAGCCGAGGCCATCCTCGACGAAGTGCTCGCGTCCTGAGTACCTGCGTCATCGTTCCGGCCGCAGGGTCGGGATCACGCTTGGGCAGTGCAGAACCGAAGGCCCTCGTTCGGCTGAACGGGAAGAGCCTTCTGGCTCGCAGTCTTGAGACGATCATCTCCTCGGGAGTTGCTTCCACAATTGTGGTTGCCGCTCCCGAGGAGTTTTTAATGAGTGCCCGCAGAGAAATCGATTCCATTTCAGAATCGCGGCCCAAAAATGCGAAAAGCAGTGTTTCGGATATTCGAATCACGGCTGTAGCGGGTGGGAATGATCGAATAGAATCTGTGCAACTAGCCTTGAAATATTCAGGTGACGCAGACATTGTGCTGGTCCACGATGCCGCACGTGCTCTGACACCTCCCGATGTCTTCCGTCGTGTGGTCGCGGCTGTCCGTGCCGGTGCCGAGGCGGTCGTTCCCGTCCTGCCCATGGCCGACACCGTCCGTCGCGTGGAGACACGTCGGGCAGACGCAGACGGATGGCAAGTTCGGGTCGATTCCGGAGCCGAATTCGGCCAGAACCTGCCAACCGTTGAGGTTCTCCACGGTGATCTCGACCGCTCGATCCTGCGTCGAGTTCAAACCCCACAGGGTTTCGCCGCAGGCACCTTGCGTCGAGCACACGAGAAGTACGAAGACGATCGGGCTGCTGGAGGTCCTGGGTCGCCGGTGGCCACGGATGACGCGGGACTCGTCGAGCACCTCGGCGTCGATGTGGTCGCCGTTGATGGTGACGAGGAAGCACTGAAGATCACGTACCCGCTCGACCTCGTTCTCGGTGAGCACATTGCAAAGAAGCGCGACGAAGAGACCTGCGACGCTGCGAAGCGCGACGGGACAACGAGCGAAAGAGGGCAGCAACGATGACCATGGTGATTCCGCGCACCGGTATCGGAGTGGACGTACATGCGTACTCCGAGGACCCCACTCGCGAGCTCTGGGTTGCAGGACTGAAATGGCCTGGCGAACGCGGACTCGAGGGCCACTCCGATTCCGACGTAGCCGCCCATGCCTGCTGTGATGCGCTGTTCTCCGCCGCGGGCATCGGCGATCTGGGTCAGCATTTCGGCGTCGACCGGCCCGAGTTCGCCGGTGCCTCCGGGGCCGCTCTCCTCGCAGAGGCGGCACGTCAAGTCCGTGCCGCAGGTTTCGAGATCGGCAATATCTCCGTCCAAGTCCTCGGCAATCGTCCGAAGATCGGCACCAGGCGGAACGATGCCCAACGGGCGCTGTCGGAGGCAGCTGGCGCCGAGGTGTCTGTGTCCGGGACAACGACCGATGGTCTCGGTCTGACCGGACGCGGCGAGGGTGTCGCGGCCATCGCGAATGCTCTTGTCTATTCTGTCGCGCGCGCCGACGCGTCGACGGCAGCGCCGATGCACCGGTGACCTCAGAATGAAGGTCGTGTTCCAAGGCGCCGGAGCGATCGGCATCGCAGCCGCCGCACTGTTCGGCCACCGGCACGAAACGGTCGTTGTCTCACGGTCGGTGAGTTCGACCAGAGACACACTGCCGACTCGAGACACAGTGCCAACCAGAGACACACCGCCAACCCGAGACTCACTGCCAACCCGAGGCGCCGCATACCCTCGACGGGTGAGGTCCTTCGGGCGCGGGTCCGTGCGACGAGTCAGCGCCATTGACTGGGCCGTGGCGAGTTTGGAATCGTGGGACCTGATGGTGCTCACGACTCGGCCGGGTGACCTCGACGATTCGGTCGCCGCGTCGATCGTCGCTCTCAGCCCGCCTATCATCGCGCTCACCAGCCAGGTCGACGGTGACCGGGACATTGCCGCATCGATGTTCCCCGAGTCTGAGATTCTGATCTTCTCCCCAGCACTCCTGTCAGAACGGACCACGGGCCGAAACGTCCGTTACTGGCATCCGCCCGGAACACCGGTGTTCATGGCCAGCGGCCGACGGGAAACCGTGGCAGCACTGCGCCGCGAGCTCGGTGGCCTCATCGTCGGTGTTCCGGGCGTTATGATCTCGGCTTCGCCGGCAGTGTTCATTCCCTATGTCGCCGAACTGAGTGTTCGTGAGGGAAACTGGGCTGCGCTGGAATCGCACCTGCGTCGACCTACGCAGGCAGCCTCGGAAGCGGTGAATGCCGCCATCGGTATCCGGCTGCCGATGTCGGCACGAGCCGCCCGCCTCGTCCTCGACACTTTGGAACGATGTGTACCCATCGACGTCAGCCAGTACGCGGGCCGACACTTCGGACGCCACGAGGGCCAGACACTGGACATGCTCGAGGGGTGGATCAGACGAGCAGCGAGACGGGCTCCAACCTCGGCGAGGTCAGAGCACCCGGCCCTGCGTGAACCGGGGGCCGTGCGCGATATGGCGGCCCTGCGTGAACTGGCTCAGTCCTTGCGCTTGCGCGTGACCAAGTAGCCGATCCCGTAGAGCGCTGCCGTGAAGATCAGTGTGCCGAGTATCTGGATGCGCACGGATTCCACGGTCAGACCGAGGATGATGATCATGGCGATGCCCGCGAGCGTCACATATGACAGCCAGGGGAAGAGCCACATCTTCAAGGGCAGTTCCTCGCCGGCGGCTTCGGCACGGCGCCGGATGATGATCTGGGACACCAGCGTCACGACCCAGGTGACGATGAGCGTTGAACCGACGACGTTGAGGAGAACTCTGAGCACCTCGGCGGCCCAGAAGTAGTTCAGTCCCACTGCCACGAATCCGAACGCCGAGGTGGCCAGCACCGCTGCCATCGGAACGCCGCGTTTGGTCGCGCGCCCCAGTCCCGCCGGCAGCATCTTCCGATCGGACATGGAGAACGCCATTCTGGAAGCCCCGTAGATGTTGGCGTTCATCGAAGACAGCAGGGCGATGACGATGACTGCAGCCAGCAGCGAGGCGACGACGGGAAGACCTGCGGTGTCGAGGACCGCGACGAAGGGTGACTCGCTCAGCCGTTCGTCCTTCCAATTGAGGACGAGGACGATGATCGCCACAGAACCGATGTAGAGGAACAGGATGCGCCACACGATGGTTTTGATCGCCTGTGTCACGCTTCGGCTCGGGTTGGCGGTCTCGGCCGCAGCAACCGCTACGATTTCGATGCCGCCGAAGGCGAACGCCACGACGAGAAGTCCGGCTGCGACACCGGGCAGGCCGGTGGGCATGAATCCGTCGGTGAAGACCGCCGCCGGTGGGTCTGCAGGAGTCCAACCGAACACGTACGCGGCGCCGAGGACGAGGAACAGAGTCACGAAGGCGACCTTGATGAGGGAGAACCAGAACTCGAACTCTCCGAAGCTGCCCGAAGTGGTGAGGTTGACAGCGGTGAAGACGACCATAATGGCCAAGGCGATCACCCACTGTGGGATCGATGGCACGTAGCTGGCCGCGATCTGTGCTGCGGCCGTGGCCTCTGCGGCAACGACGAGGCAGAGTTGGACCCACCACAGGGCGCCGACGGCGAAGGCTGCCGCTGGGCCCATGGCTCGGCCGGCATAGTGGGAGAATGCGCCCGGATTCGGATCGGCGGCCACGAGCTCTCCGAGGGCGCGCATGACGAAGATGACGATGAGCCCGGCCACCACATAGGAGATGAGGACGGCGGGTCCGGCCGCCTGGACACCGGCTCCCGAGCCCACGAACAGGCCGGCTCCGATTGCCGACCCGAGGCTCATCATGACCAGGTGGCGGGGCTTCATTCCGACCTTGAGGCCAGAACCGCCCCGGGACGCTTTAGGTGTCAGCGCACCCGATGATGAGTCTGCGGGTACAGGGGACTGTGGTGATTGAGATTCAGGCACCAGATGAGTCTAGCGCCCGTGCTCGATCTCTCGACATTGCGGTGCGTTCTGAGTCCACAGCGGTGGAGACGAGGAGGGGCCGTGGTCGCAGATCTGCGACCACGGCCCCTCCTCACTCGAAGAATCTCACTCTCCGCGTTTGATCCAGTCTTCCAGCGATGGAGCTTCGGCCCCGATCGATGTCGGCTCACCGTGTCCGGTCAGGACGACCGTGGCATCGGGGAGCTTGAACAAGACGTTCTGGATCGATTCGATGATCGTCTCGAAGCTCGAATGCGAGCGACCGGTTGCTCCCGGTCCGCCGTGGAAGAGGGTGTCTCCTGAGAAGAGGACAGGTCCGACGGCACGTCCGGCTCCCGCCGAGGCTGGGATCGGCAGTCCGGTTTCGATGAAGAAGCAGGTCGAACCGGGGGAGTGGCCAGGGGTGTGCAGGGCTTTGACCCGCACTCCGGCCACGTTCCAGGTGTCGCCGTCGGAGATCTCCTCATCAGGCCGGTAACCCTCATAGGTCATGTCCCAGAGGACATAGTCCTCGGGATTCAGGTAGACGGGCGGATTGCCCACGCGGTGGGCGAAGTCGCGGACGACTCCGACATGATCATCGTGACCGTGGGTCAGCAGGATCGCCTTGACCTCACGCGAGCCGACTTTCTCCGCGATGGCGTCGACATCGTGCGCGGGGTCGATGACGATGACTTCGGAGTCATCGCCGATGATCCAGACGTTGTTGTCGACATCCCAGGTTCCGCCGTCGAGCGAGAACGTTCCGGACGTGACCAGATGCTCAATAGTTGTCATCAGAGTTCCACCACCGATCGCAGTACTTTGCCTTGGCTCATCTTTTCGAATGCTGATTCGACGTCGCCGAGCCCGATCCTCTCAGACACGAACTTCTCCAAGGGCAGGCGTCCCTGCTGGTAGAGATCGACGAGCATCGGGAAGTCCCGTTCGGGCAGGCAGTCGCCGTACCAGGAGGACTTGAGTCGGCCGCCGCGGCCGAAGACGTCGAGCAGCGGGACGCTCAGCTCCATCTCCGGAGTAGGCACGCCCACGAGCACCACGGTGCCCGCGAGGTCACGGCCGTAGAAGGCCTGACGCCAGGTTTCCGGACGTCCCACAGCATCGATGGCGACATCGACGCCGAAGCCTCCGGTCAGATCCTGGATCGCCTTCACGACTTCGTCTTCACTCTTGCCGCGGGTGTTGACCGTGTGGGTGGCTCCGAGATCCTTGGCCCACTCGAGCTTCGTGTCATCGATGTCGAGCGCAATGATCGTGCCGGCACCTGCCAGTGCAGAACCGGCGATGGCCGAGCAGCCGACGCCGCCGCATCCGATGACGGCCACAGACTTGCCGCGGGTGACTTCGCCGGTGTTGATGGCGGCACCGATACCGGCCATCACGCCGCAGCCCAGCAGGCCCACGACAGCGGGGTCAGCCTCGGGGACCTTCGTGCACTGTCCTGCCGCGACCAGGGTCTTCTCTGCGAAGGAGCCGATGCCCAGTGCAGCCTCGAGTTCGGTGCCGTCGGGCAGCGTCATCTTCTGTGAGGCGTTGTGAGTGTCGAAGCAGTACCAGGGTTCACCGCGTTTGCAGGCCCGGCATTCGCCGCAGATCGCGCGCCAGTTGAGGATGACGAAGTCGCCCACCTCGACGTCGGTGACGCCTTCGCCGATCTCCGAGACCGTGCCGGCCGATTCGTGACCGAGCAGGAACGGGTAGTCGTCGCTGATTCCGCCTTCGCGGTAGTGGAAGTCTGTGTGGCAGACGCCGCACGACTTCACATCGACGATGACCTCGCCTGGGCCCGGGTCGGGGATGACGATGTCGGTGAGCTCGACCGGCGCCCCCTTGCTGCGGGAGATGACACCTTTGACCGTCTGTGGCATTGCGTCTCCTAGTGCTCTTAGGCGTTGTGCTCTGTGCGCTGACAACGCATTGTCAACGGGTGAGTGCGCCCGACGATGAGTTCGTACAGCCCTACCCTAACCAGGCATTGCCCTCACGACCAGCGCGCTCACCGAATGGCAAGACAGTGCGATAGCAGACATTGAGACAGGCAATAGGCCAGGTCAGCCGACAGGCGATAAGACAGGGGATACGCCAGGTCAGACGCCAGATGATACGACGAAGGCGGTCCGACGCCTGTTGCCAGGTGTCGAACCGCCTTCGTCGGAACGGATCTCAGGTGTGGATCAGTGCCTGTCGGCGGTGACTACTCCTCGTCCGGGTGCTTGCGCAGGTGCATGATCGCGGCGCCGAGGCCGCCCCATACGGTGACGATGGCGATGATCATCATGACGATTGCCGAGGTACCCATGGTTCAGACTCCTTTGCTTTCTGTTTCGGTGGTGTTCGCAGCGACAGGGCTGTTGTCGGCGGCCTCTGGGTCGATGCCCGCTGCCTTGCGCTTGTTCTCCTCGAGGACGGAATCGGCGATTGCGCTTTCCGCGTTTTCGAGTGATTTCTTGGGCCATCTGACCAGTGTGAGCACGATGGCCAGCACGGCCAGCAGGCCGATCATTCCCCATCCGAAGATGCCCAGAAGGCCAGCGGGATAGTCCTCGTAGCCCTCGGTGGCGTAGGTGATGATCTGCTGGACGAGCATGTAGACCAGCAGCACCGGAGTGATCAGGCCGACGCATGCCATCCAGAACTTGTTGACCTTGAAGCTGGAGACCGCGTTGAGATGGTCGCGCAGGATCGGCAGCTTGCCCAGGTCGCCCCTGAGCACCCAACCGACGACGAGCAGTGCGACGACAGCGGCACCGACGATGCCGAGGTTGTTCGCCCAGGCGTCCATCGTGTCGAGGACGTAGAGGCCCGTGATCGTCGTCAGGAGCAGGATGGAGACAATGGCCATGGCGCCGCCGACGATGAGGACGGACAGCTTGTTGCCCCAGCCGAACTTCTCGCGCAGAGCCTGGATCGGCACCTGCACGATCGAGATCAGCGAGGTCAGACCGGCGAAGACGAGGCAGGCGAAGAACGCGAAGCCGAAGAGCGCACCACCGGGCATCTGCGAGATCAGAGTCGGGAAGGCGATGAAGGCCAGGCCGATGCCGCTGGAGGCGACATCGCCGACTGCCACGCCCTGCGCTGCAGCCATGAAGCCGAGCGCGGCGAAGACGCCGATGCCGGCCAGGATCTCGAACGCGGAGTTTGAGAAGCCCACGACCAGGCCCGAACCTGTGAGGTTGGTCCTCTTCTTCAGGTACGAGGCGTAGGTGATCATGATGCCGAAGCAGATCGAGAGTGAGAAGAAGATCTGACCATAGGCCGCGATCCACACCGCTGGATCAGTCAAGGACTTGAAATCAGGTGTGAACAGAGCATTCAGGCCCTCGGCAGCGCCCGGCAGGAACAGGGCGCGGACGACGATGATGAGGAAGACGACGACGAGCAGAGGAATGAAGATCTTCGAGAACCGGGCAATGCCGTTCTGGACGCCGAGGTAGAGGATGGCGATGGTGACGATCCAGACCAGGATGACCGGGATGAGCACACCAGGAACGAAGTCGAGTGAGACTCCGGGATCGCCGATGTGCAGGTAGTCGTTCATGAAGAAGCCCTCTGCGTCGTCTCCCCAGGCTTGGCTGAGGGAGAAGAACATGAAGCATCCGGCCCATGCGATGATCGCTGCGTAGTAGACACCGATGACGAAGGCGACGCCGGTCTTGAACCAGCCGATCGGCTCAGCAACTCGGCCGAGGGTGCGGTAGGCCAGCGGTGCAGAAGCCCGCGTCCGGTGGCCGAGTGCGTAGGTGAAGAACAGCAGCGGAATGCCGGCTGTCAGCAATGCGACCAGATATGGGATGAGGAACGCGCCGCCGCCGTTTTCGTAGGCGACGTAGGGGAAGCGCCAGATGTTGCCGAGGCCGACCGCCGACCCGATGGCGGCGAAGATGAACGCGCCGCGGGTGGCGAAGACCTCCCTCTGGGGGGCTTTGGTGGAAGACAATGGAATTCCTTTCTGTACAACCACAGTGTTGTGAGGCTGATGCCGGTGTGGCGGTCTGCTGTGACCGTGACGTCGGCAAGTTAGCGTACCGCTTCCAAGGGTTCTCCTTGTGGTGGAGAAGCGCGGTCTCGTTGACTTGATCCCCAGCATACTGGGAGTTTTCTGTGAAACGTGCCGTAAGTCACGTGAGCTGAGTAACAGTCTTGTATCAAATGTCGGACACCTCATAGTCCTCTCGGCGTCATGAAGCCCGCTCAGTCAGTGACACCACGCCTGTCCCCGGTAGACTTGTGTGCGTGACTATCGCTCTGTACAACACCGCCAGCCGCACCACCGACGAACTGCGCCCCGTCAACGCCGGGCACGTGGGCATCTACGTCTGTGGTGCCACGGTGCAGGGCGAGCCCCACATCGGCCACCTGCGCTCCGCCTCGGTCTTCGACCAGCTTCGCCGTTGGCTGCTCTACCGCGGCTACAGCGTCACCCTGGTCCGCAATGTCACGGACATCGACGACAAGATCCTGTCGAAATCCGCCGAGGTGGGCCGGCCTTGGTTCGCCCACGCCTTCAAATATGAGCGGGCCTTCACCCAGGCCTATGACGCCCTCGATGTGCTGCCTCCCAGCTACGAGCCTCGCGCTACGGGACACATCACCGAGATGATCGAACTCATCGATCGACTCATCGAAGCGGGATACGCCTACCCTGCCCTCGACGACAGCGGCGATGTCTACTTCGCGGCCACCACGTGGGCCGACTACGGCGAACTGACTAACCAGCGCCTCGATGACATGGAACCCGCGAACGATGCGGACATGCGGGGTAAGAAGGACGCCCGGGACTTCGCGCTGTGGAAAGCCCACAAGCCCGGCGAACCCGGCACCGCCTCGTGGCCGGCACCCTGGGGTCGAGGCCGACCGGGCTGGCACATCGAGTGCTCGGCCATGTCGACGAAGTACCTCGGCGAGAATTTCGACATCCACGGTGGCGGACTGGATCTGCGCTTCCCTCATCACGAGAACGAGCTGGCTCAGTCGCGTGCGGCCGGTGACCGGTTCGCCAACATCTGGATGCATTCGGGCCTGCTCAACGTGGGCGGGGACAAGATGTCGAAGTCACTGGGCAACTCCGTCTTCGCCTCCGAGCTCTTCCACCGCTATAGCCCGCTGGCCGTGCGCTACTTCCTTACCGGCGCCAGCTACCGGTCGATCCTCGAGTTCTCACCCGAGGCCATGGACCGGCAGACGGCTTCGCTGGACCGTTTGGCGAACTTCCTCCAGCGGGCCCGGCAGGCGCTCGGCGACGACGCGCCCGCACTGCCCGATGTCAGCGATGCCTACAGCAGTCGCAGCGTCGACGTGCCTGCGGACTTCGCTGCGGCACTCGACGACGACCTCGGCGTGCCCCGTGCACTGTCCGTGGTCTTCGCGAAGGTCACCGAGGGTGCGAAACTCCTCGACTCCGGCAAGGACCGCGACGAACTCACGCAGATCGTCGCCGAGGTGGAGCTGATGCTCGATATCCTGGGAGTCAATCCCAGCGCCGAGGCATGGGCGCAGTCGGGAGCGGGCGCGAGCGTGGAATCGGCATTGGATTCCCTCGTCGATGCGCTCGCCGCTCAAAGGGCCGAGGCGAAGGCGCAGAAGGACTTCGCCACCGCCGACGCGATCCGCGACAACCTGGCCTCTGCCGGGATCGTCATCGAGGACACGGCCGACGGTTACCGCTACCACGTCAAAGACAGCTGACCCGCTGCACTCTTCTCCAAAAATTTCTCCCGGTGACGAACCTCGGTTCGTGACCACCAACGATTCTTAAGGATTCACATGGTTTCCAACCCACGTGCCGGCGGCTCGAAGAAGGGCCCGACCAAGGGCTCCGGCGGCAAGAACAAGCGCAGCCTGCAGGGCCGCGGACCCACGCCCAAGGCCGAGGACCGTGTCTATCACAAGGCACATAAGGCATCGGCGAACAAGAAGGCCGCCAACGCTTCGGCGCAGGCCAAGCGACGCAAGAAGGAAAACGGGCCGAACATGGTCGCCGGGCGCAACTCGGTGCTCGAGGTCTTGCGTGAGGACGTTCCGGCATCCGCTTTGTACGTCGCCGGTCGGATCGATTCGGACGATCGCGTCCGAGAAGCCATCACCTTGGCCACCAAGCGCGGCATTTCGATGCTCGAGGCGAGCAAGCCCGACCTCGACCGACTCACCGACGACGCGATCCACCAGGGCATCGCCCTGCAGATCCCTCCCTACGATTACGCCGAGCCTCGTGATCTGCTTCAGGTTGCGGCCGACCAGGGCGAGGCGCCGCTGCTCGTCGCACTCGACGGCATCACAGATCCCAGGAACCTCGGTGCGATTGTGCGCTCCGCCGCTGCCTTCGGCGGTCACGGCGTCATCATCCCCGAGCGTCGTGCCGCGTCGATGACCGCTGCCGCGTGGAAGACCTCCGCCGGTGCCGCAGCCCGCATCAAGGTCGCCCAGGTCGTCAACCTGGCTCGTGCCATCGACGAGCTCAAGAAGCAGAACGTCTTCGTCGTCGGACTCGACATGGACGGAGACGTCGAGCTGCCGGAACTGACCTTCAGCCGCGACCCTGTGTGCATCGTCGTCGGTTCAGAGGGTAAGGGAATCTCGCGCCTCATCGCTGAGAAGTGCGACCAGATCGTCTCGATCCCGATCGCCGCGACCACGGAGTCCCTCAACGCGGGAATCGCTGCGGCCGTGTCCCTCTACGAAGTCGCCCGCACCCGCCGCGGCTGAGGGGCGGCCTGCCCGCACTAAACCTCCCCGACGTCACTAATAACATCCGGCGCCGGGGAGGTTTTGTGACGTCGGGGAGGTTTAGCGAGCCGCACCCGCCGCTCAGGCGTTGATGCTGGCGCGGTATTCGCTGTCGCTGAGGGCGCCGACGCGGGAGTGGCGGCGGCTGTAGGTGAGGTAGACGACGAAGCCGACGAGCATCCACAGGCCGAAGACCAGCCAGGTGGTTCCGCCGAGGTTGATCATGAGGAACGCGCATGCCAGAGAGCCGAGGACCGGGATGATCGGTCCGAAGGGCACCTTGAATGAGCGCGGCAGGTTCGGACGTTTGACGCGCAGGTAGATGACGGCGATGTTGACGAGGCAGAAGGCGAAGAGTGTGCCGATGCTTGTGGCATTTGCGAGTTCGCCCAGCGGGATCAGTGCAGCGGTGATCGCGACGAGCACGCCGGTGACCAACGTGCCGACCAGGGGAGTGCCCGTGCGCGGGGAGACGATGCCGAAGACTCTTGGAACCATGCCGTCGCGGGACATGGAGAGCAGGATGCGTGACTGCCCGTAGAGGACGGTGATGACGACCGAGAAGATCGCGAGCACCGCGGCGACGGCGAAGATGAAGACCGCGAGGTTGGACTGTGTGAGCTGGTGGACGATCTGGACCAGGGGAGCGACGGTCGTCTTCAGCCTGAACCACTCCCATTCCCTGGCACCGATTGCGGCGACTGCCACCAGCACGTACATCGTGGTGACGATGACCATCGAGAGGATGATCGCCCGCGGCATGTCCCGCTTCGGGTTCTTCGCCTCCTCACCAGCAGTCGAGGCGGCATCGAAGCCGATGTAGGAGAAGAACACGCTCGAGGCCGCTGCTGTGACTCCGGCGGCCCCCATGGGAAGCATCGGTGCGAAGTTCCCGGCCTGGAAGGCCGTGAACGCGACGATGGCGAAGAAGACGAGGATGCCGAGTTTGACGAACACGATGATCGTATTCACGATGGCCGACTCCTTGGCCCCGCGCATGAGCAGGACCGTGGCGAGGAGGACGACGATGAGCGCCGAGAGGTTGACGGCGCCGCCGGGGCTGTCAGCTACACCGGGGCCGGCGGTCAGACTTGGCGGCAGTGACAGACCGAAGATGCGCAGCGTCTCATTGACGTAGTCGGCGGCACCGACGGCCACTGCTGCCACGGAGACCGCGTACTCGAGGACGAGGCACCAGCCGCAGACCCAGGCCACGCCCTCGCCGAGGGTGGCGTAGGAATACGAATAGCTGGATCCGGAGACAGGGACCATGCCCGCCATCTCCGCATAGCTCACGGCCGAGAGCAGGGCGGTGATTCCGGCCAGGATGAAGGCGATCCAGATGCCGGGACCGGCGATGGGCACGGCCTCGCCGAGGATGACGAGGATGCCCGTGCCCAAGGTGGCGCCGACGCTGATCATCGTCAGTTGGAAGACGCCGAATGTTCTGCGCAGACGGCCCGTGGACGCAGCCTGTGTGTCCTCGACCATGCTGCTGATCGACTTGCGACGGACCAGCTGACTGGCCAGCCGAGGTCGGTCGGTCGCAGTCGGGGAGGTGGTGCTGTCTCGAGCGGTCATGCGAATATTCTTGCACGTGCAGCCACGACGGTCGCACTCGCCTGCCCCCTACGACCGCTCGCGCGATCGCCGCAACAACTGCGCTCGGCCGCGGAGCTTTACTCGGCAGCGGAGCTTTACAGCCGTGGTGAGAATCGGCCGTCCTGGGCCATCCAGCCGCCGTCGACGAGCTGTGAGTGACCGGTGACGAAGGTCGAGGCATCTGAGGCGAGGAACAGCACGGGTCCGGCGATTTCATGCAGGTTCCCCCAGCGGCCCAGAGCGGTCTTCTCCGCATACGCGTTCCACCACTCCTCATCGGCCTTGATCTGCTGGGTCAACGGGGTGTCGAAGGGCCCGGGCAGGATCGCGTTGACGCGCACACCCTGTGGCCCCAGCTCGCTGGCCAGCGTCTTCGTCAGCTGCACGACACCGGCTTTAGCCGCGGCGTAGATGCCCTGGCCCGGTTCGATCGCCAGAGCCCGGAACGAAGAGTAGGTGACGATGGAGCCGCGGCCGCGCTCGGCCATTTCGGCGCCGAAGCCGCGCATCAGACGATAGGTGCCTTTGAGGTTGATGTCGATGACCCGGTCGAATTCCTCATCGGTGGTCGACAGCAGTCGCTTGCGCACGTTCGCGCCCGGGGTGATGACGAGAACCTGGGCATCCGGGTGGGCCGCGACGAGGGCATTAACCGACTCGGTGTCGGTGATGTCGACGCGGGCGGTCTCGGCGCCCGGCGAGGAGGTGGCGCGGTGCCCGCCCTTGCCACCGGCCCGTTCGGCTCCTTGGCGTTGGGAGATGATCCGCACCGTCTCCTCGGCACCTTCGAGGTTGAGGTCGGCGACGACGACATGAGCTCCGGCGTCGGCGAGGCCGATCGCGCTCGCCTGGCCCAGCCCGGACCCGGCTCCGACGACAACGGCAGTGCGGCCGCTGAGGTCGAAGAGGGACGGGATCGACGGATTGTCCTCATTCGACGGCATGGAGTTCTGGCTCGACGGCATGGAGTTCTGCGGGGTTTGCGACATCGGAGGTCCTTCCGGGGTTTCTCGTGGGGGAGGGCGGCAACGACGGTGGTCGTCGTCGACCCGATTCTGATGTTCTCAAACATATGCCCGCCGAGGCGGCTCCGGGGTCCACGTTCCACGTGGTGGAATTCCAGCGCGAACCTGCTTAGCCAAAACCCGGCGCGCAGCTGCTGCGCGAAAGCTCTGGCCTCAGAACTTTCGGCTGTCGACGTAGAGGGCTTCGTCGGGGAGGTTCGCGAGGTAGTCGACGATGAAGTAGGCGATGGCCTCCATCGTCGGAATGTCGCGCTGCCTGGCTCGGGACATCACCCGCCGGTGCTCGACGAACTCGTAGAAGATCTGTCCGGGTTCCAGCTTGTGGGTGAGGTTCTCCGGGATGGCGGAGATCAGGGGCTTGTACACCTCGTCGAGCCAGTGGCGGGCAGCCTGGTCCTCATCGAGTTCGACGGGCAGCTCGCCGGAACCGTGTGCTCCGCCTGTGAATCCGGGCGCACTGCGGTGGGAGTCGAGGTCGTTGAGCATCGTCCGCGCCTGGTTCTCATTGGCGCCGATGCCGGTCAGTCGCAGGAGTCTGCGGGAATGGTGGTTGGGTTCGACGACCTTCGGCTCGACCAGCAGGCTGACTCCGTCGAGGTCGGTGGTCACGGTCAGCTCGCCCAGGTCGAAGCCCAGATCGTTGAGCCGGCGGATGCGTTCGTCGATGCGCCACCGTTCATTGACGGAGAACTCCTCGACCCGAGTCAGCTCGGTCCACAGTCCGTTATAGGCCTCGAACAGGCGTTCACCGGCCGCCAACGGGTCGACGGCAGGATCGATGAGACCCGCGGCCTGCAGGTCGAGGAAGTCACCGGCGATGTTCGTGCGCGCGATGCGCAGATCCATCTGCCGCTGACCGTTCGAAAGCTGGTCGTGGAGCTCACCGGTCTCCACGTCGACGACATAGGCCGCATAGGCGTCGGCATCACGCCGGAACAGGGTGTTCGACAGGGACACATCGCCCCAGTAGAAACCGACGAGGTGGAGTCGGGCGAGCAGGACCGCGAGGGCATCGACGAGGCGACCGGCCGTGTCCTCGGCCAGGGACCGGGAGAACAGGGCACGGTAGGGCAGCGAGAAGTCCAGATAGGCCGTGAGCAGTGCTCCAGGCAGTTCCGTCGCCGAGGTGGTGGATCGGTTGGTCACATAGGCGCGGGGTTCGACCGTGGGGACGGCCAGATTCCCGAGCACACCGAGGATGTCGAATTCGCGCAGGGCCCGACGGTCGTCGGTCTCCTTGATCGCGAGGACCTCCTCGTCGATCTCGACGAAGCGCACGACGTGCCGGGAGATTCCGCGGGGCAGTCCGCCGAGGAAGTCCTGGGGCCAGTCAGCGAGGGGTAAGTGCCAGGGGAGCCGCGCTATCGCAGCATGGTCGGCACTGTGGACCGCCTGGACCTGGGGTGCTGAGGTCTCGGGCACCGATCAGGAGTCCACGTCCGCGATCGAGGCGACGAGCGCCTCGGCGACTTCAGGTTTCTCCACCCCGATCAGGCGCCCATGGTCGAGGAAGGCGATGCGGTCGCCGAGGACCTTCGCGTCCTCGAGGTCGGCCGTGGCGTAGAGTGTGGTCAGCCCGAGTTCCTGCTGCAGGTCCTTGACCAGGCGCAAGGTGTCGGCCTGGTGTTCGGGGACGAGATTGACGACCGGTTCGTCCATGATCAGGACCTTCGGCTGACGGACCACGGCCCGGGCCAGGGCGATCGTCTGGCGTTGCAGAGCCGAAAGATCGCCGGGCACGGCATCGAGGATGTCGCGCAGTCCGATCTTCGCGGTCACGGACTCGACGCGCTCACGGATCTCCTCGGCGGGGAGGCCATCGACGCGCAGGGCGAAGCCGAGGTTGTCGCGCACGCTCATATGCGGATAGAGGGCGTAGCTTTCAAGGGCAAGGGTGACATCGCGATCGTTGACCGCGGCATGGGTGACATCGTTGCCGTCGATGAGGATCGTGCCCGACTTGGGGGCCTCGAGACCGTGGAGCATTCGCAGGATGGTCGACTTGCCGGAACCGGACGGGCCGTAGAGGACGACGAACTCGCCGTCGTCGATGAAGAGATTGAACGGATGCACTGAAGCGGACACGGTGTTCTCGTAGGCATGACTGAGGCCATTCAACGACACTGTTGACATGTTTCCTCCTAAAGTCTTCGTGAGCAGCCGGTCGTCTGTGACCTGGCGGGGATGCTCAGTTATGTTCATCCTAAGCCGTTGAATGCGCTCGGTGACAGTCTATTCGACAAAGCGTAGAGTGATTCTCAGCACTGTGCCAGCGCACGCCCGCACGCCTGGGCGGACGCTGTGCGAGAAACTGCGGATCATGCGATTGTTCAACACATCGTCGCACGCTGACCTTGACATCAGCATCGGGAGCGGAGTCGACACCGGCCCAAGCTGCTCGACCCCCGTGCTGCCCGCCCCTGAGCAGGCTGACCCCGATAGACTTCCCGGTATGAAGGTCAAGCTAGACGATGTCGCCGCCCGGGCGGGTGTGTCCCTGGCGACCGTCTCCCGCGTTCTCGGCAGGCGTGGTGCGGTGGCCGATGAGACTCGGATCAGAGTGCTCGATGCGATGGAATCGCTGGGCTACTCTCGTTCCACCCTCCTACATGAGACGCCGAGGCGGCTGGTCGCTGTCAGCGCGCCTGGAAACCCCGAATACTGGCAGGTCCAAGTCTGCACTCGCGTGGCCGCTGCACTGCAGGAACACGGTCTGCTCATCACCCGACCGTCCGTCGAAACCGAGACCAGCCCGCTTGAGGTCGCCGTCGACGCCGGTGCCGTTGCCCTGGTGACTCCGACCCTGACGAGTCTGCACACGGATATTCCGTGCATCCGCGTCGACGAACAGTCGGCGGTGGACTCCGACGATGCCAGCGGAGACATCATCGCCGCCCGCCTCGACCTCGGAGGGGGGATGACGACGGCCTTCGAGCACCTTCAGGCCATCGGTCACCGGCGCATCGGTCTGATCTGCAATGACAGCGGCGAGCTGGCGGTGCAGCTGATCAGACGCTTCCGCGCGGAGCACCCTGCACGCAATTTCGGGGTCAGGCTCGATGACTGGATCTCGCAGGTCCCGAAGTCCTTCTCCGGCGGTTCGCGTGCCGCACTCGACCTCAAAGATGCGACCTGCACCGCGGTGATCGTGCAATCGGCCCTGCAGCTGCACGGAGCTCTGCACGGTCTGCGCAACCGGCACCTGCAAGTCCCGCGTGACATGTCGATCGTGGGCTTCGGAGACTCACCGACGATGAAGTTCACCGGCCCACCGGCCACTGTGCTCGGCATCGACGTCGAGGGACTCTCAAAGGCACTCGTGGCTGCGACTCTGTCGACGCTGAAGATCTCCGGCGAGGAGCTCCAATCGGTTCCGCCGGTGTTCCGTCCCCGGCTCTTGGCCCGTGCCTCGACGACGGCGGCGAGACAATGAGCCCGACAGCTGACTCGAGTTCGGGTCCCGGCACGCCGACTGCACCTGAGCCCGGTGAACACAAACATGTCGGTCTCGGCGCCATCGCAGGTGCGGCTGGGGTATCGAAGGCGACGGCGTCGCGGGCTCTGCGCGACCCCGAATCGGTGTCTCCGGGCTCACTGGCCAAGGTCAGGCGGGCGCTGGCGATCCTCGGCGTGGACTCGGGCAGCCGAAACACACCCTCCAGGCAGATGGTGGCCCTGGTGCGGCCAGCCGTGCCGGCAGGCAACGTCGATCCCTATACGCGTCTGTTCGACCTTCTGACCAGCAAGATCTTTGCTCAGGGGATCGCGGCAGTGCACGTGGAGGCGGCCGCTTACCGGGCCGATGCCCTGGCCGAGTCGCTGCTCGGCTCTGAGGGAGGCGAGCCTCATGTTCAGGGCGCGATCGTCCTCGGCGGGGGAGCGGCCGGCGAGCTCGCCGCAAAGCTGGCCGAACGCAATCTGCCGCAGATCAGGGTCTCCAACGCCCGGCACTCCGACGGGATCGCACGCATTGTCCTCGATGCCACTGACGGCATCGCGACAGCGGTCCAGCACCTCGTGCATCTGGGGCATCGTCGCATCGGGCTGGCCGTGCTCCGCGACTCTGCCGCGGCCGGTCGCATCGCCGGGTTCCGCAAGTCCATGGCCCGGGTCCTTCACATACCCGCCACCCGTGATCAGGCGCCCGTGGTCGAAGCCGCGGGAGGCACCATGGCTGGGGTCGCCGCGGCCGAAGAGCTGCTCCACCTGCAGTGTTCGGCCGTCATCGCCTGTGCGCCGTCGCTGTCGTTCGGCATTCTCGAGGCCGCCGCCCGCGCTCGCCTCGACGTGCCGCGGGATCTCTCCCTGCTCACGGTCGGTGACATGCCCGATGCCGATGTGATCGCCCCGCCCCTGTCTCAGGTCAGCTACGACTGGGAGGCGATCGCCGTGTCCGCGCTGGGCGAGGTGAGGACGATGATGGCCAATCCCGCCGAGGCGGTGGCCATCGATTATTCGGTGACCCCGGATCTCGTCCTGCGGGCCAGTGCGGTCCCGCCGCAGCGACGCTGACGCAGCTGACCCAGCGGAGCCGAGGGTGCACGCGGCCCCAGCGATGCTGACTCAGCCTCCGCGGAGGCGCCTCAGGGGCGGGGCTGGTGTGCGCGGCGTTCGTTCACGATTCGGGTGAGGAGTTCGGCGACCGCGTTGGGGTCCGTGATCCGCCAGGGTGCGCGGGTCGGGGCCGGTCCGACCTTGATGCTCAGGCTCGTGCTCAGATCTTCGAGTTCGGCGAAGGCATCTTCGTCGGTGACATCGTCGCCGAGGTAGAGGACGGCTGTCGGTGATCCGACGGCGATGAGGGCCCGCAGGCCGTCGCCCTTCGTTGCCGTCTTGACCGCGAGTTCGGTGATGTCGTGGCCTTCGATGACCCGGATTCCGGGGTATTCGGTCTGTACAGCGATGACATGAGCATGCAGAGCGGACGCGAACTCCGCGTCGAGGCCGCGCGTATGCACAGTGCGAGAGAAAGGTTTGTATTCGACCCTGACCTCGGTGTCGGTGTCGGTGTCGGTGTCGGTGTCGGGGGCTGAGCCTGAGCCCGATGACAGGTCGAGTTCGAAGGATTCGATGTGGGCGTCTATCGCCGTGAGCATCTGCTGTTCCTCGGCGCTCACCTCGGGCTGCGTCACCGTCACCTCAGGTGATTGTGAGCCCAGGTCCACCTCGGCGCCGTGCGAACCGACCAGCCACACGTTAGGGGGTGGGTCGACCAGACGGCGCAGAGTTGCGACGTCGCGCCCGGAGACCAGGGCCACGCGAGTCGCGGGCAGGAGGCTGAGGGCGATGATCGCCTGTGCTGACTCCGGGAGCATCCGGGACAACTCGGGATTGTCCTGCAGCGGAGCGAGCACGCCGTCGAAGTCGAGGGCGATGAGGACCGACTCCGCCTTAGTGGCCTGTTCGAGGTCGAGGGCAGCTGCGGACGTGTAGCCGGGAGTCGAGCGTGGTGTCGGCACCACCTCAGATGACGGCGCCTGTTCAGGTTCGGTCCGCCCAGGCGGATTCTGCTCTGGGTGGGACTGTCCTGGACGGGTCTGGGAAGGCGGCATGGCATCCGGATCCGATGTCACTGACGATCCTCGTCGACGGTGGAGGTGATGCGATCGGACGCCGTTGTCGGCCGCTCGGGGAGGGCTGCGGGACGGTCGGGGATGATCGCCTCGGGGTTCTTATGGATGGCCTCGAGCTCGGCGAGGAACTTCTTCGACCAGATGCTCACCGTGTCCGTGGAGATCTTCTTGCGCATCTGCTTCATTCGTCGGGCCCGGGTCTTCTCATCCATCTGCACAGCGTCGAGGATGCCGGCCTTGAGATTGCCGATGTCGTGCGGATTGACCATCACTGCCGCCTTGAGCTGATCGGCGGCCCCGGTGAACTCGGAGAGCACGAGGGCACCGTCATCTCTTCTGCGGCAGGCCACGTACTCCTTGGCCACCAGGTTCATGCCATCACGCAAAGCGGTCACGAGCATGACGTCGGCGGCGAGGAAGAACGCGGTCATCTCATCGCGGGGGTAGGAATGGTGAAGGTAGTGCACGGCGATGGATCCGACTTCGGCCTGCTCGCCGTTGATCCGCCCGACGGCCAGTTCCACGTCGTGGCGGATGATCTTGTACTGCTCCAGGCGCTCCCTCGACGGGGTCGCGATCTGGATCAGGACGACATCCTCGACGTCGAGCTTCCCTTCGGCCAACAGCTCCCCGAAGGCCTTGAGGCGGTGCCGGATGCCCTTCGTGTAGTCCATCCGGTCCACACCGAGCATGACGACCTTCGGGTTGCCGATCTCTTCGCGGATCTGACGCGCGCGCTCGATGATCTGAGGATCACGCGCCAGCTCCTCAAGGTAGGGGGTGTCGATGGAGATGGGGAACGCTTCGGCCCGCACAGTGTGCGCCGACAGCAGCTCACCGTCGGGGACGGCGACCGTTGACCCCTTCGTCGTGAAGTTGAGGCGCCCGCGCACCGCACGTCGGAAGTTCGCGGCATCGGCCGGTCGCTGGAATCCGATGAGATCCGCGCCGAGGAGTCCGCGCAGAATCTCGTCGCGCCATGGCAGCTGGGCGAAGAGTTCGAACGGTGGGAACGGGATGTGATTGAAGAACCCGATCGCCAGGTCCGGTCGCATCCGGCGCACCAGCTGCGGGACCAACTGAAGCTGATAGTCATGGACCCAGACGGTGGCACCCTTGGCAGCCACCTCGGCGACCTTGGCCGCGAAGCGCTCATTGACCTGCACATACGAGTCCCACCAGGTGCGGTGGAACTCGGGCGGGACGATCACATCGTGGTAGAGGGGCCACAGAGTTGCGTTGGAGAATCCTTCATAATATCTGAGGACATCCTCACTGGTTAGGGTGACGGGAACCAGATGCATCCCGTCGATCGTGAAGGGGTCGAAATCGACGTCGGGAACCCCGGTCCAGCCGATCCATGCACCTTCTTGAGCCTTCATCACCGGCGCCACCGCAGTGACCAAACCCCCAGGTGAGGTACGCCATCCTTGGCTTTCCTCGGCAGGGTCCCGGTCCACGGGCAGACGGTTGGCAACGACAACGAAATCGCTGTCACCATACGTGGATGGGGTGGTCGTTTCGGCAGAGTTGACGGTGTTCATCTGCGCCTCCTCCTGAGTCGGTCCTTGGAACGAACTGTACTCGCTCGACTACGCTTGGCAGGGTGATGGGTCAGGATCTGGGAGGCTACCGCCTCATCGAGGAGCTCGGTGCGGGCGGTATGGGTGTTGTCTATCTCGGTGTCGACGGCGGAAACAACCCTGTCGCCGTGAAGGTTCTGCACCCGCACATCGCCAATGACGAGACCGCCCGAAAACGTCTCGGGCGCGAGGTCAGGACCCTGCGAAGGATCAAACATCCCCGAATCGCCGAGGTGCTCGACGCCGAACTCGAATCCGCACAGCCCTTCATCATCACCGAGTTCGTCGACGGCCAGACCCTGTCCGATGACGTGCGAGAGAATGGCCCCTTCGCCGAAGACGAACTCGTCCATTTCGGCCACGCTCTCCTCGACGCCCTCAACGCGGTCCACGAATCCGGTGTCATCCACCGTGACCTCAAACCCGCGAACGTCATGATCATGGACGGCGAACCGATGGTCATCGACTTCGGCATCGCCCAGGTCGCCGACGAGGTGCGGGTGACCGCGACCGGCCTCGTGATGGGTACACCCGGATACCTGTCTCCGGAGATCGCCGACGGCAAGACCTCGAGCGAGAAGACCGACTGGTGGGGATGGGCCGCGACCATGGCCTACGCCGCCACCGGCCGCAACCCCTACGGCTCCGGTCCTCTCGAAGCGGTGCTGGGGCGCGTGGCCATGGGTAAGTTCGACCTGGAGAACGCTCCCCGCAACTTCGTTCCCCTGATCGCAGCCTGCCTCGACCCGAAACCCGAGCGCAGGCCGAGTGGCCAGATGATCCTCGACGCTCTCGTCGACATCGAGTCCGGGCGTGCGCCGCAGCTGGGCTCCGGACCGGCCGCAGGCAGCTGGAACCAGGCCTCGCCGACCGGGACCGCGCGGATGCCCGCGGTCGACGGCAACGGGTCAGGCTACGGTGGGCCCGCGGCCCTCGGTGCTGCTGCAGGCGGTGCCGCGGCCTATGAAGGAGCCGGTGGTTATGGCGGAGCTGGCGGATACGATGTCTCGGGCTATGGCGCGACCGGACACGGATCGCCGCGCGGTGGCGCCCCAGGCTCGGCGCTGAACCCGAACGCTTCCACCCCCGGAGCTGCAGGCCCCGGTGGGACGAATCCGCAAGCATACCCACGGCAGGGCTTCTCCCCGCACGGCCAGATGCCAGGCAGGCAGGGAAGCCCGGCCGTGACGAACCGGGGCACCGCACCACCTGTGCGCAATCCCAACGGAAGCATCCAATCAGGTCCGGGCTCAGCGATGGCCGGGACCAACCTCGGCGGGTCAGGATATGGAGTTGCCGGACCTCCAGCCGGACGGGGTGGATCTCTGGCCGGTCCGGGCACCGCCCGACCCGATCACAATGGCACCGGAGTCCCACAGGGGCAGCCAGGCCAACTGCGCCAGCCCGGTCAACAGGGGCAGCCAGGTCAACCCGACTACGGGTGGGGGCCGATGACCTACCGGACGATCCGGACCGGAGGATGGGTGGTCTTCGCCCTCATCCTGTTGGCCATCACGATCATGCCGCTGGGTCCCCTGCTCGTCACATTCTTCGTGTTCCTGTGGTCGATACTGGCGCGAACCGGCACCCGATTGGACCGCAAGGCACAGAAGCATCGGTTCGAACGCGGAACGAACGGCCGCGGATTCCTGCGTTCGCTCGCCTCGGCGCCGGGTGCGATCTTGGCCTCGGTGTTGACCTCGATCACAACACTCATCCTGCCGGCCATCGCGGGGGTCGCAATGCTCGTGCTCACCCGACTCGACATTGCCGAAATCGTGCCCAGCGGATACTCCGAACAGTGGTCGGTGTGGGCGGCCGGTGCTGCCGGTGGCCTCGTGCTGTGGCTGGGGCCCGGCGCGGGCAGTCTGCGACACGGGTCGCGGCTTATGGTCTCCGGGGTGACCCGTAACCGGCTGGGCAGGCTGATCGCACTGTCGGCGATCGCGCTCCTCATCATCGTTGCGATCATGGTCATCCAGTCGGACGCCGGCATGACCTGGTGGCCCCTGTCGACCAACCCATTCACCTATCTGCCGGGCCCGGTCTAGGAAGTTGCCGTGTCCGGCGCAGGCAGCTGACCGAACCCGGTGCCGGCGTCCGCGGGACCCGGCGCAGGCATCTGCTGGAGCCGGTGTCGGTGATCCTTGAATTTCACTGGGAGTCGGGGCACTACCCGTTTGGGTAAGGTGGGACGGTCGGGACACGTATATCGACCCGATTCCCCACGGTCCGAGGCTGGGCCGACGTCAGACAATCGCAACGTGAGGAACCATGGCGAAGAACAACTCCGGTGACAAGTCCGGTGACAATCGGCGGAACCAGGCCCGTGAGAACGCGCGCCGGATCGCGGAGGCTCAGAACAAGAAGGAGAGGACTGCCAAGACCATCCTCTATGTGGGGATCGGCGTTGTGGTGGTCGTCGTGGCCGCGATCGTCGGTGTTCTCATCTTCCAGCAGAGCAAGCCGGGGATCACGCCAGCCAACGTCGTCGCCGGCGGTGTCAGCATGGCCAAGGACGGCGAAGTGGTGCAGCCGAAGCAGATGCCCAAGGGCGAAGAGTCGGATCTGCCGAGCCCTGCCGACGCGGGCGTCAAGAAAGATGCCGCCACAGTGACCGTCTACCTCGACTTCCAGTGCCCCGGATGCAAGGCGTTCGAGGACGCCAACGCGCCGACGCTGGAGAAGCTCGCAGACGAAGGCTCGATCGTACTCGAATACAAACCGGTATCGATCCTCGACCGCATGTCCACCGGCAACGAGTACTCGACTAGATCTGCCAACCTGGCGGCCTGCGTCATCGACTCCCAGCCCGAAACCATCAGGGAATTCTTCCCCGCGATGTATGCTCAGCAGCCCGAAGAACAGGGCAACGGCCGCACCGATGAGCAGCTGCTCAAGGTCGCCGAGGATGCTGGTGTCGACACGTCGAAGAAGCTCAAGTCCGATCCCGAGCAGACCGTCAAGAGCTGCGTCACGGACCAGACGTTCAAGGACTACGTCAAGAAGACCTCCTCGGAGGCTCTGGACAACGGCGTGGAAGCCACTCCGTGGGTGCTCATCAACGGCAAGCACACCGACAAGACCAGCGATCCGCAGGCTCTGACCTTGGAGATCCTCAAGGCCACCGGCGAGATCAAGGGCTGACCGACTTCACGAGCAGCGGTCGACCAGCGCCGAGGTGGTGGTCGACCGCTGCGCGATCGTGGCGTCCGTCCACCATCCGTTTTGTCGCGGCGAAGGTGAATGGACTACTATCGTGTAGGCGCAGACGGCATCGTTTCGCCGCCACGCCTCCCTAGCTCAGTTGGTAGAGCACCGCTCTTGTAAAGCGAAGGTCATCGGTTCGAGTCCGATGGGGGGCTCCACTTGACCGGGTCAGACAGTAAACTGTCTGGCCCGGTTCTTTTGCGCCATCTTGCGGGCCAGGGTGCGGCAGACACTGTCAGAGCCGGCGTCGAAGCATCGTCGCGAGGAATTGTGGCAGATCCGCTACACAGTGTGCTGTGATCGTCACCTGCTTCCGGGGTCGCCGACTATAGAGTCTTTCCTTGTCAGGGCCAATGAGTCGTCAATCGCACAGCTCATGCAGCGCCCATCATTTCGAAAGGGACACCGATGAACCGCACCGGACGACACTCAGCCCGATTCCTCACCCAGTCTTCAGCCCTGGCCATTGCCGCCGTACTGGCATTGTCGGCCTGTGGCACTGACGACTCGGCCGTGGATGAAGCCCCCAGCGATGCAGCGCCCGGTCAAGGGCAGGAAGAAGCTCTCGAAGCAGGAGAGGAAGCAGAGCAGACGCCGGAGGAGACAGCGGAATCGGACAGCGCTGAGGATGCCAGCGACAAGGCTGAGGGCGCTGAGGTCAAGGTTGGTGCGGAGTTCACCGATAAGGAGACCGGAGACGTTGTCACCGTCGTGTCTGCGGTCCGCGACAACCCCACTGAGTACTACGAAGCGACCGACAACCCAGATGGGGAAATGGTCTATATCGAAGTGAAGGTCGTGCCGGGGAAGAGCTATGGCGGCACCATCAGCGCTGCGGACTTCTACCTCGACAGTGCAGGCGAAGAGGCCAACTACGCGTCGAGCGCGAAAGACGAACTCGAAGAGGCAGGTTATGAGTACTTCGACCGCGCGCCACGCCGCGATGGAGACCACACGGGCTACATTCCGATCTACGTGAGTGAAACAGCTGACGAGCTCAAGGGGTCCTACATTCGTCCAGAGGCCAAGGTGCTCGGAGAGGACAAGAAGATACCGGAATTCACATCCGAGTTCGGAGTCCCCGCCTCCTAGGCTGTGAGACCGCGAGCGGTTCTAACCGTCGACACCGCGTTTGAACACGAGCATGAGTGAGCGCATGCTCAGGACGAAGCCGCCGAACAGCAGGACGAAGCCGAAGAACGCGTAGAGGTGGATGCCCTCGGTGAGCAGGGGCCCCTCTTCGCTGGTGATGAGCATGATCGATCCGAGCACGGCGGCTCCGGCCAGGACAGCGACGATGAGCTGTTGGAACAGGCTGGTGAGGAACCGCCTATCGGAGGTGTTTTCGAGCACTCGCATGTTCATCGAGAAGCGCCCCTGCTCAAGGTCCTCGGTGATCTTGTTGATCCGCCGAGGCATGCGGTCGATCATCGGCAGGATCTGCATAGCACGTCGCTGCAACTCCTCGGTGATCTTCGTGGACTTCAGCTTGCTGCGCATGAGCCGGTTGCCCTCGTCGCGGGCGACGGCGACGACGTCGAAGCTCGGATCAATGACGAGGAGCGCACCCTCGACGGATGCCAGGGCCCGGAAGGCCGCGCTGATCGGGGCCGGGACGGAGAACCGGTGGGCCAGGACCAGGTTGAACAGATCGTCGAAGAGCTTCTGCCCGTTATAGGAGTGATTCCCGCCGCCGTAGCGGGTGAGCAGCTCACCGACCGCACGTTCCACGGCCCGATCATCGAGGCTCTCCGGTCGCCCAAGCAGTTCGATGAGGGAGTCCGTGGCTCCGGCGCTGTCGTTCTGGTCGATGGAGTAGAGCATGAGTCCCAGGGTCGTCTGCGTTCCGGGGTCGAGTCGGCCGACCGCACCGAAGTCCAGCAGCCCCAGGCCGCCGTCGGGCATGATGAAGATGTTGCCGGAGTGCAGGTCCGCGTGGAAGACGCCATCGGTGATGATCTGTTCGAGTGTCGCGCCGAGAAGTGTGGTGGCTAGGGCCTTGCGCTCCTTGTCTGACAGCTCGGCGAGGAGCTTGCCCGCCGAGGACACCGGGCGCCCCGGGAGTTTGTCCATGATGAGGAGGCGTTCGCTCGAGAGCTCCGGATAGCCGTGGGGCACTGTTACGGAGAACTTGCCTGAGCGTCTCAGGGTGTCCTCGATGGTGCGCATATTGCCGAGTTCGATCCGATAGTCCAGCTCCTCCTCAAGAGAAGCGGCGAACCCCTTGGCCAGATTCTCGATACCCAAGTCCTGGCCCCACACTGTTGTCTTGTTCAGCCAGCTGGCCAGACGCAGGATGATGTCGAGGTCCTGATTGACCTGGGTGAGAGCCTTCGGCCGCTGAACCTTGACGATGACATCGGTGCCGTCGAGGAGGGTGGCCTCATGGACCTGTGCCACGGAGGCCGCGGCCAGCGGTGTTGCGTCGATGCGGGAGAACACTTCGTTCAGAGGCCTGCCCATGCGCTCGACGATCGCCGGTTCGATGACCGACCATGATTCGGGGGAGACCTGCGATTGCAGCATCTCCAGCTCGTGGACGTAGGCGGGCGGCAGCACATCGCGACGCGTCGAGAGCATCTGGCCGAGCTTGACGAAGGTGACACCAGCCTCGGACAGTGAGTTCTTCAGTGCGCGGGCCGTCTTCGCCTCACGTCCCGGGGCCGCACCGCGACCGAAGCCGCGGATCTGTGAACCCAGGCCGTGACGGACGGCGATGGAGACGACCTCGGCGTAGCGTCGACCGCGTCGCCTGCGTGCCTTCCACCCGAAGAACAGGGACTGCGGGCCGGGCACCGATCCTGTCGGGAAGGCGGCCTCGATGACGACGAGAGCGCCGACTCCCAGCGCGAAGATCCACCCGGTGGCCAGGAGCAGGAGCATGAGTGCGACCCCTGGGGCCACATCTAGCCCACCCGGGTTCTGTCCCGTTCCGGCGCGGTAGAGGTACTGCACGGTCAGCGCCATGACGGCGCTCATCACCAGGCCCACTCCGATGGTCCGCGGCCACCCTGTCGGGACGCCGACGACGCGTCGCACAACGGTCGCAGCCAGCCAGGATTGGAGGAAGAGGAACAGCAGGGCGGCAATGCTCAGCAGCACGAAGGCTCCGAAATCAAGGGCGGCCATGTCCACCCCTCCTTCCAAGTGTCCAAATGTTCCCAGTGCCTGGGACCGTTCATCACCAGCCTAAACGGTGTGCTCGTGTTCGAAGGGCACAGATCGGTAGGCGCAGATCGGCGTGGCCGCGATCAACGGCGACGTCGGCTGGGCAGGCCGATCTTCTGGGACCAGATGAGCGCCCACACCGCACCGAGTACGGCGAAGAGTCCCGGGAAGAGGATCCCGACCCGCAGCGAGGTGACGGTGATGACTAAGGAGATGAGGGTCGGGCCCGCCAGTTTGCCGCCGTTGGAGAAGATCGCCCAGATCCCTAAGAAGCGGGCGCGTCCGATCGCCGGTGACAGGTCTGCGCCGATCGTCATGTTCACACCAGCTCCCAGCCCGTTGCCCAATGCCATGACCGAGGCCGCAGTGATCATTCCGATCAGGTCCGGACGCAGCACCATGACGATGAAGCCGGAGCCGAAGATCGTCAGGCAGGCCACCAGCGTCGTCGTCCGGCCAAGGTGATCCTTGATGTAGGCACCAAGGAACATGAAGCCCAGCTCGAGTCCGGCACCGAAGGCGATGAGCAGGGAGATCGAGGATTCGTGCATCCCGATCTCAACACCCCAGAGCTGAATCACCACGGGCTGAGCCGACCGGGCCACGGTGAGGGCGATGATCGAGATCCCGATGAGGACCACGGCCTTCCACCTCACCTCCAGCGGAGGACGAGGGGGCTTGCGTGCGCTCGGTCGGGCCGCCTCGGCGAGGGTGGGATCCGTCGACGCAACAGCCGTCGCACCGGAACCGGCAGTCGCCCCGGAACGAGCAGCCCCGCGGTCCGAGTAGCCGGGGATGTGGGCGATGGGCAGGGCCATGACGAGCATGGCGGCCATGGACGCGGCACCGGCGAAGACGAAGACCGACCACAGCGGGAAGACGAGCATGAGGCCGGCGCCGACGATGGGTCCGATGAGGTTGCCCACCCGCTGCGTGCCGCCCAGCGCGGTCATCGCCTTGGCCAGGTCCTTCGCCGGCATCACCTCGGCGACGACGGCCTGCCTGGCCAGGTTCCACACATCGGCGACCGGGGCGAAGAGCATGAGCGCGATCGTGTAGACGATCAGGGAGGCCGAGGAATCCCAGATGAATGCCGCGACGATGCCGGCGAGGACGATGATCGCTGTGATCGTGGCCACGAGCATCGCCCGGAAATCGCCGAGGCGGTCGATGAGGATTCCCGCTGGCACCGTTGCCACCAGAGATACCGCACCCATGATGCCGACGACGGCGGCAGCATACGAGGAAGTCGACCCCAGGTCGAGCGCGCCGAGGACCACGATCGGAAGAATCGAGCCCAAACCCACGGCGAAGAGGAGTGAGGGCGCGAGGATCGGCCACAGGATCGGTTTGAGCACCTGACCAGTCTAGACGTGTGAGATGGCAGGGGTGGTTGCTGTCCGGCGTCTACACTGTCCCCAGCGAAAGTCCTCGGCCTCGTCCCGACTACGCTCCCAATCCCGCCCAACTCAGCCCCTATGCGAAAGTGATCGACATGACCAGTGCGGCGGCGCTTCCGTCCAGATTCCGTCTCGTCCCGATGCGGCCCCGTGACCCCGGTGAAGAAGGCCGTGCAGCGAGTTCGCTCGAACTCTTCTTCGACCTCGTGTTCGTTATCGCGGTGTCCATCGCCGCGTCTCACCTGCATGACACGGTCACGGCCGGCCACCTCGGCGAGGGCCTGGCTAAGTATCTGATGATCTTCTTCGCGATCTGGTGGGCGTGGATGAATTTCACGTGGTTCGCGACCTCGTTCGACACCGACGACTGGCTCTACCGGGTGATGACGATCGTGCAGATGGGCGGCGTGCTCATTCTGGCGGCCGGCATCGGGCCGGTCTTCGCCGACGAGAACTTCCTCATCCTGATCATCGGCTACATCCTCATGCGAGTGGTCATGATTGCGCAGTGGCTGCGGGCTTCACTGCATGCGGGTCGTGCCCGTCGCGCGACCGTTATCTACGCGTGCGGAATCGGCATCGTGCAGGTGCTGTGGGTGGCCTGGATGATCATCGACGATCGCATGATGTCGACGCTGGTCTTTCTCATTCTCGTCCTCGCTGAGGTGGCCATCCCCGTCATCGCGGAAGCGCGGGGAACGACGTCCTGGCATCCGGAGCACATCACCGAACGCTATGGCTGCTTCACGATCATCGTCCTCGGCGAATCCATGCTGGCCTCGGCGAACGCGGTCTTCGGGGCCTTCGAGGACAGTGAGGACATCGTTTCACTGGTGTCTCTGGGCGTGCTCAGCCTCATCGTCACCGCGGCCATGTGGTGGATCTACTTCTGGCCGCCTCACCACCGGGCCATCGGCGGTCTCGGCGGTTCGGCTACGGCCACTACGCCATCTTTGCCGCTGCAGGAGCATTCTCCGCTGGCGTCGGCATCGAGGTCGACTCGCAGTTGGGCAACAGTGCCATCGATCCGGACCTCGCCACCTTCATGGTGTCTGTGCCGATCGCGGTCTTCGTCCTCGGCGTGTGGATGCTGGCGATCAGGCCCAGCGCCGGTGGGGTCGTGAATGCGATCGTGCCGATCTGTGCGGTCCTCGTGCTGTGCGATCCGCTCATCCCGATCCCGACGTTCCTCACGACCTTCTTCATGGTCATCATCGTCATCACGCTTGTTGTGGCGTCGCCCAAGGGGGACAAATCATCCACCGGCGCCGAGGTGAGGGCGTGAGTCCGGGAGTCTGAGCTCAGTACGGGAAACCAATGAAGTGCTTCATGTCGTGAGCCTTCGCGTCATCGACTCTGCGGGCGATCTCGTCGGCGCGGGCTGCTGTGGCGCTCGCCGTTCCAGCCGAGGGGTGGAGGGCATGCCTGCGGCCGAGGTTGATCAGCCACGCGCCGAGGCGGACCAGAGCGCGGTCGATTCCGTGGATGGGGTCATCGGAGACTTGTGACTGCGACTGCGTCTGGACCTGTGCGGGAGTCGGGTCGTCAAGGAAGATCTCGCGGGTGATGGTCGTCGTGCGTTCGACGATCCTGCCGGGCCCTCGCTGGAAGTCCGGTGGTCGGATCGGGGTGATGAGGGTGCTCATGATGGTGTTTCCTCTCCATCGGTCAAGGGGAAGGCGTTGAACTGGATCTGCACGGGACGGGATCCGGGATCGTTGCGGCCGCGGTACTTGTCGATGACCGTTGCGACCATGCGGTAGAACTCGTCGGTGATCTCCTTCAGCTGATCGGGCGTCAGACGCACATTGCTCGTGTGCACCTGCGAGACGTCAGCCCATTCGTCGCTCAGCTGATCATCCGTGGTGAGGACTTCGACGAAGTCCTCAAGCGTGCGGGTGCCGTTTCGAGCCCATTCGCGCAGAATGAAGCCAGCCGAGGCGCTCGCCGCCGGGTCTTCCTTCGACGATCGGCGCTGGATGTCGATGGCGCCAGGGGAGCGTTCCCACCACTTCTCGCGTCCGCCGGAGGAACTTTCGACCTGGCGGATCAGGTTGTGGCGGGCGAGCTGACGCAGGTGATAGCTGGTCGATCCCGTCGATTCGCCGAGCCTTTGTGCCAGACTCGTCGCGGTCTGCTTGCCGTGTTTCGTCAGTGCCTCATAGATCTCCACGCGCAGCGGATGGGCGAGCCCCTTGAGTGCTGCGGTTCCCAGGGTCCGAGGATTTGCTCCGGTGTTGATCTCGTTGCTCATAATGCAAAGATACACTTGCAAAGAAAGCTTTGCAAGGAAAAGTTTGCATGAATTTCTCATTCGATGCACGGGCGGAGGTGGCACCCTGGTCATATGAGTCTTCGACATGTCATTCCGCCCTACCTGCTCGATGCGATCGCCGAACGCGGAGGCGAGAAATTCCCTCGAGCCGCCCGTGCCGCACGCAGTTGTCAGGTTTCCGACGAGTCGTGTCGCAGCCTGCGCGCCGAGGGGCTGCGCTATACGCCGGTGGCCAAGCTCGGTGAGGGAGCGCAGGGCTCCCAGGGTACGATGCACTCTCAGGTCATCGGTGCCGGCGCTGGAGTCAACCGACTCGTCCACGACGCGCAGGGCACCGAGACCCTGCCCGGAGTCCTCGTTCGCAGCGAGGGGGAGGGGGCGGTGTCCGACGAGGCAGTCAATGAGGCCTATGACGGGCTCGGAGCCTCCTATTCCCTCTTCGCTGAGGCCTTTGAGCGCAACTCACTCGACGGCAAGGGGATGCCCCTCATCGCCAGCGTCCACTACGGCCAGGACTACGACAATGCCTTCTTCGACGGACGCCTCATGGTCTTCGGCGACGGCGACGACGAGGTCTTCACCGGGTTTACCGGGTCGCTGTCGATCATCGGCCACGAACTCAGCCACGGCGTCATCAGCCACACCGCCGACCTCGAATACCGCGGGCAGCCCGGCGCGCTCAACGAGCACTGCGCCGATGTGTTCGGGGCGTTGACCGAACAACACGATTCCGGGCAGAACGCCGAGGATGCCACCTGGCTCATCGGTGCCGGCATCTTCACCCCCGAGGTCACCGGTAAGGCACTGCGTTCGATGCTCGAGCCCGGCACGGCCTACGACGACGATGTCCTCGGAAGGGATCCGCAGCCTGATCACATGGACCGTTACGTCACCACGGAGTCCGACAACGGCGGAGTCCACCTCAATTCCGGCATCCCCAACCGCGCCTTTGCGCTCGCCGCCACTGCCCTCGGTGGTCCAGCCTGGGAGACCGTGGGGCAGGTGTGGTTCGCAGTGTTGACCGGTCCCGATATCACCACCCGCACCGATTTCGCGGGCTTCGCAGCCCTGACCATCGCCGAGGCGGTTGCGGCCTTCGGCGAGGGTTCCGATGTTCACGACGCGCTCGTCCAAAGCTGGGGCGCGGTCGGGGTCACGCGGGGCGCGAATCGAGGAAACGTGGGGAGCAGCTGGTGAACGAGGACGGCTTGAGCGGCAGCAGCCAGCGTGGTGGTGATGGCGGGTACGGTCACCTCCTCGTCGAACGCAGCGGTGGAATCGGTGGACTCCTGCTCGTGTGGGATCTCGATATCGACTCAAGCGAGCACCGGGACCGGATCGGACCGCAGGTGGCAGAACTTCCGTGGCAGGGTGACTCGAGCTCACAGTCGGCGGCTGCGGGCGCGGAAGCCGGGTCCGGGGCGAGTCCTTCTAGTCAGGCCGACCGGTATGTCTATGCGATCGAAAGTCGCTTCGGCCTGGTGCGCTTCGGCGAGGCCGAGATGCCGGGGGAGTTCAAGAGCCTCGTCGAGCAGGTGCGCGAGATCGCCGCTCCCGAACGGCGCCGGCCCGGAGCAGATTGATGTTGCAGGTTAAGTCCGTTCGGACGAATAATGCAATAAGATGATCGTCATGACTCATGATGACTCCACTGCTGCCAAGAACGAACGGGATCTTGAAGAGGGGATCCATACGGACCTGCGGTCGACGATGACCTACAGCTCCTACCTCAGCCTCGACCGCCTGCTGAGCTCCCAGCACCCCGTAAGCGAACCTGTCCACCACGACGAGCTGCTGTTCATCATTCAGCACCAGACCACGGAGCTGTGGTTCAAGCTCGTCATCCACGAACTCCTCGATGCCCGCAGGCTCATTGCCAACGATCAGCTGCAGTCGGCGCTGAAGCGCATCGCACGGGTCAAACACATTCAGAAGACCCTGACGGAGCAGTGGTCGGTTCTCGCGACTCTGACGCCGAGCGAATACGTCGGCTTCCGCGATGAACTCGGCCAATCGTCGGGTTTCCAGTCCTGGCAGTACCGGGCCGTGGAATTCCTCCTCGGCAACAAGAACGCCGGCATGCTCCAGGTCTTCGATGGTGAGCCCGAGGCCCGGGCGCAGCTCGAGACATATCTGCACGAGCCGAGCGTCTACGACGAGTTCCTGCGTGCACTCGCCCGCCGCGGTCTCCCGGTTCCGCAGCGGCTGCTCGACCGAGACGTGTCCGTGGCGCACACCTTCGACGAAGAGCTCCTCGATACCTTCCGGATCATCTACGAGAATCCGCAGGACTACTGGTTGGAATATGAGAGCTGTGAAGAGCTCGTGGACCTGGAGGAGAACTTCCAGTTCTGGCGCTACCGACACATGCGCACGGTGCTGCGGATCATCGGAATGAAGCGAGGCACCGGGGGATCGAGCGGTGTCGGGTTCCTGCAGAAGGCCCTCGACCTCACTTTCTTCCCCGAGCTCTTCGACATCCGCACCGGTATCGAGAACGGCCCCGGGACCGCGAATGGATCAGGAGCCGCGAATGGCTGTCCGGGGCTCTGAGTCCGATCGTCGTTCTCGATCACACTCCCGGCAACCCCACTTCTCTGCTGCGGACCTTCGTCGGACTCCACCTGCGTGACCTGGGCGGGTGGATCCGGGTTGGTGCTCTGCTTGAGCTCCTCGCCACCGCAGAGGTCTCGAACTCCTCTGTCCGCAGTGCCGTGTCGAGGCTCAAGGGCAAGGGCCTGCTCCTTCCCGAGAAGCGGGGAACCGTGGCCGGCTATCGTTTGGACCCTGCCGCCGTGACTGACCTGGAGCGCGGCGATCGGCGCATCTTCACCTACCGCGGTCAGAGAGATGACGAACCCTGGTGCCTCGTGTCCTACTCCCTGCCCGAGGTGGATCGGCCCAAACGAGTTCAGCTGCGCCGAGAACTCACCGGCCTGGGCTTCGGAGCGGTCACCGACGGGCTGTGGATCGCGCCCGGACATCTGCAACCTGAGGCTGAGGACGCCCTGGAGACCCTCGGCGTCCGAGAACGAGCGACGATCTTCATCACGCAGACACCGCTGACGGCCGAACCCTTCGCCCAAGCGGCCGCTAAATGGTGGGAACTGGACACCTTGGCCGCTCGACACGAAGAATTCCTCGACCGCTACGACCGCTACGACCGCTACGACCGCTACGACGGCTACGACGGCTACGACGGCTACGACGGCTACGACGGCTCAGCACGGCAGTCGGCCTGCGGACCTTGGGAGGCGTTCGTCCTGTGGCTGCGCTGCGTCGATGACTGGAAGACGATCCCCTATGTCGATCCGGGCCTTCCGCCCAGCGCCCTACCCGCAGACTGGCCCGGCATGCGAAGCGTTGCACTCTTCGGACGTCTGCGTGCCGCGTACTCAGAACCTGCACGCGCTCACGTCAGGAATGTCGCCGCCGGCACCTGATGCGCACAGACCAGCTCAGCCCAACAGCGTCTCGACAACCAGCGGGAAGTAAGACGATTCGGGGTCGACGAGGTCCGCATGATCGGCGCCCTCGGCAACGGTGACGCGCGCCGGGAACGTCCGTGAGAATTTGATGTCAACCGTCTCATCCAGGTCCCCGTGGACGATGAGCAGATCCGCCCGAGAGGGAATGAGCAGCACCCGTGAGCGCGGGTCCTCACGCAGATACGGTGCCAGATCCGTCTCCGGCGGCGCACCCATGTAGTCGAGCACCGCGCCGTCACCCAAGCCGTGCGCAACCTCCCGGAACAGATCGGTGATCGGTGCCAGGGGCCGCAGCCGGAATTCGGGGCCGTCTTCGTTCAGATGGCTCGCCCAGGCCAGCACCAGGCAGCCACCGGCGGAGTGGCCGGTCACGACGAGATTGCTCCGTGCCGCAGCGTTCACGCCCCACTCCTTCAGCGAGCCGCAGGCGAAGGAAATGGCGGCGGTGACGTCGTTAAGACAGTTGGGCTGCCCACCCGAGCGCCGGTATTCGATGAGCACGCACAGCACACCCGCCTCGGCGAGGGCAACGGCCATGGGCCGGGCATGGGCGAGATCGGTGCGCTCACGGAAGTATCCTCCGTGGATGAGGATCACCGTCGCCGAGGCGGTGCTCGGGTTGCCGTGGACCTCAAGGAACTGATCGGGCTCGGGTCCGTAGTCATGCCGGTTGGCGGTCCGCTTCGAACCCAGCTCGGCACCGGCTGCACCGAGAGCTGCGAAGCGTTCGTCCTG
Source organism: Brevibacterium sp. FME17 (assembly GCF_014897515.1). NCBI lineage: Bacteria > Bacillati > Actinomycetota > Actinomycetes > Micrococcales > Brevibacteriaceae > Brevibacterium > Brevibacterium sp. FME17. Next base: position 77,467 of record NZ_JABUYD010000010.1, read on the forward strand.
ACTCATTCGGGTTTGCGCACGGGCGTCAGATCGGGAAGCTTCGCGTCGAGCTGGTCTCCAGAGGACTGACCGCGCAGGCGTCGACCCACCCAGGGGGCGAAGTGCTCACGAGCCCATTTCGACTCCTCGCTGACTGCGCTCCGGATCGGACGCGTCGGTCTCGCCGGCATCGCAAACCCTGTCACGGGCAGGGAGTGTCCGCTTTCCAGGGTGGCCAATGCCTGCTCGGCGACGAGGTCGTGGCCCTCGGGGGAGAGATGGATCCGGTCATCGGCCCAATTGTCGCCCGCGTAGAGCGGGCGCAGACCCCAGACGTCTATCATGTGGCAGCCGTGACGCTGCGCAATCGACCACAGGTGGGAGTTGTAGATACCCACGCGTGGACGCACCGCGCGGATCAGAGGTGAGCTGATCTCCGTGTCGAAGCCGTTGCACATGAGCACCTCGATGCCGGCTTCGCGGAAGGCGACGACGGCGCGTTCGAACTGATCGGCCAGATCATCGATATCGGCCGTCGGGCGCAGACAGTCGTTGCCGCCGGCGCAGAAGCTGACCAAGTCGGGTTTGAGATCGAGGGCCATGGGCACCTGCTCATCGATGATCCGATCGAGGAGTCGGCCGCGAATGGCAAGGTTGGCGTAGGTGAGCTCGGGGCTGCCGATAGGGGAGTCGACGAGTTTGCCGGCAAGACGATCAGCCCAACCCAAGTACCGGTTCTCTTGGTTGGGATCATGGTCCATCAGCCCTTCACTGAACGAATCGCCGATCGCGACATATGACGTGATGGTCTCGAGCATCGGTGTCCCTCTCTCATTGATTCTCTGACTCCGAACTATACTGAACCGGCCTCGTCGAGCTCAGGTGGGACCGCAGCAGATGTGGGCGGCCCTGCGTCGTGACCAGTGCTGATCGCCTGGCGTAGACTCGCATCGAGACGGATCTCGTCCTTGAAGGTCACTGCAAGAGGAGCACAATGTATCGTTCGGTTCCGGTTCCCGAGATCACCGATTTCGCTATCACCAATGCTCGGATTCTGCCCATCGCAGATGCCGACGGCAGACGTGTCGAACCGATCGAATCCGGTACGATCCTGGTCTCGAACGGCACGATCACCTCGGTGGCATCCGGCAACGATACAGCACAGAATCTGCCCACCGGAACGAAGATCATTGATGCTGAGGGACGCTGGGTGCTGCCCGGATTCATCGAAGCCCACGGCCACCTCGGCGTTCATGAAGATGGCGAAGGCTGGTCCGGTGACGACACGAACGAGATGACGAATCCCAACGGTGCCGGCGTGCGTGCCCTCGACGGCATCGACCCGAGCGACCTCGGCTTCAAGGACGCGCTGCGTGGAGGTGTCACCTCGGCGCTCATCAAGCCCGGATCTGGCAATCCGATCGGCGGACGCACCGCCTTCGTCAAAACCTGGGGGCGGATCGTCGACGAGATGCTCGTGACGCAGGACCTGTCCGTGAAGTCCGCACTGGGAGAGAACCCGAAGCGCGTCTACGGCGAGAAGAACGTCACCCCCTCCACACGCATGGGCACCGCGAAGATCTTCCGCGATGCCTTCGTCGATGCACAGAACTACCAGGCGAAACGGGCCCACGCCGAAGCCGAAGGCACACCCTTCGAACGTGACCTCGTGAAAGAGACCCTGGCGGATGTCCTCGACGGCAAGCTCGCCTTCGACCAGCACTGCCACCGCGCCGATGACATCGCCACAGCCATCCGCCTGTCCGAGGAGTTCGGCTACCGCCTTGTCATCAACCATGGCACCGAGGGCCACAAGATCGCTGACTACATTGCCGATAAGGGCATCGACGTCATCCTCGGGCCCCTCATGACCAGCCGGTCGAAGGTCGAGCTGCGCGACCGCACCCTGGCGACCGCGGGTGCACTGGCCAAGGCCGGGGTGCGCATCGCCCTGACCACCGACCACCCCGTCATCCCGATCAACTTCCTCATCCACGAAGCCTCCCTGGCAGTCAAGGAAGGCCTCGACCCTGTCATCGCGCTTGAGGCGCTGACCATCAACCCGGCCGCGATCTTCGGACTCGATGACCGTGTGGGCTCACTCGCCCCGGGCCGCGATGCCGACCTCGTCATCTGGTCCGGTGACCCACTGGACCTGAACTCCCGCGCCGATCAGGTGTTCGTATCCGGCCGCAAGGTCTTTGAATTCGACGCCGCAGCCGGTACTGCCGATGTGGCGGACCCATTCGGCCCGACTCTCATCAGTGAGCCGTGACGGACGACAACACAGAAGAAGCACCCACCGCCGAGGTACCGGTCGACGCCCAGTCGTCGTCCGGACCTGAGCATGGCTCGAACAAGCCAGAAGCCGGATCCGCGGCGCTGCAGGAACTGCTCGAACTCTCCCGTCAGCAGCGGCTCGAAGAGCTGCGTGAAGCACCGACAGGGGCGCTGCCGTCCGAGGGCCTCAGCCCCGCGGGCCCGAAGTCACCGAAGACGACGACGGCCAAGTCGAAGCCGAAGGCCGACCATAAGGGTGCCTCTCAGCGGGTTGCTCAGCGCGTAGCCAGACGCACCGTGGGCCGGCTCGTCTCGGGCACCTCGGTCAACACCCAGCCGGTGCCGATCGTCACGGCGCTCAAAGGCAGTCCGTACAAGGCGCCGGTGCAGGCCAGCGAACCTGGTGAGGAAGAGGCCAGGATGGTCCTCGACCTCGCGGCCGACATCGCTGCGATCATGATGCGCGCCGGCGCGGGCACCTCCGATATCGAGGTCTCCGTCATCGCGGCCTGTGCCGCGTTCGGGCTCACGACCGCCCAGGTGGACCTGACCTCGAACACTCTGACCGTGCACTATTCGACCTCCGATGGCCGTCTCATGACCGTCATGCGCGTCAATCGGGGCGAGTCCATCCACTTCGCGAAACTGGGTTCCGTGCACAAGCTCGTCACCGATCTGGTTGCAGGGAACCTGGGATTCAACGAGGCCAGGAGCCGTCTGGATGCCATCAGGTTCCAGCGTCGGCCCTATCAGGAATGGGTCGTCACCGGCGCCTGGGGAATGATGGTCGGCAGTCTCGTCGTGCTGTTGGGCGGTGGACCGATCGCCGCGGGCCTCGGAATCATCATGTCGATCATGATCAGTCAGGTCGGCAGACTCATCGGCCGCACCGCGTTGCCCAGCTTCTTCATCACCGCACTGCAGGCGGCGATCGCGACACTGGTGGCGATGGTGGCCGGTAACTTCGGCATCATCCAATCACCCCAATTTCTGGTCGCCGCCGGCATCGTCCTGCTCCTGCCCACACAATCCCTGTATTCCTCGGTTCAAGATGCCCTGACGAACTTCCCGCTCACCGCGGCCGGGCGCATGGTGGGCGTGGTCCTGACCCTGGCCGGCATTGTCTCGGGGCTGGCCTTGGGGGTTGTCACCGGCGAGGCGATCGGGCTCGACCCGATCGAAGTTCTGGTGCCGAAGACGAATGTCCACGTCATCTCAGCGATCGTGTCGATGGTGGCCGCGGCTGTCGTAGCCATGGCCGGCGTCATCGCCATGCAGTCGACGAGGCGGTTCATCCTCCCCGCCGCATTCGTCGGTCTCGCCTCCTACATCACGATGACGGCGCTGACGATCATCGCCATCGACAACGTTCTGGCCAGCCTGCTGGCCTCGACCGTGACAGGCTTCCTGGCGCGGCCGCTGTCGCTGCGCTTGGGTGCGCCCGCCATCGTGCTCATGATTCCCGCGATCTACACGCTGCTGCAGGGTCTCTCGATCTTCACCGCCGTCTATCAGATCGTCGCCGAATCGGCGACGACTTCCTTCGCGGTGGGACTGTCCGTGCTGTTCACTGCGATCCTGGCCAATGCGGCACTGGCCGTCGGCGCTGTGCTCGGCAGCTACCTGGCCCGGCCGCTGAAGAACCTCAAGGCAGATGCCGTAGAGAAGAAAGCCGAATCCGCGCGCTCGAACGAATCGACGATTGCCTTGGACACGGTCGAACCCCGCGACTGAGGCATCAGTTCTGGGGCGGGAGGCTCCAGTCGATGGGCGTCAGGCCCTTCTGTTCGAGCAGTTCGTTCGTGCGGGAGAACGGCCGGGATCCGAAGAAGCCTCTGCTGGCTGACAGCGGTGAGGGGTGTGCGGATTCGATGATCGCGACCTCGGCGCGACCTGCTTGCAGCATCGGGGCCAGACTCCTCGCGTCTCGACCCCAGAGAATCGCAACGACCGGCTGATCTCGGTCGACCAGTGCGGCAATCGCCTGTTCGGTGATGGCCTCCCAGCCGCGCTTGCGATGGGAGGCGGCTTCGCCCGGAGCGACGGTGAGCACCCTGTTGAGCAGCATGACTCCCTGCCTCGACCAGGCCTGCAGATCGCCATGGGAGGCTGGAGCGATGCCCAAGTCGGTGTTGAGTTCTTTGAAGATGTTCGTCAGAGACCGGGGGAGCGGACGCACCTCGGGATCGACGGCGAAGGACAAACCGATCGCATGTCCCGGGGTCGGATACGGATCCTGACCGACGATGAGCACCTTCACCTCGGCGAGGGGATCAGCAAAGGCACGGAACACCTTGTCTCCGCTGGGCAGATAACTGCGCCCGGCGGCGACCTCTTCCCGTAGGAAATCGCCCATGGCGTGGATCCGATCGGCCTGGCCGGACAGCGCCTCGGCCCAATCGGGGGACATGATCTTCGTCAGTTCAGCGGTGGACGTCATGGCCGCGATTCTACCGACGAGCGGTGCTTACCACGATCGATGCTTACCACGATCGATGGGCAGTGGCCGCCACGATCGATGGTTGGTGGCTGCCACGATGAGTGGTCGGTCAGGTGCCGATGTGCACATAACGCAGATGAGGTGTGCATCATCGCCTACCGTCCCGACGTTCTGTTCGGACGGGGGCAGGCGATATGCTCGATCAAAGGAGTTCATCGCAGAACTGAGTAGGTGAAAGGATCACAATGTCGCAATTTCCCGAGGCCACGAACTGGAAGATGTTCATCGGCGGAGAATGGGTCGAAGCTGCCGACGGTGACAGGAAAGACGTCATCACCCCCATTGATCGCAACGTTGTGATCGCCACTGTGGCCAATGGCAAGGAAGAAGATGCCGATCGGGCCGTCAAAGCCGCCCGAAAAGCATTCCCCGAATGGGCTGCGCTGCCGTTCAAGGAACGCCAGAAGATGCTCATCCGCTGCGCGGACGCACTGGACGCCGCCTCCGAGGAACTGGCCCAGCTGACCGCGATCGACACCGGCAACGCCATCCGTACCCAAGCGCGACCGGAGACGGTCATCCTGGCCGACCTGTTCCGCTACATGGGCGGAGTCGCCGGTGAGGTAAAGGGCAACACGCTGCCAGCCGGAGACGGACAGCTGCAGTACACGAAGCGTGTGCCGCTGGGCGTCGTCGCGGGAATCCTGCCGTGGAACTCACCGCTGATGATCGCCGCCTTCAAGACCCCGGCCGCGCTGGCCGCCGGCAACACGATCGTCCTCAAATGCGCCGAAGATGCACCGCTGACGATTCTGAAGATGGCCGAACTGCTCGCTGACATCCTTCCAGCGGGCGTCCTCAACGTCGTCACCGGCAAGGGTTCGGTCATCGGCGAGGCCCTCAACGTCCACCCCGACGTCGACAAGGTCTCGTTCACCGGCTCGACGAACGTCGGCCGTCACGTCGCTGAACTGGCAGGCGGCCGCCTCGCCCATTCTTCGATGGAACTCGGCGGCAAGAGCCCGAACATCGTCTTCCCCGACTCCAACGACGACGATACCCTCCAACAGGTGCTGCTCTCGACCCGTTTCGCACGCCAAGGCCAGTCCTGCACGATGGGCTCACGCCTGTTCCTGCACGAGGACATCTACGACGACTTCTTGTCCAAGCTCGTCAATGCTGTATCGAAGATGAAGGTCGGAGACCCTCGCAACGAAGACTCCGACATCGGCTGCATCATCAACGAGAAGCAGTTCAACCAGGTGTCTGACTACATCGAGATGGGCAAGTCGATGGACGGCGTTGAGATCGCCTACGACGGAACTGACTCACTCGAAGTCGGCGAACCCGGTTTCTACCACGCACCCGTCATCTTCTCCAAGGCCAAGAACGAATGGCAGACCAGCCAGGAAGAGATCTTCGGCCCCGTCCTCTCGGTCATTCCATGGAAGGACGTCGACGAGGTCATCGACATGGCCAACGACAGCGAATTCGGCCTCGCCGCGTTCGTCTTCACGAAGAACGTCGATGCCGCACTGACCATGGCCAACCGGATCGAATCCGGCTGGGTCCAGGTCAACCAGGGCGGCGGCCAGCTGGCCGGACAGTCCTACGGTGGGATGAAGACCTCCGGCTTCGGTCGTGAGGCCTCGCTCGAGGGCATGCTCGAAGGCTTTACCCAGATCAAGCAGGTCAACATCCGCATCCGCTGATCAGATCAGATTTGACAGGTGGTCCGCTGAGGACCGCCAGTCGGCACAGCTGACCCACTCTGCGATGGGTGGCTCACCCATTGGGGGAGAGCCACCTTCAGCAGAGTGGGTCAACTGGTTTCCTGCCGGAGTCGGGGGTCGGAGTTGCCAGTTGGGCCACGGATCGGAGTTGCCAGTTGGGCCGCGGATCGGTGCCGTCGGCCGGAGCCACGATCGACAACACCGGCAGTGGCTTTGTGTCGTGTTGTTAGAAGCGAGGAGCCTTGTCGGAAGAGGCAAGACGGCGCGCCGGGAATTTCAGTCCTGTCCTCCGGGCGATAATATAGAGGCAACGATTCTTTTCGAAGGAGCACAACCCCTATGCCGCAGAACCCAGGCACCCCCGAACTGAGCGAGCTCGAGGTGTCCGTTTTGGAGTTCGAGCGGCGGTGGTGGAAATACGGTGGAGCCAAGGACCATGCGATTCGCGAACGGTTCGACATGTCTGCCACCAGCTACTTCCAGATCCTCAATTCCCTGCTCGACAACCCTGCCGCCCTTGCCAGTGACCCGATGCTGGTCAAACGCTTGCGTCGCATCCGCACCACGCGCCAGAGTGAGCGTGCACAAGCCCGCGTCTCGAGGTAGACATGACTGACGAATTCGACGAGATCGAAACAGGCCGGCGCAGCGGAGCCCATCGACTGGACTCCTCAGCGCAGTCGAATGTCGGTGCTATCGCACTGGTCATCATCCTCGCCCTTGTTGCCGTTCTGCTGGTCGTTGCGGCCATCAACATCATCACTTCGTCGATGAAGGACCCCGAGTCAAACGTCGGCGAATCCGGATCCGATAAGACCGCCTCGGCGAGTCCATCGCCAAGCGAGAGCGAAGTCAGCGTCGCCGATTCCTCATTGAAGGTCGATGTCCTCAACGGTTCCGGAGTCTCCGGAGTCGCGAAGAAGTTCTCCGAGGCAGTGGAGGAGAAGGGGTGGGGCATTGGCCAGGTCGGCAACTACTCGACCGGTTTGAACGTGTCCACGGTCTACTATTCGGACGAAGCGAACAAGGCTCAGGCGAAGATGGTCGCCGATGCGCTCGGCATCGAGGCCACGGAAGCGTCGACGGACTTCGATGCTGACATCACCGTCGTCATCTGCTCGGACATCGCTGAGCGCGGGCCCGAACCCAGCAAGAGCGGTTCGGGCGAAGGCGGCTCGGACGAGGACGGCGAAGAATCCGGCACAGCCGGTGTCACCGACAACAACTGATGCGGTCAGGCAACAGCTGAAGTGGTGGGGCCGGAATCAGCTCTCCTTGATAGCCGAGCGCTTTTCGCACGGCTTCGCGCCGGCCGTCGAAGCGCGGATTCGCGCGGAAGTGAACTCTTCCACGGCAGCTGTATAACGAATCGATAACAGTGTTGAGTGCTCGGGGGACCTGTCCGCCCCTGGGGTAGAGTTGCATCAGCTAGGCAAGCACTGCCCTTGTGTTCTATTCGTACTTCACCGAGATCATTCTCTAGAGGTCAATGAGAGAAATCGCGGGGTCGGTTGAGTTTTACTAGCTTCCGTTGTCCGCAGCGCGGCCAGACCGGTCGCAATGGGGTGACGGAATGTCAATGACACTGCACTGTATGGAGAAGTAATGGCACAAGGTACCGTCAAATGGTTCAACGCCGAAAAGGGCTATGGATTCATCACCCTGGAAGGTAACAACCAGGACGTGTTCGTTCACTGGAGCGCAATCCAGATGGACGGCTACCGCGCTCTCGAAGAGGGCCAGCAGGTTGAGTTCGAAGTTGGAGAAGGACAAAAGGGTCCTCAGGCGGAATCCGTCACCCTCCTCTGAGACTCACGTACGTAAAGTCTTTTGATCCGCTTCGGCGGGATCACGGCCAAGGCCCGAATCCCTCCGAGTGGGGAAAGCGTCAAGCAGGCAACTGCTTGGCGCTTTTCAGTTGTCTGGGGCCGATTGAGGCCCGTATGAGTCAGCGCCCGGGTTGATGCCGAGAGCTCGGGGCAACGGCGAGCATTGTCTCTACCGTCTGAGTCGGATTGAGTTGGTTTGCAACCAACTCAATCCGACTCAGAGTGTGCAATTGCCAGCGGACGAAGGCGCAAACAGAAGGCGCCTCTGCGGACGACCGCTCCTCTGCGGACGACCACTTCACGGACGCCCACCACACGCCCCGGCGGTTTCGCGCTGAGCCGAAACCGCGCCGGTACAGGGATCGGGGGCGGTGAGCCACCTCGGCGAGTCCCTCAATATTTGCACTCGCATGGGGAGAGTGCTAAATCTAGTAGTGGTGAAAACCATGGGTTTCTCATCAGTCGTCTCGAGAGCGTTGTCCATATGTGGAATGGAACATGCGGGCATACTCTCTGCCGTCGCGGGCGTTGACGACTGCGCTGGATTCCCACTCCACTCCATCAGGGAGGATCTAAGCCACTATGGCAAAGATGATTGCATTCGACGAAGAAGCTCGTCGGGGACTCGAAGCGGGTCTCAACCAGCTTGCTGACGCGGTCAAGGTAACCCTTGGACCACGCGGCCGCAATGTCGTGCTCGAAAAGCAGTGGGGCGCACCCACCATCACAAACGATGGTGTCTCCATTGCCAAGGAGATCGAACTCGAGGATCCCTACGAGAAGATCGGCGCTGAGCTCGTCAAGGAAGTCGCCAAGAAGACTGACGACGTTGCAGGCGACGGCACCACCACCGCTACCGTTCTGGCTCAGGCTCTCGTTCGCGAAGGCCTGCGCAACGTGGCAGCCGGTGCTGATCCGCTCAGCCTCAAGCGTGGCATCGAGAAGGCTGTTGAAGCCGTCACCGGTGTCCTGCTCGAGAACGCCATCGACATCGAGACCAAGGAACAGATCGCCGCTACCGCCGGTATCTCCGCTGGAGATCCTGCTATCGGTGAACTGATCGCCGAGGCCATCGACAAGGTCGGCAAGGAAGGCGTCGTCACCGTCGAGGAGTCCAACACATTCGGACTCGAGCTCGAACTGACCGAGGGTATGCGCTTCGACAAGGGCTACATCTCCGGTTACTTCGTGACCGACACTGATCGCCAGGAAGCTGTCCTTGAGGATCCTTACATCCTCATCGTCAACTCCAAGATCTCGAACGTGAAGGATCTGCTGCCCGTCCTCGAGAAGGTTCAGCAGTCCAACAAGCCGCTGTTCATCATCGCCGAAGACGTTGAGGGCGAAGCTCTCGCGGTTCTCGTGCTGAACAAGATCCGTGGCACCTTCAAGTCCGTGGCCGTCAAGGCTCCTGGCTTCGGAGACCGCCGCAAGGCTCAGCTGGCCGACATCGCCATCCTCACCGGAGGTCAGGTCGTGTCCGAGGAAGTCGGGCTCAAGCTCGACAACGTGACAACCGAACTGCTGGGCACCGCCCGCAAGGTCGTCATCACCAAGGACGAGACCACCATCGTCGAAGGTGCCGGAGACGCCGAGGAGATTGCAGGCCGGGTCGCACAGATCCGTGCCGAGATCGAGAACTCGGATTCGGACTACGACCGTGAGAAGCTGCAGGAACGTCTGGCCAAACTGGCCGGCGGTGTTGCAGTCATCAAGGCCGGTGCTGCGACCGAGGTCGAGCTCAAGGAAACCAAGCACCGCATCGAAGATGCAGTGCGCAACGCCAAGGCTGCTGTAGAAGAGGGAATCGTCGCCGGTGGCGGCGTCTCGCTCATCCAGGCGGGCAAGACCGCCTTCGCCAACCTCTCACTCGAGGGTGACGAAGCAACCGGTGCCAACATCGTCAAGGTTGCCATCGAAGCTCCGCTGAAGCAGATCGCCACCAACGCCGGCCTCGAAGCCGGTGTGGTTGCCGATAAGGTCGCCAACCTCGAAGCCGGATTCGGCCTCAACGCCGCAACCGGTGAGTACGAGGACCTGTTGGCCGCTGGCATCAACGACCCGGTCAAGGTGACCCGCTCTGCCCTGCAGAACGCCGCCTCGATCGCCGGTCTGTTCCTGACCACCGAGTCGGTTGTCGCCGACAAGCCTGAGAAGGCTGCACCAGGTGCTGACGCAGCTGCTGCCGGTATGGACGGAATGGGCGGCATGGGCTTCTGATCAGCCCTTTTCGCTCGAAGAGCCGTGCCGGTGCCCGAAAGGGTGCCGGCACGGTTCTTTTATGTCCAGCGTCCTTCCCGTAGCCTGAGTGCCATGACATTCACCGGCACAGAGTCCTGCGCGAACAGTCCCAAGAACATGTTCGTGGCCCGGTTCGAAGAGAACCTGTTCATAGGCGATGAGTCGGCCCTCGCCGAGGTGGTCGCCGAGGACTGCGTACTCCAGATCGTCGGCAGCGGGGGAGTCGAGACCAGCACCGGCCGTGACGAGGTCGTCGCAGCACTGCTGGGTCTCTGCGCCTCGAACCCAGTGGCCGGTCATCTGGAGGCGGCCATCACTCACGGCAAGGCTGGTGCTGCCTGGGGGCAGTGGGAGTATTCGAGTGATGGGGAGGACATCGGCTACTTCTCGGATACGTTCTGGTTCCGAAACAACAAGGCAGAGGAATTCGCTCAGATTCGGACCTTCCGGCTCTGACGGCTCTGACGGTTCGTTCCTCGCGAATGGTTACGACCGAAGCGATTCGGTTCTGTCAGTCCCAGGGGTTTCTGCGTCGACGTCGGCGTTCATCCCGACGCCTGCGCATTTCATCGCGCGTCGACTCATGCCCCGGTGAAAATGGGGGAGCCAATGGGTGCGGAGGCTGCAATCCGTTGCCGAATGTGTCTCCGAAGTCCTCATCCTCGTCCTCCAAGCCCGTCTTATGCGCCTCAAGTTCACGTTTGGCCTCAGCATCACCCAAGTGAGCTCGAGCCCGCTTGGTCAGCTCGCGCTTGCGTTTGCGGATGAGGCTCTGCTTGTTGGAGATCTGCGAGATCGCGCCGAAGAGCATCGGAAGAATGACGAAGATCGGCCAGAAGAAGATCAGCCTCCCCTGGGCGAATGAGGTGGCGGCCCAGATCGCCAGCGTCACGCCTGCAGGTCCCGCGAACATTCCAAGGAGCGCGGCCCGCACACGGTCCTTGTAATATTTCTGTGCGGCCGCATCGATCTGTTCGGGAGTGATCGGGACACGATCAGCGTTCAACCGGGCCAGAGCTTGGGCACGAGCGGAATCGTCGAGTTCCCCCGGGTCGAGCTCGCCAGCCTCGGCGATGATGAGATCCTGCACGAGATCGGGGACCTCTCCCAAGGTCTTCATGTGATTGGCAGCCTCGCTGCGCTCATCGAACTCCTCTGCATCGATCTGGCCCAAGGCATACGCCTCGGACAGCACATCGGTCACGACAGCGCGATCGGCATCGGAGGCGCGCACCTGCCCATGCGCACGCGGATCCGCGCTGAATCGTGACCACAGAGGGGAACTGTTCATGACTCTTACTGTAACCCCGCCCGGATGAGCGGTCTGAACTAGACTTGAGCAAATGGAACCCGTCGTCGTGCTCATCTTGTTCGCGGTGTTCGTGGGCGCAGTTTCGCAGCGGGTGACCGGAATGGGATTCGGCCTGGTCAGCGGCCCATTCCTCGTGCTTCTGCTCGACCCGTTCTCCGGTGTGGTGCTCGTCAACATCTGCGGCATCGTGGCCAGCGGTACCGTCTTCGCCCGCACCTGGCGAGAGGCCGATTGGGGAGCCTTCTGGAAGCTGACGCTGGGGACCGTCATCGGCACGATTCCCGGAGCTCTCCTGGCCGCGGCACTCCCGGCGCCACCACTGCAGATACTCATCGGCGCGCTCATTATCGCCTCCCTCATCAGCTCCATGGTCATCGGTCGGACAGGCAAGACGATGCCCGCGAACTTCGGCACTAAATTCACCACCGGTCTCCTCTCCGGCACGATGTCGGCGGCTGCGGGAACGGGCGGTCCTGCCGTCAGCGCCTATGCCGTCCTGACCAGGTGGGATCAGCGGACATTCGCCGCAACCCTGCAGCCGTTCCTCGTCGTCGGGACAACCTCGGCGGTCATCTTCAAAGCCGTATTCGACGAGAGTGCATGGCCGCAGCTGGCGGCACCCGTGTGGATCGGGATCGCTGCGGTCCTCATCGCCGGACTTGTCAGCGGAGACTGGCTGTCGAAGAAGGTCGAAGCCTCGACCGCTCGGATTGCCATGATCATCCTCGCTCTCGGCGGAGGAACCGCAACCCTCGTCAAGGGGCTGAGCCACCTGAGCTGAAAGCAGTCCTGACTCATCGTGAAGTGGTTGCCGGATCCTGCCGCGAATGAGCTGAACTCTTCATCGGAGAGTGGTGTCGGACCTTGAGAACTGAGCCGACACAAGGGTTCGGTTCAGTCGCTTGTCAGATTCGTCCGGCATACTAAATGGTGACTCATTCTGCTGGGAGGCATAGATCGTGGGACCAGTATTCCTGATAGTACTCGTGGTGCTCGGCACCATTTTCTTCGTCAGTTACCGCAAGGAAAAACAACGTAAGAAGGAACTCGCAGCCTCCGAGCTCCAGCAGGTGACGAAGACCGCCGGAGAAGACGTGACGTCCTTTGGCGAAGAAGTCGCCGAACTGGATGTCCTCACCGCTGGAGTCGAACTCGACACCGGTGGCTCGCAGGATTACAAACAGGCACTTGACTCCTATGACGTTGCGAAGGAGACGCTCGACAATGTCGCCGAACCCTCCGATATCCGCAGTGTCACCGAGGCTCTCGAAGACGGCCGCTATGCCGCCAAGTGCGTGCGCGCTCGTGTCGACGGCAAGCCGCTGCCCGTGCGCCGTCCTCCATGCTTCTTCAACCCGCAGCACGGACCCTCGTCCGAAGACATCGACTGGGCGCCAGCCGGTGGTCAGTTGCGACCCGTCCCTGTCTGCGCTGCCGACGCCGAGCGCGTCGCGGTGGGTGCGGATCCTGCGGTGCGCAAGGTCGTGACCGCTGACGGACACACTCGCCGCGCCTACTGGGAAGCAGGTCCTGCCTACGCCGAATACAACCGCGGATACTTCAACTCCTACGCAGGTTCCGGGCTTCTGCCCGGTGTGCTGATGGGGTCGATGATGTTCGGCGGTATGGGCGGCGGTGGCTGGGATGGCGACGGCGGCGGTGACATGGCTGGCGGTGACGCCGGAGGTGGCGATGCTGGTGGTGACGGCGGCGGATTCTTCGGCGGAGATGGCGGCGATGGCGGAGGTCTCTTCGGAGGCGACGGATTCGATCTGGGAGACATATTCTGATGGAGACAATTGAGATCCGCGGCGAGTCGATCAAACTTGGTCAGCTGCTCAAACTCCATGGCGTCGCCGAACATGGCGCGATGGCCAAGGACATGATCGCCGACGGCGAAGTCGTGGTCAATGGTGAGGTCGAAACTCGCCGAGGTGCCACAATTCGGCCCGGAGACACTGTCGAAGCTCTGGGTGAGGTCATCGAGGTCGCGACCGAATAGGACTCACGAACCAGCGTCGCATCGGTCGCTGAACCGCTGCAGGCAACACAGCTGAACTGATACGAACTGATACAGACAGACATTGCAGAAGGGACGTCCCCGCGGGGACGTCCCTTCTTCGTATCAGGTTTCTTGGGCGCTCAGCGCTCAGCGCTCAACGCTCAACGCTCAGTGTTCTTCGTTCGACTGGGGGGAGTCATTGAGCCCCGGTGCATCCCACAGCGCCGACCACCGTGAAGTGTCATCCTCGAACGGCAGTTCGTTGGCCAGCACACCGCGCACCTGAATCTCAAGAGGATTGTCTCGCTGCTTGGCACCCGACTGTGCGAACGGATAGAACGTGCCGCGTTTGTACTGGTAGACCAGTGCCAGGCGGCGCCCATCCGGGTTGGCAAAGTAGACGGTCGAGCACAGCAGCATGGTATCGAAGCCCTGGCTGACCAGGGCCGAATTCACAGCGTGCAGATTAGTCACGAGATTGACCACCTCGGCGTCGGTGTCGGAGACGACCTGCCAGGTGTATCCGAAGCCATCGTTGCGCTGTGACACGTTCGCGGCCGGGTCGGAGCTGATGAGGGCAATGCTCTCGGACTCAGCGGACTGGAACGCCGCGCCCTCGACTTGTCGGAACGCCACTGCTCCGACACCGGTGGGCTTGAAGCCTGTTGCAGCTTCGAGCGTCAGCGCGGCTGGAGGAAGTGCGAAGAGGTCGTCGAGGTTGGCCCGTTTCGGTTTGGAACGGCCCAACAGCGCGTCGAAGAAACCCATGAAACTCCTAGTGGATGTCGGTCGGTGCGATTGCGGTCAGCTCAGTGATCGTCACTGCTGCTGTGAAAGCTGCCCGGAGATCCTCGCCAGTTGTGCCAGCCGCTTGTCCAGCGAGGGGTGAGTGGAGAAGAGCTGTCCGAGGGCTGCCTTGCCGCTGACTGCGGGAATGAGAGCCAGGTGGTTGGCCGAGGCTGAAGAACGTAGGTCCTTCTCCGGGATCTTGCTCATGTCCCCGCTGAGCTTCGTCAGTGCCGAAGCCAGCGTCGAGGGCGCGCCGGTGAGGATGGCTGCTGCCCTGTCTGCGGCAAGCTCGCGGTAGCGCGAGAGGCTGCGGATGAGGAGGAACGAGAGACCGTAGACGACGGCCCCGACGAGGAGGAACACCAGCTGGATGGGAACACCGCCGTTGTTGTTGTTCGACCGTCCGAAGCTCATGTAGTAGCCGGCGCGCATCATCAGTGCGGCCAGGACTCCGGTGACCCCGGCGACGGTCATGACAGTGACATCACGGTGGGCGACGTGGGAGAGTTCGTGCGCCAGCACGACCTCGACCTCATCACGGTCGAGTTTTTCAAGCAGTCCGCGAGTCACACACACGACCGATCGTTCCGGCGAACGGCCGGTGGCGAAGGCGTTGGGTATTGCCGAGTTCGAGACCGCGACGCGAGGCTTGGTCGAATCGGCGAGCTGGCAGAGCCGGTCGACCATCGTGTGCAGTTCGGAGGCCTCTTCGGGGGAGACCTCCCGTGCTCCCATGGCCTTCATCGCGATCTTGTCGGAGAAGTACCATTGGAAGAAGAACGCGCCCGCGCTGATGAGCACAGCGAAGATGACCCCGGGGATACTCTGTCCGAAGATCCACCAGATGGCCAGAATGAGGACCACATAGATGAGTCCGTTGAGGAAGATCGTCCACCCCATGCGCATGGTGAGCCCGTTGTCCTTGACGAAGCGATTCTTCATCGTGGTTCCTCTCTGGGTCTGGCAGTTCCGGCCCACAGCCTTGGGTGAAGGCAATGGGCCGGAGCCTTCGATATCAAGATGTGTTGGTCAAGCAGTGCGGATCAGGCTGTGCGGATCACGCTGGATCCGGGATGAAGCCTTCACCGGTGAGGAGCTCCGTGATCTCCTGCAGGGTCGCATCGACGAACGGTATAACGGCCTCACTCGAACCCAGGTAGTCGTTGTCGACAGCCTTGCCGTTTGTGACGACATAGTCGTGGAGGGCGTGCAGAGCGTTCCTGGCGGCTTCTTCATTGCCGACGTTGACGGCGTCTTCGACCTGGTTGTCGTATTTCTGCATCAGGTTCTGGTCGACGTCGGCGACATCGTACTGGCCCTCGCCCATGATGCGGATAATCATTGCTGCTCCTCGCCTTCAAGCGACTGCTGCTGCTTGTTCGACGAGGCTGGCAGCGAATCACGCATCCGGTTGAGTTCCATCTCGACATCGTTTTCGCTGGAGAGCGCATCGAGCTGTGAACTGATGTCATCCTTCGAAGACCCGGTGACATCTTCGAGTGCGCCCGAAGCGATCAGTTCGTCGACGGCACCAGCCCGTGCCTGGAGCGAAGCCGTCTTGTCCTCGGCGCGCTGGACGGCGAGGCCGACGTCACCAAGCTCTTCGGAGATGCCTGAGAAGGCTTCGCCGATCTTCGACTGTGCCTCCGCCGCGTTGTATGTGGCCTTGATCGTTTCCTTCCGCGTGCGGAAGGCGTCGACCTTGGCCTGCAGCCGCTGTGATGCCAGTGTCAGCTTCTGCTCTTCGCCCTGGAGGCCCTCGTGCTGTCCCTGCAGATCGGTGATCTGCTGGTCAAGACCGGACTTCCGGGTCAGTGCCTCACGAGCGAGGTCCTCGCGGCCCATCTCCATGGCCTTCTGGGCCTGACCGCTGAGCTTGGACTGCTGCTGTTCGAGCTGAGTGATCTGCAGTTCGAGGCGCTTGCGGCTGGTGGCGACATCGGCAACACCGCGGCGTACCTTCTGCAGCAGCTCAAGCTGCTTCTGATATGAATAATCGAGGGTTTCATTGGGGTTCTCGGCTTTGTCCAGTGCCTTGTTAGCCTTGGCGCCAAAGATCGCCGCGATCCTTTGGAAGATGCTCATCCGTAGTCGACTCCTGCATTGGTCTTGACCCGACGCTACAGACCGATCGTCTCCGTACCTGGAGAAACCCTGTCAGCACCGCCGCGAACTATCGCTATCAGCCTACTAACAAAGGCTGACAATTTGCCAGACGTGGACACAGAACTCGAACAGATAATCGAGGCGAGAATCGGCGACGACAGCATGCCGTGGCATGCTGTCGGGGGCTTGGCGCTCAGGGGGCGAAGAGCCGGGAATTCGCGGCTTCGACCTCAGAGTACTGAGCGGCCGCTGTGTTGAGCGCCCCGTGGATCGAGGTCAGCGATTCGAACAGCTGTTTCTGTGCGCCCTCCCACTCATTGATGACTGTCTGGAAGTTCTGTGCAGCGCTTCCCTTCCAACACTCCTGCAAGGTGAGAAGATTCCTCAGCATCGTGTTGGACTCCGCAACAAGTGTGCGCGCGGTTCCTGCTGTGGAAGCGGCTGCAGATGAGACGCGTTCGGCGTCGACTTCGAAACTCATGACTTCTCCTGACGGTGGGCACCGGAACTCGGTACGAGGGACCGGGACTCTCATCAGCATCACCGCTCGCTCGCGCTGGAAGAAGCCCAGAGAAAGAGGGTGTGGATAGCGCTTGGCTGTCCACACCCTCAACGCACATGAGTCAGATCGCCATCCACAGCGATCTGCACTCAAGTGGTGCTACTTCAGTACCAGCGTTGTCTTCAACGTCTGTTCCTGTCCGCCGCGGATCACCGTGAAATCGACGGGAGAGTTCGTCGGCTGTGCGCGGACGAGCGCACGCAGCGCAATCGCGTTGTTGACTTTTGTCCCGGACACGGACACGATGTCGTCGCCGTCTTTGAAGCCTGCCTTCGCTGCTGGTGATCCGGACTGCACCGACTGCACCTTGGCGCTGCCGCGAGTGGTGCCGCCGCTGTTGATCTGTCCGTCCGTGAGCGTGATCCCGAGGAACGGGTGCAGCGCCTTGCCGTTGGCGATGAGCTGGTCGGCGATCATCACAGCCTGTGAAGAGGGGATGGCGAACCCGATGCCGATCGATCCCGACTGGCCGTCCTCACCTGCCTGGCTCAATGAGGCGGCAGCGGAGTTGACGCCGATGAAGTTGCCATCGCCGTCCACGAGCGGGCCGCCGGAGTTGCCGGGGTTGATCGCCGCATCCGTCTGGATGGCGTTCGTGATCGTCATCTCCTTCTCCTGCGAAGTCGCGTCCTCGCCGATGTTCTCCGTCGACACAGGACGGTCGAGGGCTGAGACGATGCCGGTGGTGACCGAGTCAGCGAGGCCGAGGGGGTTGCCCAATGCCATCACCGGGTCTCCGACCTTCATCTTCTTCGAGTCGCCGACGGGCAGAGGATCGACGTCCTTGGGAACCTGGTCGAGTTTGATGACCGCGATATCGGTCGACGGATCGCGCCCGACGATTTTGGCCTTCATCGTCTCACCGCTCTTCATCGTCACCGCGATCTCACCGGAGGGCGTGTCTGCCGGGGCCACCACGTGGTTGTTCGTGATGACGTGCCCCTGGTCGTCGTAGAGCGAGCCCGAACCCAGAGCCTGGACCTTGCCATCGGTGCCGACCTGAATCGACACGACACTCTGGGACGTCTGCTTCGCGACCTCGGTCCAGTCCGGGGTTTCAATCGTCTGACCGGCGACCTTGCGCGGTTCATCCCCTCCGAGGGCACTGACCGCGTAGCTCCCGCCGAAGGCAGCACCTCCGCCCAGCAGGGCGGCGATCAACGCGATGGCGATGGTCGCACCCCAGCCCGGTCCCCGCTTCTCTCGCCGAGGTGGTGCTTCGCTTCCGTACGGCCCGGGGCCTCCCGGTCCTCCTGGGCCTCCTGGCGCGCCGGGCCCACCCGGACCCCCTGGCCCGGACTGGAATCCCGCGGAACCGGAAGCGGGGTACCCGCCCTGGTTCGGCTGATTGCCGTAATGACCGTGGGCATTTGCGCCTGTGCCGGCAGCGGCGCCTGCACCCGCTCCCGCAGCGACTCCGACTCCTGCACCAAGTGCAGGCTGTCCGGCACCCTGAGAATACGGAGTGCCGTATGGGGCATTGGCATCAGTGGGGGAGTTGGGGCCGGCCTGCGCTGGTCCGTTGGGTGTGGTGGCTCTGGCATAGGGGTAGCCGTTGTGACTGCTGGTGCCATTGTCTGGGCTGCGGTCAAAGCGCTGGCTGCTGCCGTAGTTCTGGCTCGGTCCCTGGCCTGGCTGTCCGGGCTGGCCGGTCTGGCCTCTCGAACCATCAACAGGGGGCTGAGCGCGAGTCGGCTGTCCCTGCGGGGGATTCTGATCCTGGTTGTGATCGAACCTCTGGCCCTGCCTGGGGTCCTGTCCTTGCCATGGAGCCTGGCCTTGACCAGCATTGCCGCCTTGGCCCTGGTCCTGCTCCGGGCTGTCCGGACCGTTCTGCCTGTTCTGGCTGTTCGGGCCGGTCGGTCGGGCCGAGGGCGCGACGGGTGGGCTGACGCGGGCCGGGCCGTTCGAACCGTTGGCGCTGTTCGACCCGTTCGGGAAGGTGCGTGGGATCTCTGCCGAACGGCGGGACCCGTCTGTGGGTCTTTGAGGTCCTGCAGTCGAGTTGCGGGGGACGTCTGAGGAGTCGCGTGAGCCATCTGCATCTGTGGGGAACGTGCGGTGGTCCTGATCCCCGTGCCGTCCCCGGTTGTTGGAGTTGTAGCCCTGATTGTTAGGGTCGTTGCTGCTCATCGCTCGTCCTTTCGTGCGTCCGGAGCGCTGTCTTCAGTTTCTGAGATGGGCAGATCGATGCGGAACGTTGCACCGCCGCCCGGTGTCTGGTGCACTGTGATCGAGCCGTGGTGGTTCTCCACGATCGCTTTGACGATGGAGAGTCCGAGGCCGGACCCGCCGGTGTCGCGAGTCCTGGAGACGTCGAGGCGGTAGAACCGTTCGAAGATCCGAGGAACGACCTCGGGGTCGATCCCGTCGCCGTGGTCGCGCACCTCGATCCTGACTCGCCCGTTGGGGAAACCGCGCAGCGATTCGTCGACGGTGATGGACCCCGCTGCTGTCATGTCCGGCACGATGCCGGTCGGTGTCTGAGCGTCGCTCTGATCATTGCCGGTGGAGTCGCCTCGGCGGAAGATGCGTACACCGCCGGTGACGAATCCGCGCTCGCGGGACTTGTCCTTCGCCGCTGACTTGTTCGCGTTCGCCACCACCTTGTTCGAACCGGTCTTGGTGCCGGTACCTTGGCCATTTGCAGACTCTGCTGAGTCCGCAGCAGCCTCGGTGCTGCCTCCGACAACGCCGACGGCGAATTCGATGGCCGTGTGCTCTGGCGTGTGTCGGACAGCGTTGCCGGCGAGGTTGATGATGACCTGACGGATCTTCGACTCCGATCCGCGGATCATCGGCACAGGCTGCGCGTCCTCTCCATCGAGTCCGATGAAGCTGATGTCGCGGTCGGGAGCCTGGGCAGCCGCGTCGGCGGCGGCGTCGCGGGCGATTCGATGGAGGTCGATGGGCCCGATCTCGGCAGGTCGCTGTTCATCGAGACGGGCGAGGACGACGAGGTCGTCGACGAGTACGCCCATCCGCTTGGCTTCGGACTCCATGCGTTCCATGGCGTTGCCGATGTCATCTGACTTCGTAATCGCACCCTGCCGATAGAGCTCGGCATAGCCGCGAATGGTGACCAACGGTGTGCGCAGCTCGTGCGAGGCGTCGGAGACGAACTGGCGGATGCGCTTCTCCGATCGCGTCTGTCCGTCGAAGGAATCCTCGATGCGGCCCAACATCGTGTTCAGCGCACCCGAGAGGCGGCCGAGCTCGGTGTTGCGAGGGAACGTCGGCACCCTCTGACTCAGGTCACCGGCTGCGATCCGTGAAGCAGTCTTCTCAATGTCACGCAGCGGCCGGAACGTGTTGTTGATCGCCCAGTATCCGACGCCTGCGACCAAGGCCAGAGCCAACAGTCCGATGCCGATCATCGTGTTGCGGGCACGTTCGTTGATGTTGTCGATTTCGCGATCGAAGGGCACCGCGATCGAGACGAGCACATCGGTGTTCTGGACCTTCATCGCTCGCGCTCGCCACTTCGAGTTGGTCCCCGTGACGGTGAATGGTTCACCGCCGCGTGAGTAGACCTGGGACTCGTTGATCCTCGGCAGGATCGGGCGGTTGCCCGACTCCGGAGCCACAGGGTCGCTGATCGGTTTGCCGCTCGTGTCATAGAACTGAACGTAGAATCCCTCGGGCATCAGGCTCTTGAGCTCATCCCACGAGCTCGAATCGATCGTGGTGGGAGTCTCGGTCGAAGAATCCGACCCGTGGCTGTCCTTACCCGAATCCGGTGTCTGATGCTTACTCGACTGTGTCGCTTGCAGCTGGGCAGGCTGGAACACATCCTGATAGGCCTGCTTCGCAAGGGTCTCCGAGGCATTGATGAGTCTCTCATCGGTGCGCTCGACGAGGCTGTCGCGGAGATTTTCGAGCACCCAAGCACTCGTTCCGGAGAGAACGAGCAGCATGAGCAACATCATGATGGCCAGCAGCTTGGTGGTCAGCGACCATTCTTCCCAGAAGCCGGGGCGGGTGGGACGGGATTCTTTTGCCACGTGATTAATCTAGCGCCTGAGCTTGTCCGACTACTTGGATTCCGGTGTGCGCAGCATGTAGCCCACACCGCGCTTGGTCTGAATCATCGGTGTCCACTCCATCTCCACAGGGTGTCCTGCGGCGTCTGTCTCGGGCGTAACATCGATCTTGCGTCGCAGGTAGGAGATGTAGGACTCGACGATTCCGGTGTCGCCGCCGAAGTCGTATTCCCAGACATGGTCGAGGATCTGAGACTTCGAGAGCACCCGATTGGTGTTGAGCATGAGGTAGCGCAGCAGCTTGAACTCGGTGGGGGAGAGATCGATGAGGATTCCCGAGCGACGCACCTCATGAGTGTCGTCATCGAGTTCGAGATCGCCGGCCATGATGACGGCGTTCTCTTCGTCTTCGAGGCTGCGGGTCCGACGCAGCACGGCGCGGATGCGGGCGACGACCTCTTCGAGGCTGAAGGGCTTCGTGACATAGTCGTCGCCGCCGACGGTGAGGCCGGTGATCTTGTCCGAAGTGTCATCACGGGCGGTGAGGAACACGACAGGAGCATTCATGCCGATCTGGCGCAGGCGACGGGTGACTGTGAAGCCGTCCATGTCCGGCAGCATCACGTCGAGGACGAGGAGATCAGGGTTGGTCTGCTCGGCCAGACGAAGAGCTTCAGCACCATTGGCGGCCGAGACGACGTCGAAGCCGGCGAAGCGCAGACTGGTCGAGAGGAGTTCGCGGATATTGGGCTCATCGTCGACAACGAGGAGTGTGGCTTCGATGTCGGTATCGTTTGCTGTAGTCATGCATCCAGTCTGAATATCAATTCTGAGAGTCGCTTGACAGTTACCTGAATGCGATTGTGAGCCAGGTCACTGAAAAACTCTCGGGAAAGTCCTGTGAGCCCCGAAGCGCCGCATGCGCTCTCAGGAATGGTGTGACGAATTGAGCAATATTTGCGCTCGCGCACAGCCTGCACACAGAGAAGGCAGGCTCGACCTCACGAGCCTGCCTGGCGGGCCCGGAAGGCGGCCACGTGCGTGCGGTTGGCGCAGTTGCCGGTGTCGCAGAAGCGCTTCGAGCGGTTGCGGCTGAAGTCGGCCAGATAGGCTCCGCAGTCTTCCGCCGCACAGCGTCCCAGTCGGTCTAGGTCCCCGCTGCGGATGAGGTCGATGAGTACAAGGGCGACGTCGGCCGCCACGCGATCGGCAAGACTCGCCGCCTGCCCCACTGCGTGCAGGTGCCAATCCCAGCTTCCATGCTTGACCAGCTGTGGCAGCGCGCCGGTCTCGCGGAGCGTGATATTCACCTCATTGACGACGCCTTCTTCGCCCGCTTCGACCTCAGCATCGGTCTGGGCATCGATGCTCGAGTCGAGCACGACGGCAAATCGTTCACGCAGCTCACGAGTCTCCTCGACGTCGGGCTTCGTGGCCTGGAAGGGGCCGGAGAAGTCGTGTCGGGCAGCGAATCCGTGGAGTCCGGCAGTCGTCGTCAGCTCATCTCCCGCCTCGGCGATGGTGCCGGAGGTGTTGAGGAGATCGACGAGCATGGTGAGATTCGAGCGAATGTCGTAGGCGAAAGTCATTGTGAATGACATTCTGCCACACCATGTAAGGGTCAAAGTGTATTTGACTCATTTCATGGTGGTGGGAAATACTGGTCAAGGCGGACAACGCTGTCGCATCATCACGCGCCGCATCGCACATATCGGCCGCGAGCAGCATCGTGACTGCACTGCACCACATGTACGTCCGCAGTTCACATCCACTCATCACAACCACCTCGGCGAGGGAAAGAGTCCTACGTCGAGTCCGCGCGCATCTCAGGAGGTCAAGAATGAATCGCACCGTCGTCATGGGGTTTCTGCTGACTCTGGCCTCCGCGTTCTTCTTCGCGGTCTCAGGCCCGATCGCGAAGACGATGTATGCGATCGGGTGGACTCCTGGCTCCGTCGTCCTCATTCGCCTCGCGGGCTCGGCCATTCTGCTGCTCATCCCCAGCCTCATCGCTCTGCGTGGACGTTGGGATGAGGTGCGCCGGCACTGGAAGACCGTGCTCACTTACGGGCTGGTGTCGATGGCAGGTGTGCAGGGCTTCTACTTCGTCGCCGTCGAGCACCTCACCGTCGCTGTTGCGCTGTTGCTGGAGATGACGGCACCGATGCTCATCGTGTTCTGGATCTGGGCACGTACCCGGGCCCGTCCCGCGACCGTGACCTTCATCGGGGTGGTGATCTCGATGTTCGGGCTGGTGCTTGTCCTCAACCTCCGCGACTCCGACATCAGCATCTTCGGCGTCATCATGGCACTTGCCGCGGCAGTCTGCCTGGCCAGTTACTTCCTGGTCTCGGCGAAGGACTCCATCAATGTTCCACCGGTCGCGCTGACCGGCTTGGGCATGGGCGTGGGCGCATTGGCCATGTCCATCATCGTGTTCTCGGGAGTTATGCCTGCCGGCATCGTCACCGCCGACGTCGACTTCGGCGGATACGCGGTTTCCTGGATCCTGCCCATGGCGATGATCGTCGTCTTCACAGTGGGCGCCTACATCACGGGCATCCTGGGACTGCGCTACATCGGGGCCACGGTCGGCTCCTTCGTCAACCTCATCGAGGTTCCATTCTCCGTCATCGTGGCTTGGCTGATCCTGTTTGAGATGCCAGCGCCCATCCAACTCTTCGGCGGTGTGTTCATCGTCGGCGGCGTCGGCTTCATCAAATGGGGCGAGGCGCGCCTGGCCCGCCGAGTGGCCTCCCGCGAGGTCATCGTCCGGGCCGAGGAGCTCGCTGCGGTCTGAGGCTGACCTCCATTACGAGTGGGCGTAGGCGAGGAGGCGCACTTGTGGGCGCACTCGATGACGCACGCTCAAGTATGCGCATGAGGGTGAGCGGCCCGGGGTTGCTTTAGGCGACTTCGCTTTCGGGCTTCAGTATTCCAGCGCGACAAGTCACGATGATCCCGGCCAGTAGAATCAGCAGACTCCCGCCCGCTTGCCACCATCCGTTCCACCACCCGCTGATGCTGTCTCCGCGAATGGGGGATTCGTCTGCCTATCGGCCACCGTCCGGGCGCCGAGCAACGTTTAGTGGGATTGACCAGCGCCCGGAAGATGGTTGAGCGGTGTGGCAGCCTTCGCTAAACCTCCCTGACGTCACTAATTGCGCCCGGCGCCGGGGCGGTTTAGTGACGTCGGAGTGGTTTAGCGGCGTGGTCCCCTCAGCGGACCTCGATGTCGTAGCTGTAGCCCTGCTCGGTGAGAAAGCGGCGACGCTGGGCCGCGAAGTGCTCGTCGACTGTGTCGGCGGCGACGACGGTATAGAACGTCGCGGAGCCCGAATCTTCCTTCGGTCGCAGGATCCGACCCAGTCGCTGAGCTTCCTCCTGCCGGGAGCCGAAGGCACCGGAGACCTGGATTGCCACCGAGGCGGCCGGCAGGTCGACGGAGAAGTTCGCGACCTTCGACACCACGAGCACAGGGATCTGTCCCGAACGGAATTCGCGGAAGAGTTCCTGGCGCTGCGATTCCGGAGTCTGCCCGGTCAGCACGGGGGCGTCGAGGCCGGCCCCGATCTCCTCGAGCTGATCGAGGTACTGCCCGATGACGAGGATCTGTGCATTGGGATGGTCGGCGACGAGCTCGCGCACGATCGGCAGCTTCGCATCCGAGGTGGCCGCGAGCCGGTACCGATCCTCACCGTCGGCACGTGCATAGGCCGTGCGTGTCCCGCCGTCGAGACGGACCCGAATCTCATGACAGGACGCGGTGGCGATGTAGCCCATGCGTTCGAGTTCCTTCCACGGAACCTCGTACTGCTTGGGGCCGATGAGGGAGAACACCTCATCCTCACGTCCGTCCTCGCGCACCAGTGTGGCGGTGAGACCGAGGCGTCGCCGGGCCTGCAGGCTCGCGGTGAGACGGAAGATCGGTGCGGGCAGGAGGTGGACCTCGTCATAGATGACCAGCCCCCAGTCCTTGGCGTCGAGGAGCTCCAGGTGCAGGTAGGAGCCTTTGCGGCGGGTCGTCAGCACCTGATAGGTGGCGATGGTGATCGGTCGGATCTCCTTCGTCGACCCCGAGTACTCACCGACCTCATCCTCGGTCAGCGAGGTGCGGGCGAGGATCTCGTCCTTCCACTGCCGGGCGGCCACCGAGTTCGTCACAAGGATCAGCGTCGTCGTCTGCACCCGCGACATCGTGGCCACGCCGACGATGGTCTTGCCGGCACCGCAGGGCAGAACCACGACACCGGACTCACCGCTGAGGGAATGGTCGATCGCTTCCTTCTGATAGTCACGCAGATGCCACTGACCACCATGGGCGTCATCGGACAAGGCGATCTCGTGGGCCTCGCCGTCGACATAACCGGCATGGTCGGAGACAGGATGGCCCAGTTGCAGCAGCGCATGCTTGAGCTCACCGCGTTCCGAAGGATGGACGAGGACGGATTCGGCGTCGAGGGATTTGCCGAACTTGCCCACCAGGTCCGGCTGCTCGATGAGAGAGGCGAGCAGCTCGGTGTCCGTTGAGGTCAGGGTCAGTCCATGGATCGGATTCTCGATGAGGGTGAGGACTCCGAACCGGTCCATGATGTCGACGATGTCGACGAGCAGCTCATGGGGCACCGGGTATTTCGCGAACTCGAGGAGGACGTCGACGACGGACTCCGCATCATGTCCGCTGGCGCGGGCGTTCCACAGCCCCAAGGGGGTGATCGTGTACGTGTGAATGTACTCCGGCGTCCGCGAGAGCTGAGCGAACGGCGCGATCGCCACGGCCGCCTCGACGGCCAGGGTGTGCCCCGATTCCAGCAGCACAGTCCGGTCGGACTGCACGATCAACGGACCGTTCATGTAAGTTCCTGCTTCTTTCCACGCCGAGGTGACTTCCGAGGGCCTAACGTCTGTGGCCTCAGGATTGTTCCTCCACCCCGTCGGACCTACCGGACCCGTCAGACCGGTCGCTGGACTCGTCGCCGACCACATCGACGCTGACGATGCGTGCGATCGACAGAGACGCCTCGGCGCCGGTGGTCTTCACCTTGCCGCGCACACGTCCACCGTTGACGGTGGCCGGGAGCATTTCGATGACGCGTTCCTTCCCATGCGAGTCGGCGAGCGTGATCGTGACCTGCTGACTGGCCGCGGCGGCCTCCCGGAGGCGATCCATGTGTCCCAGCGGCTCATCCGTGCTCGTGGCCGGTGCCGCGCGAGCTCCGGGGGAGCGGAGGATGCGGATGTAATCATCAAGGTGGGCATCGTCGACCCGTGCACGTTTGCGCAGGTGCACCTCGGGATCGGCCTGGGTGATGACCTTGCGTTTGCGCACCGGCCCGGACGGCGAGTGCAGCATGGCATGGTGCTCGGCGGACTCGAGCAGATGCATGGTGCGTTCTGGGCCCAGCTGCCCGACCGCCACTGTCGGTGCCAGACGTTCCAGACCGGCCGGCAGCATGGCCTGGTCGGAGAGGATGACGTCGAGGTCGACGGGATCGTCGACGACGAGGACGGCACGGGCTCCGGCAACCTGGACGCGGCGCAGTTTCGACGCCGTGTTCTCGACGAGGAAGTTCAGTGTCGAGGGCAGGGGCTCGGCGCTGATCTCGGCGAGCTGGGCCAAGGCATCCTCGGCATTGATGCCGGTCTGCATGCTCGCTTCGATCGTGTCGGCATCGATGCGGTACACGGTTCCCTGCCCGCGCGCTTCGACGACGGCGAACTTACGCAGAATGTGGTGGACACGGGGTTCGATGGGCCCGGTCGCCACGGCCGTGAGATCTGACTGGATGAGCACGGTCTCGACCTCATCGACGAGCCCGAGGCGGACCGCGTCGACGACGTCGCTGGGCACGTCGAGGCCCTCGAGGCTGAAGTTCACCGGTGCGATCGAGGGATCCTGGGCGGCCTGGTTACTCATCGCAGACCGAAGGCCCGCTGCGAGGAGAACACCGAACCTGCTGGGCCCGAAATGCTCGGAATTCTGCAGCGGGGTCGTCGCCAGGCCGAAGGCACCAGCGGTGTGCAGGATCGCCTCTGTCATCGCGAATTCGTGGGCTGGGATGAGTGGACGCCTGTCCAGCACTTGCGCGTGGATCCACTCGGCCGATCGTGAGGACCCCTGACCGATGTCGGCGAGGATCTCCAGGATGGTGAAGCGCAGCAGCGGCATCGTCGGCTGCGACTGGCTGAAGCCCTTGAACAGGGACTTCTTCGGCGAGGCGAGGACGGTGAGGCGTTCGTTGGCGCTGGCCCCAGCCGCCAACTGGGTGACGTCGAGGGTTTCGCGCAGCCACGAGGTCATGAGTGCAGCCCACAGTTCTGCCCTGTCGCCTTCGAGGACATCGGCCGCGTCGTCGCTGGCCGTCCACTGCGGATCCAGTGGGTCATCGAGCACGCCGATGAGGTTCAGTGACTTCGCTGCCAGGAGCAGTGTGATCGTCTGCTCGAGGCTCAGATCGATGGTCTTCCCGATCCGGGTGACGTCTCGTTTGGAGATGCCGCCGCTGGTCAGGCGCGAGATCGGCGAGCTCGCCAGCTCATCGACGAGACCGCGCAGGGAGGAGATGACCTCCGCCACGGCGGCTCGTTCGCTGTTGTGGATGAGTGCCGTCGGGATCGTCTCGGTGCTCGAGTCGATCCCGGACGTGTCCGCCTGCCACGGATGTGCCCGGGCGGATTCGGCCGCCGAGGTGGGCAGAAGTGTGATGGCCTCCGACTGGATCCGCCAGGTGGACTCAGACGGCGATGCCGCCTCGGTGGGGGAGGACGAGGGCCAGGCCAGGCCCAGGTCGCGCAGTCGGGGGAGGACCACCTCGGCGAGGGCAGCGTCGATATGACGATTCTCACCCACGTTGATGTCGGCCGTGGTGCGTGCGGCCTTGGCCAAGTCGATGAAGACGTCGAGCTGTGCCGAAGTCAGCGCTTCGATGCCCCGGGAGACGCCGATGCGCGAGGAAGCGGCCGCGGCCAGCGAAGGAATCGTCGGGGACTCGGGTTGGAGGAGATCGCGACGAGTCCGGACGAAGGACTCGAAGTCGGTATCGGAACTGTGGGACAGCCACTGGCTGAAGGTCATTGACATCGCTGTTCAGTTTAGCCCGAGGGTTACAATAGATGGGCAGAAGAGCTTCTCGGATCTCGGAAAGGACGAGCATTGTCAGCCAAACGTGTCGACACCACCATCGTCGTCGTAGCCGTTGCCGCCGCCCTTGTCGGTGCGCTGGCGCTGATCGGTGTGCTGGGTCAGGCCTGGATGGGCTACGCGCCCTCGCACCTGCTGACATACCTGCCGATGATCCTCCTCCCGATCGCATTCGCCTTGGTCGCGGTGACCCTGGTCAGAGCAGCACTGAGACGCAGACAGACAGAGGTGGGCCAGAGCTGAAACTCGGCCGCTGGTGCTGTCAGCGACACAGTCACTTGGGCTGAGTTGATCGCCTCTCCGCGGGACGATCGCGCAGACAGCGT
Source organism: Brevibacterium sp. FME17 (assembly GCF_014897515.1). Lineage (NCBI taxonomy): Bacteria > Bacillati > Actinomycetota > Actinomycetes > Micrococcales > Brevibacteriaceae > Brevibacterium > Brevibacterium sp. FME17. The sequence continues at coordinate 106,190 of NZ_JABUYD010000010.1, forward strand.
CGGGCACCCACCTCCACAGACGGCCTTGAGCCGAGGTTGGCCGCAGTCCACGCCCGCATCCGGGCGATCCGGGCAGCCGAGAGTGACAGCGCAGCGCTTCAGCAGATATTCGATCGCTGAGTTCGACTGATGAGAAGATGCGCGAGCACACTGCCGGATCGGATTCGGGAACAGCGCAGAGCCAGGGCCGCGCTGTCGCAGTCAGACGAAACTGCTGGTGACCGAAGCGATCGTGGCCGATCCTGAGGCCAGGCACCGCCGAGCACTTCCACCACTGAGCTTCACCACGTACGAGCACCACCCATTACGAGCTACACCAACTACGAGCATCACCAGGAAAGGACATCATGCCAACCGGACGCGTGAAATGGTTCGACGTCGATAAGGGCTTCGGCTTCGTCACCGCCGAGGACGGCTCTCAGGCCTTCCTCCACTCCTCAGTTCTGCCCGAGGGCGCCGAGGTCACCAAGGGCACCCGCCTCGACTACGATGTGGTCGATTCCCGTCGCGGAGCCCAGGTCCTCAAGGCCCGCCTGCTCTCCGGCCCCGCCAAGGTTGCGAAGGTCCGCAGGCGTCCGGCCGAAGACATGGCAGTTATGGTTGAAGATGTCATCAAAGTACTCGATGACCTCAACAACGGACTGCAGCACGGCCGCTACCCCGACTCTTCCCACGGGAACAAGGTAGCCTCACTGTTGCGGGCAATTGCCGACGATTTGGAGTCCTGATGTCATCACTCTTCAGTGATTGGATGGCCGGCCGGAGTGCCGAGCCGACGAACGACCCTGCGCCCGCTCAGGCGGCGTCGGCTGCGAAGACCCCAAACAATGCGGAGACCGCAGCGGTTGCTGAGACCGCTGCTCCGGCCCAGACTGAGGCGGCAGGGATCGCTGCACCGGCACAGGCTGAGGCTGCTGCGCCGGCGAAGCCGGCCAAGGCCCCGCGGGCGAGTTCGGAGAAGATCGTTCTGGACACACAACTGGCCGCAGCCATCGACACGGCACGTTCCGCCATCGCCGAGGTGGCCGGTAGTTCCGTGATCGGTGACCACCTGGGCACTCTGGCTGAGGGTACCCGCCTGGTCACCCACTATTTCGCGTGCACCGATCCGATCTATCGCGGTTGGCGCTGGGTCGCCGTCCTCGCCCGTGCTCCTCGGGCCAAGAAGGTCACGGTCTGCGAGACGGCCCTTCTGCCTGGCCCCGATTCCCTCGTCGCACCCGAATGGGTCCCCTGGGACCAGCGGGTCGAGCCCGGCGATCTGACCCCTCGCGACACTCTGCCGAAGGTGGAGGACGATCCGAACCTGCAGCAGGGCTTCGAACAGCTCGAAGAGACCTCGGACGGTAATCTGGACGAGATCCCGAATTTTGAGTTCGGACTCGGCCGCCGCCGGGTCCTCTCACCTGAAGGGATCTCAGCTGCCGCGACCAGGTGGGCCGAGTCGGAGACCGGCGGGGAATCCGATTTCGCTGCAAAAGCCTCGGCGCACTGTTCCAGCTGCGGGTACTTCCTGCCGATCGCGGGATCACTGAGACAGAAGTTCGGGGTCTGTGCGAACGGGTGGTCACCGGCCGACGGTAAGGTCGTCGCGCTCGACTTCGGTTGCGGAGCCCACTCTGAGACCGACGTCAGTCGGCAGAGCAACGAGCCTGCCGAAGCCGTCGTCGATGACTACTCCGCCGGCGAACTCGAGTTCCAGGAGGGCTGAGACACTCGATGGCGCACACGTTCCGGTCACTGGCAGAGCCGAACTACCGACATTGGTTCGCTGGTGCCCTGATCTCGAACACCGGAACGTGGATGCAGAGGACGGCCCAGGACTGGATCGTCCTCACCTACCTGACACACAACAACGCCTCGGCCCTGGGCATCACAATGGCGCTGCAGATGGGCCCGCAGCTCATCATGTTCCCCTTTGCCGGAGCGATTGCCGACAGGTTCTCCAAACGCAGGTTGCTCATGGTCACCCAGACCCTGCTGGGCACTGTGGGGCTGCTGCTGTTCGTCCTCGTCATCACCGACACCATTCAGCTCTGGCACGTCTACATGACGGCCTTGGCTCTGGGCATCCTGGCCACCCTCGACAATCCCTCCCGACAGGCCTTCGTCTCTGAGCTCGTCGGTGAGAAACTGCTTCCCAATGCCGTGAGTCTCAACTCCGCATCATTCAACGGTGCACGCATGATCGGTCCCGCCGTCGCCGGAGTCCTCACAGCAGTCATTGGTGCCGGACCGGTGTTCCTCATCAGCGGGCTCGGGTTCGCTGCGACCCTGACTGTGCTCATCCGTTTGGATCAGACCCGGCTGCATCCCACGAGGCGCCGTGGCACCGGCGGGATTCTGGGCGGGTTCAGGTACCTGAGACAACGCCCCGATGTGACGATCGTGCTGATCGTCCTCTTCATCGTCGCGACCTTCGGATTCAACTTCAACATCTATACGGCCACCATGGCCAAGATCGAATTCGACAAGGACGCCTCCGGCTTCGGCCTGCTCAACTCCGTCATGGCGATCGGATCCGTCACTGGGGCACTTGCCTCGGCGAAACGAGAGAAGCCGAGGCTGCGGTTCATCTTCGGAGCTGCAGGAGGCTTCGGCCTCGCGGTGGGAACCGCCTCCCTGATACCCAACTACTATGTCTTCGCGGCGTCGCTGATATTCGTCGGCTTCGCATCGCTGACGATGATGACCTCAGCCAACGCCTATGTGCAGACGACGACTCCGCCGCACTATCGCGGTCGGGTGATGGCCATCTACGCCGCCGTCGTCATGGGTGGCACGCCTATCGGTGCCCCGCTGGCCGGCTGGGTCGCTGACCTGTACGGGCCTCGGATGGCGATGGGTGTCGGAGCCGCCTCGGGCATCATCGCCTTCGCCGTCGGGCTGGTGTGGATGATCGTGGCGAAGAACCTGCGACTGCATTATGACCCCAAGTCTCGGATCCGTCTCCACGTCAGCTACCTCGGTCGCCCCTGAGATCCGGGGTGGCGGTATTGGTCTCTGAACTCTCCCTGAGCCACTCGCGGATCTGCATCGCCTAAGATCGGGGACGCTCGTATGTAACTGAGCGGCTAGGGAACTAGGCAACAAACAACTGAGCAGCACAGCAACAGATCGGACAGACAGTGAACGCGGACATTCTCACCTCGGTGCTGGTCGGGTTGGCTATCCTGGTCGGCTGCCTCGGCATCATCCTTCCCGTCCTGCCGGGATCCATCCTCATCGCCATCGGCGTGCTGGTGTGGGCGATCGTCATCGGGGGACCGATGGCCTGGATCATCTTCGCCGTCGTCGCAGTGTTCGTCGCCGGCGGGATGAGCGCTTCCCTGGTGCTCACGGGCAGAAAACTCAAGGAGATGGCCGTCCCCAACCGGTCCGTGCTGTTGGCCGGTGTCCTCGGCATCATCGGATTCTTCGTGATTCCCGTCGTGGGACTGCCGATCGGCTTCATCGCCGGGCTCTACCTCGCCGAACACACCCGGCTTCACGATGCCAAGGAAGCGTGGGCCTCCAGCTGGGGATCACTCAAGGCGATCGGCATCGGCACCGCCATCGAGTTCGTGCTCGCCTTGCTGGCCGCCATCACCTTCGGAATCGGAAACCTCATCCACTTCCTCGGCTGAGGACACTCAGACGCGTGCCGCACCGCGCCACGCACCGGTGCTCGCAAGTCCTCCAGTTAGCTGCTTTGCCGACAGGCAGTTGAGCACCCCGCACCGTCCGTGCCGAAGACAACCCGGGCAACAGGTCGTTTCGGTGCTGACGGTGCGGGGTGCTCGATGTACTGGCTCAGAACGTCGTTAGCCGACAATGTCGTTAGCCCAGAAGGTCGCTGGCCCAGAGCCTCGCCGGCCGAGAAGACTCCTCGGCCGGCGTCAGTGACGCGACTTCAGGCCAGGGCGTCGATGACGAAGTCGATGCTGGCCAGCAGCGCCTTGACGTCCTCGGGATCGACAGAGACGAACGTAGCGATGCGCAGCTGGTTGCGGCCCAGCTTGCGGTAGGGCTCGACGTCGACGATGCCGTTGTTGCGCAGCACCGAGGCGACGAGGGCCGCGTCGACCGAATCGTCGAAGTCGATGGTGGTCACGACCGACGAGCGATCCTCAGGGTTCTCAACGTAGGGATGAGCCACCTCGGCGGCATGGGCCCAGTCGTAGACGTAACCGGAGGTCTCACGGGTCCGGGCAGTAGCCCACTCGAGACCACCATTGCCGTTGATCCATTCGATCTGCTCGGCCAGGAGCACCAAGGTCGCCACCGCAGGAGTGTTGTAGGTCTGGTCCTTACGCGAATTCTCGATCGCGGTCACGAGATCCAACGACGCGGGAATCCAGCGGCCGGAGTCCTTGATCTCCTGCGCGCGGGCGATGGCCTTGGGCGACATGATCGCCACCCATAGGCCGCCGTCGGAGCCCATGTTCTTCTGCGGTGCGAAGTAGTAGACGTCGGTCGCGGTGATCTCGACGGGCAGGCCGCCGGCACCGGATGTGGCGTCGATGACGACGAGCGCGTCATTGTCGATGCCTTCGGGGCGGGCGATCGTGGTGGCGACGCCGGTTGAGGTTTCGTTGTGCGGCCAGGCATAGACATCGGCCGCGACATCCGAATTTCCGGTCGCCTCGGCGAGGGACGCGGGGGAGGGGACGGCCGATGTGCCCGGTTCGGCCTTGACGATGAGGGAATCCTGCAGGTGAGGGGCCTCATCGGTGGCCTTCGCGAACTTCTGGCCGAACTCGCCGAAGGTGGCGTGTGCGGCCCGCTCGCGCACGAGTCCGAAGGTGGCGACGTCCCAGAAAGCGGTGGATCCGCCGTTGCCCAGGACAACCTCGTAGCCGGAGGGCAGGTTGAAGAGTTCGGCCAGGCCGGTGCGGATGCGACCGACCAGCTTCTTCACGGGTGCTTGGCGGTGGCTGGTGCCCAGCACATCGGTGGCGGAGGAGTTAAGCGCCTCGATCTGGGCTTTGCGGATGCGGGCCGGACCGGCTCCGAATCGTCCGTCGGCGGGCAGGAGTTCGTCTGGGATCGTTATATTCGTGGCAGTCACGCTCGACATTCTACGGCGCACCCATGTGTGATCGACGACCGGCATCGTCATGTTGAGACTTGTCACGCTCGGATCGAGTCGTGTTGGGCGGTCACGCGGGTGTGACTTGTGGGTTCATGGCCTGACGAGTGGCACCGGCTCGCCGTAGAGTGAAGGTATGAGTGAGCCAGTCGACCGATTGCCGCAGACCCGGAAGTCCTACGAGTCCCCGACCTTCGACCATCCGGAGGTCTCGCCGCTCGCGCTGTTTCGACAGTGGTACGACGAGGCCGCGGAGCATGTCCGCGAACCGAACGCGATGACGGTCTCCACCCTCGACGAATGGGGTCCGTCCTCGCGGATCGTCCTGCTCAAAGGCATCGACGAGTCCGGGTTCATGTTCTTCACCGACTACGACTCCGCCAAGGGGCGTCAGCTGCGTGCCGATCCCCGAGTGGCCGTGAACTTCCCCTGGCAGGACATGGAACGTCAGGTCAGGATCCGGGGCCTCGCCGAGGTGGCCGCCACCGAGGACTCGGACGCGTACTTCGCTGTCCGTCCCCATGGATCCCAGATCGCGGCCAGTGTCTCGAAGCAGTCCCAGATCGTCGGCAGCCGCGAACAGATGCAGGCAGAATACGATGCTGCCGTTGCAGAGTACGCGGACAAGGATGTGCCCCGGCCTGAGCATTGGGGCGGGTTCCGAGTTCGTGTCTTCGAGATCGAGTTCTGGCAGGGACAGAAGAACCGCTTCCACGACCGCTGGGCATTCCGACGTGCCGATGGCAGCCACGAACCTGCCGATCTGTCGCAGGCGACCGAGTGGAACCCTGTTCGTCTTTACCCATGATCTGAACGGCCCCTGGGCTGGTACACCTTGGAGAAATATTCGGTTCACTGCCAGTGTTGAGCGGGACAGGCAAAGGTATGATCGATGGGCCGACCGGGGAGTTCGCCGAGCATGAGCCGACGGGCAACAGACGTCGACGTCGCTTGAAGGCACGAGATCGGCTGTACGCGAGATAGGATTGATGCTGAGAACGCCTGAAATGGTCGAATGGGCCTGAAGACGAAGAGTGGAGTGGCTGGTCTTAAGTGAACGACCTCATTGATACAACTGAGATGTACCTCAAGTCGATCATCGAGCTTGAGGAGCAGTCGATCGTGCCGCTGCGCGCCCGGATCGCCGAACGTTTGGATCACTCCGGTCCCACCGTTTCACAGACCGTGGCGAGAATGGAGCGCGACGGACTTCTGCATGTGAGCAACGACCGTCACCTGGAGCTGACAGCCGAGGGTCGTCGGATCGCCACCGAAGTGATGCGCAAACACCGTCTGGCCGAACGGCTCCTCGCCGATGTCGTCGGACTCGAATGGGAACTCGTCCACGACGAAGCATGCCGCTGGGAGCATGTGATGAGCGAGCAGGTCGAACGCAAACTCATCGCTCTGCTTCCAGAGACGGCCTCAGGCCCGTACGGCAACCCGATCCCCGGTCTCGACGTGATCGGCGGAAAGCTGGCGCCAGGCACCGAGGTTGTCGATCTGGCGACCGCTGTGGCTCGCGACGGGGCGAAGGAGCTGCGGATCGCTTGGCTGGCAGAACCCCTGCAAGTCGACATCCACCTCCTGCAGCAGTTCCAGGTCGCTGGTGTCCTGCCCGACAGTGATGTCGAGATCTCACGCAACGGCGAGTACATCACGGTTCAGGTCCCCGGGGCACAGGACGTGCTCGATCTGCCATTGGACACAGCCTCACACGTGTTCGCCTATAAGAAGTAAAAGAAGTAAAAGAAGTAAGCCTTCAAGGAATAGTCCTGCTCTGACGGGCGGGGCGTCTTTGAGGAGCGAGTCGCATCTGCATGATCTCTGCGAAGACAGTCCCGTCACCACCGAAGACAGTCCGGTCACGACCGAAGGTCTCGAACAGGATCGATTTGTTATAAACCGTTTGGTGGGCACGGCCCAGGGAGTGGAATTTCACCCCCTGGGCCGTGTCGTATTACGAGCAAATGTTACGAATATTTCCATCCCTATAGGGGGTCTGACCTGGAGTGTTATGGAAAACCTCAGGGATGACCTCCGTGGTTCGTGACAGAAACGTGACAATCGGTGACCGATTGGTTACAGTTGTGGAGGTCGTTCACGAAAGTGACGACTTTGCATCGAGAGCCGAACGCCACGCTCGATGCAAAATCTCTGAGGACCGAGAGTGGCGGTTGGGATTCTTCCAATAGGTGACGAGAGGGAAACGTGGCAATTAAGCAGCATGGCCGCCGCGCCGCTGAAGCCAAGGTCAAGACCCCATTGACCGAACTGACCGAAATCCTGAATGCCAACTCCGCCGTCTTCGGACGCCGTGCAGCCGTTGTTGCTGCCAGCGGTGGCCTGCTCACCGCAGCAGTCCTTCCAGCAGCAGGACAGGGAGCCGACGACAACGTCGCAGTCTCCGCCGAGTCAGAAGCTCACACGCAGGTTGAATACCAGAACCAGACGGCCACCGTCAATGCTGCTGACGAGTCCAAGGACAAGGACAAGAAGCAGGATTCCTCCTTCAACGCCGACGTCCAGACCGTCACCGCCAAGGCTGCTCCGAAACCAGCGCCTAAGCCAAAACCCGTTGAGGCCGCCGAAGACACTTCAGGCGACTCATCCGATTCCGCAACAGCCGGTTCCTCAGATTCCGGTGACAAGAGCAAAGACTCCGGCTCCGATGATGCCGGCTCGATCGACGGCTCCAAGGCCGAGCAGGTCATGGGCTGGGCAGCCAAAGGCGTCGGAACCCCATACGTCTACGGTGGAACCTCGCAGAGCGGCTGGGACTGCTCCGGTTACACCGCCTGGGTCTACAGCAAGGTCGGTGTGAACCTGCCTCGCAGCTCAGGTGCACAGAAGGCTGCCGGCAAGGTCGTCTCGCAGTCTGAAGCCAAGCCCGGTGACCTCATCTGGCACCCCGGCCACGTCGGCATCTACGCCGGTGGCGGACAGATGTACGATGCCGGTTCCCCAGGTTCAGGCACCTCGAAGCGCAGCTACAGCTGGATGGGCAACGTCACCTTCATCCGCGTTCTCTGATTTAGTTCACACCAAAACTCCCCGCCTGACTCGACGGTCCTCGAATCAGGCGGGGAGTTTTTGCGTCTCTTGCTTGTCTGAAGTTCCCATCTCCTGTTTTGCGGTGCTCCCCTTCGCAGATTGGGTGGACGTTCCTTCCCGGAGGGCAGGAAGCGGTGTCCACCGCCCGCTCAGGTGAACGGCGAGGAAAGAATCCGTGACGCGAGCGATATGAATTCGGTCACAGGGGAGGGTTGGCGTTAGTCTTATAAAGATTGAGTTGGCGTAAGTGATGGGAAATCAGATGGGCCACAGTCGCATAGGACGAATATCCGCTCCAGTTACTGGCGCGGAGTACATATCTGTGTCTGTCCCTTCTTTCAAGGCGTTGTGCTGCGGCACGGCGCCTTTTGCGTTTCCCGGGTCCGTGTCGATCGACCGGGTCCGCACTCACATGAAGATGAGGGGCGGGATATGAAGACTCTCGTGCTGAATGCCGGATATGAACCACTGTCGATCGTTCCGTTCACCAGGGCAGTGGTCCTAGTGCTCACGGGGAAGGCGACGGTCCTGGCCGCTGAGGATGTTCCGGTGAGATCTGAGCACCTGAACCTCGACCAGCCATCGGTCATTCTGCTCACCCGCTATGTCAGGCCGCCCCACAACCGCCGGGTCTCGCTCTCTCGGCGGGGCGTGCTGCGCCGGGATAACCACCGTTGCGCGTACTGCGCGAAGCCTGCGACGACGGTCGATCATGTCGTTCCGCGTTCACGCGGTGGGGTCAACAGTTGGGAGAACCTCGTTGCCTGCTGCCGTGAGTGCAACAACCGCAAGGGAAACAGGACGCTGGCCGAGATCGGGTGGAAGCTCAGCTTCCAGCCCAGGGAGCCGCGGACCGGGCAGTTCTGGATGCGCGGGGTTGAGAAACCGGTCGAACAATGGCGCCCATTTCTGGAACTCTCCCAGGCTGCCTGAAGCGACACCCTTCCAGGCCACCGGAGCAATGTCCGCACTATGGCCCATTTCCGATAACGATGTGACATAGGCGGAGGCCTTGCCCTGATTCTGATTTAGGGTGGACACGAGAGTAGTTCGCTTCAAGATGAGGAGCTTGCGATGAACGAGCAAGACCGAACCCCGAACGCCGATGCAGCACCTGCGGGGGAGCCTGACGCTGTTGTCGTCGGCATCGACGGTTCGCCACCCAGCCGCAATGCTCTGGCGTGGGCAATCCAGGAAGCGAGGTCGCTGAGCAAGCCGATCCGTCTGGTCGGGGCCTACACGATCCCCAGCGTGGCTGCAGCCGCGATCGACGTCTCCTACGTTCCGATCGATGACACGTCGATCCGGGCGGCAGTGACGAATACCCTCAAAGAAGCCGCCGCCGAGGTGAAGGCGGCCGGCGTGCCGGTCGAAGCCGTGATCGAAATCGGCGACGCCGCCGGTGTCCTCATCGACGAATCGAAGTCGGGAAGCCTGGCCGTTGTCGGTTCCCGCGGTCGAGGCGGATTCGCTGGGCGTCTGCTCGGCACTGTGTCCAGCGCCCTCCCGGCTCACTCCGCGTGCCCAACTGTCGTCGTGCCCGCCTCGTGGCAGTCTGATGTGGAGAAGACCGCGCACCCCACATCCTCACGACCGATCCGACAGGACGGCATCGTCGTCGAAGAGCCTGACCCCAATGTTGAAGCCATCGAAGGGCTGCGCTTCGACGGCAAGGTCGTCGTCGGTGTCGATTCCCTCGGCGCAGAGTCTCCGGCATTGTGGAAGGCAGCTCGACTGGCCGTGCGCCGAGGGTCGCCGTTGCACATCGTTGCCGTCATCACGACGACCGTGATCGGCCCCGAATGGCTGCCAAGCACCGCCGACCTCGAGCGGCTTGTCAACGAAGGCGCCGATAAGCTCGTCGTGGCCAAACAGCACCTGCAGGCCGAGTTCCCGAACCTCGATGTCACCTGGACTCTGTTCGACGGCCAGCCCGCCGAGGTGCTCGTCCGTGCCTCTGACACCGCCGAGGTGCTTGTCATCGGTTCTCGTGGCCGTGGAGGCTTCGCAGGGTTGCTTCTCGGTTCGACCTCGCAGTCTGTGCTCCCGTACTCACAGTGCCCGACCATGGTCGTTCGTGTCACTCGCGACCACAACAAGCGTCGACACGACGGGGATACTCCCGAACCAGGGCTGTGACGTGGGTGGCGGCGTCGGATCAGCGATACTTGCTCAAGTCGGTCTGTGGATGTCGCGTAGGTCGGTTCGGGACCGTCCGTTGAGCTGCTAGTCGGCGACGGCCTCGATGACGACATTGTCAGCTGAACGACCGGAGGCGCGCTGCAGACAGGTGAGGATGACGAGGCGGCCAGGTTCATCGGCCCACACGCGATCATCTCCGGAGATGTCCGTCTTGGACACAGTGTAGGAGTCGGTCACCGTGTAGTCGCGGTCTTGGAGAGTGACCGACTCGCCCGTTTCGACAGCCGCCGTGCCTGCATCGACATCGATGAGTGTGTTCCCTGGCAGCTCGGCACCTTGCACGGAGTGAATGGCAACGTAGGTGGTGCCGCGTTCGGGGTGGTCAGGGGTGCCGTGATTGCGCACCACATAGCCGTTGTGAAGCCCCGGGGGATTGATCGCGCCATTGACTTCGGTCATGGATTCCAGCCCGGTATCCAGACCCACCGACGGGACCTGGAAGTCTCCGTCGAGGGCTTCGATCTGCATATCCTCTACCTCGGCCTCGTCTGGGGGCTCTTCCAGCTGGATCCGAGCGTCGTCCTCGACGGTGCTCTGTTCATCAGAGAGTCCCTGGACGAGCATCCATGCCCCTGCGCAGATAAGTGCGATGATGACGACAGTGACCGGGAAGGACCACCAGCTGCGCAGTATGCGTGGCGTCATGCTTTCCTTTCATATGCCGGTGGCGGCCACTGCAGCAGTGACCGCCACCGAGTCATGACCTAATCCTCGAGTCTTGACTGATTCCTCGAATCATGACTGAAACTTCAGCCCCTCGTCGTGCGACGGCGCAGTGCACCAATGATGAGCGCACCCGCAGCGGTCAACAGTCCGATGCCGCCGACAAGGTTCCAATTGGGACCACCGTCGGCCGAATCAACGTAGGCCCCCGTCTTCACGACTGGATGATCGTCTGGCTTCTCAGCCTCGGGGATGGTGATTGCCACGGTCTCCGAGGGCACACCGTACTCATGTGAGAAGGCCTCGTTTGAACCGGAGGCAGGAGCCGAGGCCACGAATGTCACCGACTTCTCCTTGCCGGGTTCCACGAAGTCAGCATCGAGTGCGAGCTTCTCGGTCTCGAAGTCGGCGGTGCCGTCTTCACCGCAAGTGACGTCGGGAGTGAAGGTCTCGAGCAGTTCAGCGTCCTCGGGGACGGACTTGGACTGAGCGATGGTGCCGTCTTCGGCATACACATCGACCTTGGCATCGTCGATGGTTTCGCCCGGTGCACAGTGGTCCAGGCGAACCTTGTCAGTGACCGTGGCTGGAAGGTCGGTGATTTCGTTGACCGAGACCTGCGAAGACACCTCCGGCGTGTAGAGGCCCTGGTAGGAATCGGATGCCTCGGCCGTAGTCTCCTGACCCTCAATGACACCCTGCAGGCTTGTGCGATCATAATCATCGGCGTCGAAGTCTTTGGGATCCCACTGGGTCACTGAACCGGTGGGCAGGCCCGAGAACGTCACGGACACAGATGCGTCGGGGACGTCGTCGGCGAAGTCGAGGGGCACCTCGACCGGTTCTTCCCCGGAGGTGATGTCCGTGGTTTCAGCCTCGGCACCGTCGACAGAGAGCTCACCCTCAAATCCGGGAACCTCGACACCTTCGGAGTTGACCAGCGAGACGGTTGCCGTCGACGAGTCCGCATCGATGCTGACTTCGGCTTCGTAGGTGCCGTTGCCCGCATACTTTGCGGCTTCGTCACCCATGAGTGCCGAGAGGTCGTAGGCATCGGGAAGCACATCATCGGAGAACTTCTCAGCGCCGATGTCCTTGAGATTCTGAGAGTCCTCGTTCCACCCGATTCCATCGGTGACTTCTTCGAGACTGCGGTCGTCGAGAATATCACGGTGGTCGATTTCCTCAGAGCTGTGCACATGCTCGCTGATGGCCATGTCATGGGCCATCTGACTGGCCTGGTCGCTGCGGGGTTCGTCCCATTTGGCGAGGATATAGGCCAGCTCTGGAGCCTCGACGGAGGATTTGCCACCCTCGTCGTAGCCGTTGCCCATGGGTTGGGTCAGGCCTCGATCGATGCACCAGACCCGATTGCCGGAGAGAACGCCGGACGAGGGGATATAGGCCCCGTACATGGTGGCGTTGTCGATGCCGCCCTGGTTGTCCGTCTCAGGGTTGGTGGTGACTCCGGTGAAATCCGGTTCTCCCTCGTACGCGCTGAGCTGGGGACCGAGTTCAGGTGCAGCCGTTGCTGGTGAGGCAAGGAGAGTGCTCCCGGCGATCAATGCAATCGTTGTGCCGACTACGGGCAGTCGTCTGCGGAGGTGCCGCATATTGTGGTTCCTTCCTGGGTGCGTTCCGTGGTGTCGGCCGTCGACTCCACGAACGTAGATACAGAGGAGATGCCCTCTCTCGCTCCCACCAGGTCAGTATAGGGAAAACAAGGATAGTTGTCTCATTTTGCGGCAAGGGAGTATGCTTCAGGGTTCAGCTGTGGGCGTCTTACCAGTGAAAATACCGTCGGGCGCGGCTCGTTGTCCTGGGAAGAGGCTCGATGAGAGTGAGGTCAATCGTGCGAACAGACCTCAAAGGTGAGGGGGCGGGGGAGTCGAAAAGGAACTGGCGAGCGGGGGTTGCAAGCCGGTATTCACCATTGCGCTGGGTGATTCCGTTGCGCCTGAATGGGCTCTGGTCAATGTCTGCTGTGGCGCCCCCGGGCAGATTCGAACTGCCGGCACCCGCTTTAGGAGAGCGGTGCTCTATCCCCTGAGCTACGGGGGCGGTGTGGTCTTCTTCAGCCACGACCACCCAGTGTAGCGTAGAAGAAACCTAGATGTTTCACGGTGTGCCAGCACCTATTATGTGAAGTTTCTCGTTAGGGTCGAATTGTGCCAGATTCCGTTGTTGACGATCAGTTCCCAGAACTCGACGATGTCTACGTCGAGTGGAAACAGCAGGCTGCCCACCTGGGTGGTCGCGACACCATGCTCCATTTCCGGGATTCGCGTGATGGCAGCATTGATCTTTCCGGAGCTCACCCGTCTGGTCTAGCCCAGCTTCTGGCCGGTCGGGCCACCCGGCTCTCCAGCCTGGTCCGCGACCATGAGGTCCTCGCCGACGCACGCCGTCGTGCGAAATCGATCCGGTCGAAGGCAGAGCAGCTCGACAATGAACGCGGAATTCAGGCTGCGCACTTGGCGATCGGCTTCGCCTCGTGGACGGAAAAAGACTCCAAGTACAAGTTCAACGCCCCCGTCGTGATGCGCCATGTCACGCTTGTTCCCCGCGGCTCCCGCGTCGAGGACTTCGAGATCGTGCTGGGCGACGGGATCATGATCAACCCTGCCCTGGTCCAGCACCTGTCCGAGGTCTATGACCTCGATGTTCCCGTCGACGAATGGGTCGACGCGACAGGCGGACCGCACGGCTTCGATCCGGGGCCAGCTCTCGACCGTCTCCGCGACCTCGCACAGTCGGTGCCCGGATTGCGCATCAACCATCGCTTCGTCGTATCAACGTTCGCGAACATTGCGAGCCCATTCACCACTGACTACCTGCCCACACAGCACCCGATCCTCAGAGCTCTCGCCGGAGACGAAGACGTCCGGCGTGTGCTCGGCGGCCCTTCCTACTCTCCGGCTCCGCGGCAGCCCGCGCGCCAGGAAGACGCATCTGGTGCCGATGGGCAGGTTTCTGATAAGCAGGCTGCCGACGAACTGAACAGCTCTGAGCTGAACGCCGATGTTGACGGCGACGAGTTCTCTCAGCCGACGGTGCCGATCACCGACGGCTCACTGCCCGGGGACTCCAAGCCCCTGCCCGACGACTCCGCAGAAGAGACCTCAGTAGGCGGTGCTGCCAGCGATAGCAGCGCGCAGTCGGATCAGAACACCGACGACGCTGCCACCATCGGCAAAGAGAAGACCACGTCGGGTGCCGCTGACGGCAAGGAATCAGACTCCGTAACGTCAGACACCACATCGTCAGCGGCAGAGGCTGACGCTCCTGCCTCCAAGGCCCCAGAATTTCAGAGTTCAGAGTCCGCAGCGGACACGGACAGCTCCGCAGACCCGGAAGCTGTCGACTCCGACGAAGACGATGTCGTTCCTGCCGCGCTCAAGGAACCCGTCACCCCTCTCCCTGATCGCAAACCTCAGGAAGAGTTCCTCGTCATCGATGTTGACGGTGACCAGCAGGCCGTCGTCGACGCGACCGTGTCAGGGCAATCCGTCGTCGTCGACACCCCTCCCGGCACTGGTGCCACCCAGGTCGCCGTCGCTGTGGCCACAACCCTGGCCCACACAGGCAAGAGCGTGCTTTTCCTGGCACAGACCGCTGACGCGCTCGACGACTTCTCCTCCCGCCTCGGCGAGGTTGGACTCTCGGAATTCGCAGTCGACACTCGCCAGGGCACCGGCGGGATTCGGGACCAGCTCGTCGGTCTCATCGGTTCGGCTGAAAAGGCTGAACGGCCCGACCTGACCGGGCTGCTCAACGAACTCAACGAACAGCGCGAGATTCTGAACGAACATGTCTCCTCACTGCACCGTCGGCGTGAACCCTGGGACGTTTCCGTCTACGAGACGATGCAGCACCTGGCGGAGCTGACCTCCGGCGACGATTCTCCGCAGACACCTGTGCGATTCGGTGAAGATCTCCTCGAATCCAGCGACGACCGTCGCGAGGCACTGCGTGGAAAGCTCAGCGAGCTGGCCTCGTTGGGAGCCTTCACCCTCGACGTAGAGGACACCGTCTGGTTCGGAGCGGACCTCAAATCCGTCGAAGAGGCCGAGGCCGCACGAACCGTCGCCGAACGTCTTGGTCGAACCATCCCTGATCTGGTCAAGGCCGTCGAACCGGTCCTGTCCAAAGCCAAGCTGAACCCCCGCCGCAACCTCAACGACTGGTCGCGTGCGATCAAGGTGCTGCTACGGGTGCGCACGACCCTCGACAACTTCGCCCCTGACATCTACGACCACCGACTCGACGATCTCATTGCCGCGACGGGAACCGCAGAATACCGTTCCGAGGTCGGCGTTGAGATGGGCATGCTTCAGCGCAAGCGCCAGAAGAAGTCTGCAAACGAGTTCCTGCGTCCCGGCGCCAATGTCACGGACCTGCACTCGTCGCTGATCGATGTCCGGTCCCAGCGCATCGTGCTCCAGGACCTCGCCGGTCATGACGGTCGTCCGCAGATCCCACGCGGTGTCCTCGAAGCTGATGAGATCTTGCAAGAGGTTGAGGCCGACATTGCCAAGATCGCACCTATTCTCGAGACCACCCCCGATGGCGGCGAACTGGGCTCAATGCTCATCGAAGAGCTGCAGGCACGGACCGAAGCCATGGGACGTGACTCGGAGAACCTCGCCGAACTACCCGAGCGCTCTCGTATTCAGCGCGAGCTGACTGACGAGGGCCTGTCTGATCTGCTCACCGATCTGCGTCGTCGCAAGGTCGACACCACGCTCGTAGGACCGGAGTTCGACCTGGCCTACTGGGCATCGGTCCTGCAGCGGATGGCCAGCGAGGATCCACAGGTGGGCCGTCACGATGGTGCCGCACTGCACCAAGTGGCCGAAGGCTTCGCCGAAAACGACCGTGCCTTCGTCGCTGCCGGCGCAGGTCGACTGCGATACAACCATGCGCAGGCTTGGAAGCGTGGCATCGACAACGACCCGATCTCCGCCGGAGTCATCAAGCAGGAACTGCTCTCCCCGCACACCTCTGTGCAGACCATGTCCACGCGTGCTCCCGAGCTGCTGACGACCCTTGCCCCGGTCTGGATGGCCAGTCCGTACACGGTGCCGGAACTGTTCTCGGCTCTGCCGCTCTTCGACGCTGTCGTCATCGCCGATGCGGGCCGTCTTTCGGTCCCTGACGTGGTTCCAGCCATCACCCGTGCCAGGCAGGTCGTCTCGCTTGGAGATTCCCGACTGCTCGGTCCACGACCTTTCTCGATCGCCGTCGATCGTTGGGGAATGGATGATGGGAATCATCCGAGCTCAGTCCAGGAGCACCTCGGCGAGTTCCTGCCTCGAATGGAACTGTCGAACTCCTACCGCCAGTCACCGGTCGGGCTCATCGATCTGGCGAATCGGCACTTCTACGATTCGACGATCACGACGATGCCGACCGCACACACCGGCGAAGGCACCGGACTCGAGTTCTCCTACGTGGCAGACGGCAGAGGCCCGACGGACATCGGCACGGGTCGTGTCGAGAGTCCTGACGCTGAGGTCAAACGGGTCGTCGAACTCGTACTCAGGCACGCACGAAACCGTTCGCGGGAGTCCTTGGCCGTCGTTGCACTCACCGCGCATCACGCTCAGCGCGTCGCCACTGCGATCGGACGGGCGATGAAGGATCTGCCCTATGTTGCAGCATTCTTCAACGATTCGAGCAAGGAACCCTTCGTGGTCACCGATGCCGAACGTGTGCAGGGGATGTCCCGCGATGCCGTGATCTTCACCTTCGGTTTCGGCCGGACCGTCCACGGTCGAGTCATCCACGACTTCGGCGCGCTGTCCGGTCCCGACGGGGAGCGGATCCTCGCGGCCACAATGACACGGGCGCGCAAACGACTCACCGTGGTCTCGAGCATCGAATCCGATGACTTCGACACGAACAAGCTCTCCGGGGGAGCGGTCCTGCTCCCACGCCTGCTCGACGAAGTGGCCACCGGTGGTGTCCGACAGCCGGGCCCACACGGTGAGATCTACGATCCGCTCTTCAACGACATCGCCGATCGTCTGCTGCAGCTCGGCGTCGTCGCTCACGAACATTACAACGGCATCGATCTGGCCGTGGCGAACTCGACCGAGGACGAGCATGGAATGATCATCGCCGTCGCCGGAGACGGACCCGAATACGCTTCGGTGCGCAGCCTGCGCCAGCGTGACCGCGTCGTGCCCGAACAGTTGGCTCGTCGCGGGTGGAAGTTCATGCGCATGTGGTCCACCGATGCCTTCGTCGATCCTCAGTCAGAGACCGAGAAGATCTTCGATGCGTGGAAGTCCACGGTCGAGAAGATGAGCCCGCAGGCCGTCCTCAACGCGGCTCGTGCCGCCTCGGTCGTCGTCGGCCGCACCGGCAGCCGGCCCAAGCTGGTGCCGGGGCTGCCCATGCACAAATACTCGGACTCGGGTCTTGACGCAATGATCGACTGGGTTCAGTCCGATGCTGTCGTGCGCGGGGATGGCGAGATCAAGGATCTGCTCCGCACGGCACTGGCCCAGAAGGGCAGCTCCGGTCGCGGAGACTCCCAGCTGCAGGCGGCCGTGGACCGTTATCGTCAACGGCATGCACAGGCCAAACGCGTCACCGGCGCCGAGGTTCTGGTTCCCGAAGCAGATCAGCACAGCCCCATGGAGGACGAGGTCGTACCCACGTTCGACACGGGAAAGATCAGGGCTGACGAGCTGCGTCAGGCGGGTCTGATCGAGACCGCGAGCAATGACCAGGTGCCCAGCTCGGATGAACCGGAGACACCTGACGCGGCACGGGCGGACCAGGCCGGAACGTCCGAGCCCACCAGGGTTGTGCAGGATACGGTTTCCGCTGAGCAGGAAACGGCCTCAGGTGAGCAGGAGACAGTCGCCAGCGAGCAGGAGGCCGCGACGAAACGCCCGAGCGCGGCCGATGTCGAGCCCCGCACGGATCCACTGCACAGCGATGAGTGAAGACAGCCTCGGCGAACAACCGCCCGAGGGCGAGCACGCACATGACCCAGAACCCGCTGAAGGTGCAGCCGGTCAGGTGCCTGCTGAAGAGCATGAGACGGACCAGCAGAAGAAGGCGCGTCTGGACACGGCACTGCGGAAGTACCGGGCCACGCTGCGCAATGAGGCAGAGACCGGCAAAGGAGGCTTCAGCGCGGACTACTACAGATCGCAGAAGCCCCCGCACTGGTGACCGGTACTCAATGACTCGTCAGTTGTAGAGGTAGTGAGCGACTGAACCGAACGCTCACCAACAGAGCTGAACGCTTACCGACTAGGCCGAACGCCCACCGACTGAACCCGAGCGATACCGGTTGAGCTTGAGAACGACGAAGGCCCGCTTCCCCAAAGTGGAAACGGGCCTTTGCCGCACTCGCGCTAATCAGTGGCGTGGGGGCTCCGTCGGTTCGGTGTCGTCGAATGGACCGGCCGTGCTGGCTGGACCTTCGGCAGGACCACCAGCGGTGGTGGCCGCCTGTGTCCGGAGGATTTCGCGGATATCGCCGAGCAGATCCTCGGTGGTCGGAGGAACTTCTTCCTCCGGGGCTCCGCGCTTGCGCAGCTCGTTGAGCTTGTTCATCGGGACGATGATGATGAAGTAGACGACGGCGGCGACGATCAGGAAGTTGATCGCGGCCGTGAGCACAGCGCCCAGATCAATTGTCGTCTCTTCGACGCCCGCCTTAACCCTGAAGGCCAGTGCCGGCCCTTCTGCGCCACCGACGGCGGCGATCAGCGGGTTGATGACCTTATCGGAGAAAGCCGTAACGATCCCTGTGAAGGCGCCGCCGATGATGACTGCGGTTGCGAGTTCGACGACATTCCCCTGGAGAATGAAGTCTCTGAAACCTTTAAGCATTAGAGGCACCCTTTCGGCGTATATGAAAACAATAATGCGGAGTGAACCACTTCTATTACGATGACATGATACACACGGGTAACTCGTCTACACGCGGTAGACATGCGATCTTTCTGCCACGAAGAAATCCCGGTTCGCCGGGTCTGAGTCGCGTGGTGAAGACCGCCGCTGAGTCAGCATGCAGCCCACGTGAGGGCCGCGCGGCGTGGTTGGTGATCCAGCGCTGATTCAGCGGGGCAGGATTGCGAAGCTGATCGGCATCCCTGCGAATTCTGCGATCCGTTCAGCATCGCTCGATGACAATATCACCGAGACAAGCTGCCCTGATTCAGCAGAAATGCCGTCACTCTGGTCGACCAATCGGGCTATTGTCACTTCCTTCACCACTACGTCAGAACCCCCATCGGGGAGTGAGCTGAACAGGCGGATTCGCTGCCCCGGCTCCAGGAGCGCTGCCGAAGAGTCATCGGCCAAGCGCACGGGCATGAGGAGATCGGTACTGTCCTCTGGCAACGCCTGCTGGTCGAGGACCGCCGACTGAGTCACGGGTGACCCCTTGGACAAGCCTGCAGAGGTGCGCTTGTGATCGGCGTCCGAGATCGAAGTGAAGGCCTTGTCAGGGACGAGCCGCGTCGGAAATTCGACAACGGTCAGGTCCTGCGAGCGCAGCTCAGACCCCGGAGGCAGATTCCTGTTGGCGACGACGACGGCGGTTCCGCCCTGATCCGGGGTGAGGATCCAGACGACGAGCGCACATGCACACGCGAAGCAGACGGCGGCGACGACCCGCTGTGGTTTGATCCGTGAGGACCTCGACCACGTCGAGACTCGGTCTTTGATGCGGCGCATGATTCCCATGCCTATGAGCGTGCTGGTGCTCAGAGGCTGGGATCAAGGGAACAGACAAGGCCTGTGGACAGCTGATCTGTGTCCACAGGCGAAACGCACATGAGTGGGCGGTCAATCCACACGACCTCCGGCGAGACCGGAGGCGACCTGGACGGTGGAATCAGTTGGCGGAAGCGCTGCTGGCCGCCGGGGCACTCTTGGCCGGTGAGCTGGACGTCGACGAGGACGAATCCGATGAGCTCGACGATTCCTTTGCCGAACTGGATGAGCCTGATGAGTCCGAAGAGCTGGACGAACTCGACGAATCGGAATTCGAGGAAGAGGAGACTGTGCTCGAATTGCTCGCGCGGGAGTCAGTGGCGTAGAAGCCGGAACCCTTGAAGCTGATCCCCACCGTGCCGAAGACCTTCTTCAGGCGTCCCTGGCACTCGGGGCAGATCGTGAGCGAGTCATCGCTGAAGTCTTGGTGAATATCAAAAGCATGACCACAGCTCTTGCAGGCGTAGGCGTAAACGGGCATTCGAGACCTTTCTTCGACGAGAAGATTATAGTCCACCGCGCTCACCCGCGAGTAACGCATGGGGTGAGGAGCCCAAGCGACCGGAATCTTGTCCACAGGCTCGTACACGCAAGTGGGCATCTGCGGCCCACACTCCAGCGTCTGCGGACCCCCACACCTGCGTCTCGGTTCAGTCGAAGGAGTGGACGCCATGATCGGTCACGGCACTGGTGATCTGCAGGTCCCAGGCTTCAACGGCAAGTCCGGGCAGACCGAGCTCGGTCGAGAAGCAGACCCCGAAGACCCAGCCCATGCGGTCTTCCCTCTCCATAGGCACCTCGCCGTGCGGGCCGAACGTGCGGTCATAGAAACCGCCGCCATTTCCCAAACGTGCGCCCTCGGGGCCGAACCCGAGGGCGGGGACGAACATAATGTCGGGGGCCACCTCGGCGAGGAGGTCAACGGCGGACAACGCGGGTGAGGGTTCACGAATTCCCCATTTCCCACGAGGCTCGAGGGTTGCCATGGATTCGGTGACAGCACCGAACATGAGTGGCTGACCGACGGTGGTGACAACGGGAAGGTAGACGGTTCCGCCATGGGCGAGGAACCGGTCGACAACCGGATCCATATCGGGTTCGCCGGCCAATGCGGCATAGGCGAGCATCGAACGTCCGTTGAGATCCAGATCTGGCCACAGGCTCTCGACCAGTGCCCAGGCGGACTCGGCCACCGAGGGCTCAGCCTCAACGCCTCGCGACTCGGGGGCCGTCGCGGCCCGAGCGGCGCGTTCGTAACGTATGCGTGCACGCAATTGCGCCTTTGAAGTTTCTGCATCCACGCCCATAAGCCTAATCGGAATCACTTCCAGTGGTTAAGATGAACGACATGAGTGATGAAACGCAGCGCACAGTGCGCAAGGCCGTGATCCCCGTGGCCGGTCTGGGCACCCGCTTCCTCCCCGCCACCAAGGCAACTCCCAAGGAGATGCTGCCCGTCGTTGACAAACCGGCCATCCAATACGTCGTCGAAGAAGCCGCCGATGCCGGGCTCCAGGACCTCCTCATGATCACCGGGCGCAACAAGCGACCCCTGGAGGACCACTTCGACCGTGTCGACGGGCTTGAAGCCGCACTGGCGAAGAAAGGCGATGACAAGAAGCTCGCCGCGGTTCGTCACGCCTCCGAGCTTGCCGACATCCACTATGTGCGCCAAGGTGATCCGAAGGGCCTGGGCCACGCGGTGCTCAAGGGCCGCCAGCATGTGGGCCAGGAGCCGTTCGCGGTTCTGCTCGGTGATGACCTCATCGACGAACGCAGCCCGATTCTGCCGAAGATGATCGAGGTTGCGGAGAAGACCGGCGGCAGCGTCGTCGCGCTCATGGAAGTCCCGCCCGAGGCGATCCACCTCTACGGCTGCGCAGCCGTCGAGCCCACCTCCGATGACGAGGTCGTCAAAGTCACCGGTCTGGTCGAGAAGCCAGAACAGGGTGAAGCCCCATCGAATCTGGCCATCATCGGCCGTTATGTCCTCGCGCCGGAGATCTTCGACGTCCTGGAGACCACCGAACCGGGCCGGGGCAACGAAATCCAGCTCACCGACGCCCTCCAGGTCCTCGCTGAACAGGATGGCGGCAATGGGGTCTACGGAGTCGTGTTCAAGGGCGCCCGCTATGACACGGGTGACAAGCTCGATTACCTCAAAGCTGTCGTGCAGATCGCCAGCGCCCGCGAGGATCTGGGCGCTGACCTCAACAGCTGGCTCAAGGAATACGTGGCAACGCTTCCCTGATCGCCCGTGGCAATGCCCCAGCCGTTGGCATCACCGCACCAGATGACATTCCTGATTGAGCACTCGAGAGCGGAGGCCGCCCTTTGTGGCCAGTCATACTGACTGATCAGCAGTCCGACATCGTGCTGCGTCCGCTGCACCGGCACGACGAGAGCCAGTGGCGAGAGGTGCGTCGGTACAACCAGGATTGGCTCCGCCCCTGGGACGCGACGCTGCCGATTCCCGGCCAGCAGCTCCCGGGCTTTCGGGCCATGGTCCGCATGTATGACAAGCAGGCAAAGCGGGGGCAGTCGGTGCCGCTGGCGATCGAGGTCGGCGGTGAATTCCGAGGTCAGCTCACCGTTTCGAGCATCAGCTGGGGGTCCATCCTCAGCGGACAGATCGGCTATTGGATCGATTCGCGAGTCGCCGGCCGCGGCATCACTCCCATCGCTGTCGCCATGGCCGCCGACCACTGCCTCTTCGCGCTGGGGCTGCACCGCATCGAGATCAACATCCGGCCCGAGAACACTGCCAGCCTGCGCGTGGTCGAGAAGCTGGGTCTGCGGGATGAGGGGCTGCGCGAGAAGTACATGCACATCGACGGCAGATGGTGTGACCATCGCACTTTCGCCCTGGTCGCCGAGGAGGTTCCGCAGGGAATCCTCGCCGCCTACCGTCACAGCCTGAGAAAGATGTGAACTTAGCACCTGTTTGACCGACACACCACAGCCCTTCACGTCGTTGCTGATCCGGGCGCTCTAGGGTTGCAGTTGTGGACACCAGCATCATCGTCGTTATCGCCATCATCGTGGTCTTCGTCGTTGTTGTGCCCACAATGATCCGCAAATCAGCGACGGAGCTCTCCCGCGTCGAGATCGACACAGTCCCGGCAGAGGCACAGGTCATCGCCGCTGACCCTCAGATACCGGGCCACGATCACTCCGAACGGGCGAGAGTCTTCCACTCCTCAGCCACCATCGAACCGACCGTCCCGCGCCCCGACGTCGCCCCGATGGCCAGCGCCCCGACGCTCAGCCTCTCAGCGCGGACACCGGAGTTCGCCGTCATCGACGGGCATGCCGACACGAGTTCGACCGCGGACACGAATTCCACCATCGCCGAGGCGGATGAGCAGCACCAGCGCAGCTCCCTTCCCGTGGCCGTTGGTGAATCCCACTCCACTTATCTCGACAGCCTCAGTCACAGTGCACATGAGGCAGCCACCTCGGCGAGGACCGACAACATTCGGCTGGTGCACCCGGCAGTCCAGGCCGTGTTCAACCAGTCGCAGTCAGGCTCGAACGGCCACGGTTCGAACGGCCAGGGCTCGTCGAACGGCCGAGGTTCGGCAAGCACCAGCCACCTCGGCGAGCATTCCGGGACGATTCCGATCCGGCCGGGACAGGCTCATCCGCGATCGCGGCACAGCCGATCCGGTGAAGCCATCACCGCAGACACAGCAAAGACAAACAGGCGAGGTACACAGATTCCCAATCCGACTTTCGGAGCCGATGAGGACCATTCGATGACTGAGAAAGCAACGACACTGCGCGAGTCGATGAAATCACTGGGTGCGATGACGCGAGGATTCGCACTGGTATTCCTCGCCTCTGCCTTGGGCGTATTTGTAACAGGCGTGCTCGCGATGTTCTCGGTCGTCCATATCGCTCTGACCGGAGTGTTCCTCGGACTCGCGATCGTCTCCCTGGCCATCGTGCGCACACTCAACCTGCGCAAACGCGAGATCAAGGCTCGTCTCCGTGATCTCGACGCTCGGGCTGCGAAGGGTGCGAACACTGCATCGAAGACCACGACTGCAAAGACCACGAGCACCGCACCGACACCCGCCGCTTCGACGGCCACGGGTGCGAAGACTGCGGCTGCGAAGACAAGCGAGACACGTTCGGCAGGATCGACGAAGGCAGCCCGGGCGCGTGCCGTCATGCAGCGCAACGTGAGCGCAAAGCACATCAAGGGAGAAGCCGACACCGGCGAGATTCCGCTCGTGCGCATCCGCAACGAAGCTGCAGAGGGACACACCACTCGCCAGGTGCTGCTCACCGGACCGATCCCCATCGTTGAAGAAGCGGCGTCCGAGGACTCGCAATCACACGCTGCAGCCACGGACTCGGCTGAGACAGATCGCGTGGAGAATGACACCGCGGCCGAATCGACTCCGGGTGTGGACTCGGCCGCAGAAGTCGAGACGGCACCACAGGCCGAGGCTGAGACCGAGAATGTCGCTGCACCGGAAGAAGACGTCGTGGCGACCGCCTCGACTGTCGACACCGTCAAGGTCAATGATCCGTTCATGCAGCGACTGCAGGCACGTGGTGCCTGGTCACCGACACCACTGCCGGTGCCCAGCTATGTAGATGCCCCACAGGTCGAGCACCCGGTCTCTGAGTCGAAGGCGGCCGATGCCTCGTCTTATGAAACTCAGGCTCGCAGCCGTGAGGACATCGCGGCTCAGTTCGCCGCTGAACTCGGCTACCGCCCCGAACTCAGCGACTCCGCCCGTGACGACAGCCCCCTGGAACACGGTCGTAATGCGATTCGAACCAACAAAGCACCCGAGATGGGCGCCATCGACGACGTTCTGGCCCGCCGCCGCGCCTGACGTTTCAAGCTTGCAAGCTTGCAAGCTTTCAAGCTTCAAACCTCAAGGCGTCAAGCCTTCAGGACTGCGTCGCCGGCGATTCGGTTCAGTCGGTGCCGAAGACGAACCAGCAGATAGAGTCGCGTCGTCGCTGATCTAACAGGACCAGCTGGCGGACCTGGTTGGGCAGCTGGGATCTCTGCCAGTCGCGCTCAGTGCGTGCGGCCGCAGCGACCTCGGGGTGTGCACTGCGGGCGGCTTTGATGGCGTAGGCCGCTGCACCAAGATCGTGTTCGGCCACGTGAGCGACGCAGGCAGCCTGCCCGGCCGCATAGGCCGCGAACCTAGCTGCGCCCCGTAACGGACGGGCCGCACCCATGGCATGGCCCCCGGCGGCACGCGCCTGCATCATCGGCATGG
Organism: Brevibacterium sp. FME17; assembly: GCF_014897515.1. Taxonomy (NCBI): domain Bacteria; kingdom Bacillati; phylum Actinomycetota; class Actinomycetes; order Micrococcales; family Brevibacteriaceae; genus Brevibacterium; species Brevibacterium sp. FME17. The sequence goes on from NZ_JABUYD010000010.1 coordinate 131,177, forward strand.
TCCCTTCCGCCCAGGCACGTGCGGCAGTCACAGCATCACGTACTCGCATGTCCTCGGGAACCTGGACTTCGAAGAGGTGCAGGACGTGCTCGGCACAGTCTGCCGCCCATAGCGCCAGCAGTCGGTGATCGTCATCGCGCAGCGTTCCACCGTGCCTAATCGTCACCATCGACGGGTCGCGAACCTCAGGCAGAATCATGGCTGCTCGGTTGCCGCAGTCGGCTGCACGCGAAGCCGTGCATTTGGCTGGCAATCTATGCTCATGGTGCCCGATTGTAGCTGCGAAGCTCTCAACGCCGGTCCCAGCAGACTTCCACACGCAGAAGATGCGTATGCCATGCACTCATGCACGGCATACGCATCTTCTGTTGGTCTGTGGCGACGAGCCTGATGAGCAGGTTCAGGGCGAAATCAGGCGCGGGGCAGAGCCACGTACTTGACCTCGAGGAACTCTTCGATGCCCACGCTTCCGCCTTCGCGACCGAGTCCGGACTTCTTCACGCCACCGAAGGGTGCTGCGGGGTTGGAGACCAGGCCGGTGTTGAGGCCGACCATTCCGACCTGCATCTTGTCGGCCAGGTTCAGTGCACGCTCGACGTTCTCGCTGAACAGGTAGCCGGCCAGACCGAATTCGGTCTCATTGGCCAAGGCGATGCCCTCGTCGTCTGTGTCGAAGGTGACGATGGGGGCGACAGGTCCGAAGATCTCGGTGGTCCGGATCTCGGAGTCAAGAGGCACATCGGTAATGACGGTCGGATTGTAGAAGAAGCCCTTGCCTTCGATCGTTGACCCGCCGGTGAGGACCTTCGCACCCTTGGACACGGCGTCATCGACGAGGGCAGCGACCTTGTCCAGGGAGTCCTGATCGACCAGCGGCCCCACCTCTGTGCCCTCATCTAGACCGTTGCCGACCTTCATCGAGCCGATGCGCTCGGTCAGCTTCGCCGAGAACTCCTCAGCAACGGAGGAGTGGACGAACAGACGGTTCGCCGAGGTGCAGGCCTCACCGCCGTTGCGCATCTTCGCCTGGACCGCGCCGGTGACGGCCTTGTCGATGTCGGCGTCCTCGCAGACGACGAATGGAGCATTGCCGCCGAGCTCCATCGACGTCTTCATGACATTGTCGGCGGCCTGCTTGAGCAGGCCCACGCCAACCTCGGTGGATCCGGTGAAGGTCACCTTGCGGGCAATCCCGGACTCCATCCACGGGGTGACCACGCGGCGAGCGGATTCGGAGGTGACGACGTTGAGGACGCCATCGGGCAGACCGGCCTCGATGAGCACGTCGACGAGCATCAGAGAGGTCAGCGGGGTCAGCTTCGCTGGCTTGAAGACCATTGTGCAGCCGGCGGCGATGGCCGGGCCGATCTTGCGGGTGCCCATGGCCAGTGGGAAGTTCCACGGGGTGATGAGGATGCAGGGCCCGACCGGCTCACGGGAGACCATGACGCGGGTCTTGCCATCGGTGGACTGCGTGTATTCGCCGCCGACGCGCACGGCTTCCTCGGAGAACCAGCGGAAGAATTCGGCCCCATAGGTGACCTCGCCCTTGGACTCGGCGAAGGGCTTGCCCATCTCGGCGGTCATGACTGCTGCAATGTCATCGGAGCGTTCGATGAGAAGTTCGAAGGCACGGCGGAGGATCTCGGCGCGTTCGCGTGGCGGGGTAGCGGCCCATGATTCTTGGGTGTCACCGGCGACCTTGATGGCTTCCTCGGCATCGGCTGCAGACCCGTCGGCGACCGTGGTGATGAAGTCACCAGTTGCGGGGTTCATGACGTCAACCGTCTTTCCACCCTCGGCATCGCGCCACTGGCCATTGATGAATAGTCCGGTGTTGAGCTTGTCGATGATCGGCGTGATGTCCACGACTGATCCTTCCTTGGTTGTCGATAAGGCATAACTGCAGGTGGCCGATAGGCACGAAAGCGAGCAGTAGTGAACAGTGTAGTGGCGATATTCGATGCATGTAATACGAATTTCGTTGTCTGAAGCTAGCTGGACTGCGAGCTTCGAGGCATTGCCGATAGGCAAGCATGGACGAGAGCACTCGTCGCGACGAGTAGTCGGTTGTGCAAGGTGATGCCCCGAACCACCTCGATACAGATCTGGTCCCTGCTCAGGTCATCAGTGATCGGGGTGGTGTTCCTGCTGGCGGCCTCGGTCAGAGCCTGGATGTGGCGCATGATTGTGTCTCGTCCGACGGGATAGCCTGAGGTGCTCAACTCCTCGAGCACGCCTGCCATCGATGCCACTGCGGTCGGTGAGATGTCCGGCCAGCCCAGTTCCTGCAGAACGTCACGGATATCGTTCTCGATAGTTTTCGGTGCCGGTGCCGGTGCCGGTGCCGGTTCCGCTGCTGCCGTTGCCGTTGCAGGTTCAGGCTCGGAATGCGAGGATGAGCCGGCTGCGGACTTCGGGACATTGCTCGCCTCCAGTGCAAGTCTCTGGCAGATGCCCATCAGCTCGATGTTCTCCAGGGACTCGTCATCGATGGCCCGAGTCAGTGTGGCGATGGAGTCAATCGGCGAGCCGAGTTCTCGTCGCAGCCAGGTGATGAGCCCGAGGCGGTCGAGGTGAGCCTGGGAGTAATCCGCCGTGGTCGCATTGCGTTTGTGGCCAGGGCGCAGGATTCCGACGTGGATGTAGTACTTGATGCTGGCGGTCGAGACTCCGGATTCCTGGGCCAAGGCGCTGAGCTTCATTCGGGTCTCCAATCGGCTGAGATGGCAGTGCGGATGGCAACGTGAATAGCAGCTGACTTGGATAGCATTTCCTGTTCTGCTATCTTCGTTGCCGCAATTGGTTAGTGGAACTATCTTAGGTCTATGACAACGATGTTCATAGCAATCCACGCTCTGGCTGCCTCTGGTGTAGTGCTCCTGGCCCCGGTTCAGATCATCCGGCGGACCAAGGACCGCAGGCACAGGTGGATCGGGCGGTCATGGGTCATCCTCATGTATCTCGTGTGCGTGAGCGGCATGTTCATCTACACCCTCAGCGGTAGCTTCACGGTCTTCCATGCACTCGCGATCTTCACCTTCGGCACCACAACCGTCGGAGTCATTGCAATCCGGCGTGGAAACATCCGCAGGCACATCGCGATGATGGTCGGATCATGGCTCGGCGCGCTGACGGCGGGCACCTTCGCCGCGATCATTCCGGGCAGGGAGATACCGCAGCTGGCGATTGTCGATCCGACTCTGCTGTGGGGCGCCGTCGCGGCAATCGTCATCGCCGCCACGGTCTGGGTCGGCTACGTTCTCAAATTCGTGCCGACTCAGGCACGCAGCTCGTCGAACTCCGGATTCTTGCGGAAGAATTCCATGACATAAGAACACGTGGTGCGGAACTTCAGGTCCGCCTCGGCGCTGGTCTCGAGGGCGAAACGCACCAGGTGAGCGGCAAGGCCGCGACCACCAAAGGCGGGGGACACCTCGGTGTGGGTGAACGTGCGCACGGTGGACTCTGAGGTGTCGTCCGGGCTGGCCTCGCGGTCGACGTAGTCGACGTGACCGATGCGCTTGCCGTCATGGCTCACTGTGAAGCGAGAAGCCGCTGAGTCCTGGGCGAAGGTGTAGGTCTCGTCCGAGATCTCGAGGTCCATGAACGCTCCTTAGAGGCGAAGGTGTCGGTCGGTTCCAGGCCGACACGTAGCTGAGTCAATTCTGCTACATGAAACTATAGTTGTGTTCGCCGCCTAGCGACTAACCTGTTGAGCAACCCGTTCTTTCGGCCGTTCCTGTCGACGGTCAGACATCCTCAAGGAGCCGACCCATGCCCTCATACGCACCCGCCACCATGGTCGATGCTCACATGCTGATCCTGCACGAATCAGGTTTCGAGGTCAGCGAACTCGGCCTCGACGACATCGACGACTATGTTGAGCTCGTCGCTTCCGCCTACCGGGGTGAGCCCTCGAAGCGGGGGTGGACGACGGAGGCGGATCTGCTCAGCGGTCAGCGACTCGATGCCGACATGGCCCGCGAGATGCTCGCAGAGACCGATTCGTCGATGATATTGGTCCGGTCCGCCGAAGGGCATGCTGTCGGCAGCGTCTACCTGCGCGAACCCGTCGACGGGATCGCCTACCTCGGTGTGCTGGCGGTCTCTCCGCTCGGACAGGGCCAGGGTGTGGGCTCGGCACTGATGAACCTCGCCGAGGCGTGGGCGGTCGAACGCTGGAACGCTCACTCGCTGAAAATGAGCGTCATCAACAAGCGCGCCGAACTCATCGCCTACTATGAGCGCCGCGGCTACGAGCGCACGGGAGAGATCGAGCCCTTCCCCTACGGCGACGATCGATTCGGTGTGCCCCTGGTCGATGACCTCGAGTTCGTCGTACTGGTCAAACCGCTGGATTGAGTTCCGGCAGCGGGTCGAACCGAATGAAGTGACACAGACGCACATGGTGCCCAGCGATTTTCGCTGGGCACCATGTGCGTCTTGGAGGCGGGCGTCCCAATGGGTCCGGACGCCAGATGCCTCAGAAGAACATGGCAGGGATGACGAGACCGCCGACGAGCACGATGGGCCCGATGATGACCATCGACATGCCGAACTTCACGAGAATGCGCGTCAGTCGCGCCTTATGATCCTGTGGAGCCGTGGCCACGACCGTGGCACCCAGCGTCGAGAACGGCGAGACGTCGACGACGGCCGAGCACACGCCCAGCGCCGCAATCAGTGCCCAGCCGGGTACTCCGCCAGCGGCGATGAGGGGCAGCGCGAGAGGCACGAGCGCGGCGAGGATGCCGGTCGTGGACGCGAACGCGGACACCAGTCCGCCGACCACGCAGAGAACGAAGGCAGCGATGAGCGGCGATCCGATCGCCTCGGCGCCCTCACCCAGGAGATCGACGGCGCCCATGTTCTGCAGCACTCCGACGAAAGTAATGATGCCGCCCACGAGCAGGACGGTCGACCAGTCGATCTTGGGCAGCGCGGCCTTGCCGGTCTTAGGATCGGCGAGCGAAAGAATCGCACCGAACAGAAAGCACAGCAGGCCGATGTCGGGCTCCTTGCCGAATGCTGCCAGAGCGACGACCGAGCCGATGAGTCCGACCATGAGGACCACGGTGAGCATCTGCACGAATGTGAAGGGGCCCGACTCGGCGCTCGCCGAGGTGCTTGAAGAGTCGAAGAGCGCTTCGTCCTCTTCATCCTCACCGAAGGCCACCTTGGTCGCCGAGGCCGATCCACGGGAGATCGTGGAACCGGCACCTTCGCCGGTGGTTCCGAACCCGTTCGTCTCGCTGACGTAGGAACCGGAGTGCGCGGTACCAGCCGCGGCCATGGCGGACTTGCGTCCGAAGAGTGTGCGACCGTACATGAAGTAGGCGACGACGAGCATGACGAGATAGACGACGACGGCGATGCCGAAGAGCAGGAACGGCGACAGGTCGATTCCCGCATCATGGGCGGTGCTGTACGTGACGATGCCGTAGAGGCTGGTCGGAGCGAACCCGCCGGCACCGATGGCGAAGCAGATCGCCAAGCCCATCAGCGCATAGTCGACCCCGTACTTGCGGGCCACCTGCATGCCCACCGGCATCATCACGAGACCGGCAAGAGGCGCCCCCATGGAGGCAATGCCGGCTGTGATGATGAAGAAGACGATGGGGAGGAGGACGGCAGAGGACCCGACCTTCTCCAGCGCCCAGTCGATGATCTTGTCGACGGTCCCGTTCTCCTGCGCAATGGCGAAGAAGTAGGTGACCCCGGCCAGCAGGATCATGATCGAGAGCGGGAACTCCGCGATGATGTCATCGACATTCATATCCGCCAGGAACAGACCGGTGCCGGCTGCGCCGACGAGCATGAGTATGCCGATCTGCACACCGCGGATCGCGCCGATTGCGAACAGGGCGATGAAGATCAACAATGCAATGATTTGAAGGAGCATGATTTCCCCATTTAGGCTGGAATTTCGCTGAACGAAACTGGATGGCTCGCTGAGCGACATTACCAGTTCGGCAAGGACAGTAGCGGTAATCGCAGCCCGAATGGTCGGTAATTCCCAAATAACGGCACGTGAGTGTGCCCAGCTGAGATCAGCCCATGACGTTTCCGCTTGTCCCTGCCGGAGACCGCAGCCGCGAGAAGGTACCCAGGTTCAGCTCCCCGCCCGTGTATCCGAGTGAGATCTGGAGGGGATCACGGTCGTGGTCATGACCGTGCTCGACGGCGTCGATGAGTTCCGCCATGAGCTCGCCGACCATCGGCGCATTCTTGAATTGGTTGCCGCTGGTGCCGACCGCCTGATAGAAGCCATTTGCCTCGGAGCGGTCGTAGATCGGAGTCCAGTCGGTAGAGGCATCGTAGACGCCGACGACTCCTCGGGCCCGGTTCGGGATCGTGATGTCGTTGAAGCGTTTGGCCGCTCGCAGCGCCTGCGACTCGAACTGTTCGGGACGAACGCTCATCGATACGGTGTCAGGGTCCTCGACCCATTCCAGCTCATCGCATTCGGGTTCTGTGCCTCCGATGAGCAGCTGGCCGCCCACCTCGGCGCGCATATAGGTGCCGATACCGGCATCGAGCACGGCCGGGATGCGGGAGCCATCGGCGCGGATGACGGTCGATTCCGCCGGCAGAGTGTGGACCTCCTGGCGTAGGGGAGTCAGCGAGATTCCGTGGTCGGATCCGACCCCGGCGAGCTCGTTGAGTCGGGCTGACCAGGGTCCGGCCGCGTTGACCACGACGTCGGCATCGAGGACTCGGCCATCGGCGAGGTTGATCGACCAGGTGGAATCGGCGTGGTGGAGGCCGATGACCTCGGTGTTGTAGAGGAACCGGGCGCCATGTCGTTTGGCGGCGCGGGCGAAGTTCTCCGTGGCCAGGACCGGGTCAGAGATATACCCGCCGTCGGGTGTGTACAGTGCTGTGGCGGGCTCGACACTGTCGTCGAGGAAGGCTGGATCTTCCGGGCGCGTCGGTGGAAAGTGGTTCGAGGGGTCGACACCGGGCAGCTCCCGGGCAAGATCGGCTGCGTCCCACTCGGCATAGGGGATCTCGAGGGCCTCGAAGTCTGTGCGGACTGTGGCCGGGATCAGCCCGGGTATGTCGAAGACGGCCATGCCGGTGCGCATGAAGTCCGCGACCGGTTCCGATTCCGGTGCCTGAACATGGTCCCGCAGGTTCTCCCACAGGTGCTTGGACTCCCAGGCCAGGGCGATGGAGTCCCGCAGGGAATAGGTGAAGCGAACGATCGCACTGGTCGCCCCCGTCGAACCCTGCGCCGGTCCCGCCTTCTTGTCGACGACGGTGACGAAGTATCCACGTTTGGCCAAGGAAAACGCGATGGACGCTCCCATCACGCCGCTGCCGACGACTATCGCGTTCGCACTCATTGCCGCATCCTTCTCGACTGGATCATGGTTCGACTTCGCCATCATCGTAGCCAGGACGGGCAGCCTGCAGAAGGTGCTTCCAGCATGTGTGCGCTCAGGAGCTCAGATCAGGACCAAGGTGAGAGCCTCAGACCAGTACCGCGCTCATTACCTCAGGTCAGGAGGACGGCGCCGCCGAGGCTGATCACCGCGACGATGAGAGTCGTCACCGCGGCTAGGCCGATCGGACCTGCGCCGAGGTTGCGCAGTGAACGCCACTGGACTCCGCGCCCCAGGGCGAACATCGCCATGGCCAGGCACACGGTCTGGATCCAGCCCAGGCCGGAGACCGCAACGTCAGGCAGCAGGCCGAAGGTGCGCAGGCCCGCCATGAGGAGGAATCCGAGAACGAAGAGGGGAATGATGGGCGGGCGCTTCGCCGCAGGTGCAGCGGGCAGGCCACCCGAAGGCGACTGGGCATCCGAGGATGACTCAGCGTCCGACGAGGACTGCGAGGCCACCTCGGCGGGGGAAGTCACCAGAGCCCGCTCCCGGCTCTCGTTGCGGCGCATCACCAAGCTGAACACGGCGACGGTCGGGGCGAGCATGATGACGCGGGAGAGCTTGACGAGGACGGCGACTTGCAGAGCCGCGGGGCCGATGATGCCGCCGATCGCGACGACCTGCGCGACCTCGTGGGTGGACGCCCCGCCCCACATGCCGGCGGTGTCCTGGGCCAGACCGAAGGCGGCGCTCAGCGAGGGGATCACAGCGATCATCAGGGTGCCGAAGAGGACCACGAGACCGATCGCCGCGGCCACGTCCTCCTTCTTCGCCTTCAGCGTCGACTCGACCCCGGCGACCGCGGCGGCCCCGCAGATGCCGAACCCGCAGCCGATGAGCAGCGCAAGACTCGAATCGACGCGGAACGGACGTGCCAGCAGCAGTCCGGAGATGATGCCGACGGCGACGACGACCGCGGCGAGCACGAGGACCAGCCAGCCGAGGTCAAGGATGTCGCCGAGGACGACCTGTGCGCCGAGGGCGACGATGCCCAGACGCAGGAGGGGCTTGGCCGCGAAGGCGAGGCCGGGTTGGAAGGTCTGCGGCAGTTCGGGGAGGACGTTGCCGACGATGATCCCCAGGACGATGGCGACGAGGAGCGGGGAGAGAATGGGGGCCACCATTGAGATGGGCCACGCGATCGCGGTGGCGACTGCGGCGACTCCCAAGCCTGGGAGGAGGCTGACAATGCGTTTCATAAGTTCAGTCTGTCAAGCACTCAGAGGTTTCGGTAGCCGGCATTGTTCGACCGACCCATATGGCGCTGATATGGCAGTATTGGGGCATGCAGGATCTCAGCAGAATGCAGGACTGGCCCGAGCTCCCGGCGCTGGGGCTGCTGGTGACTCTGAGCGCGAGCGCCCAGTCCATTGGGCAGGCCGCCGAGGCGATGGGCCTTGCGCAGCCGAATGCCTCACGCAGCCTGCGCCACCTGGAAAGAGATCTCAAGGTGCCGCTGCTCGTGCGCTCGCCGCAGGGCACCCAGCTCACCGCCGAAGGTCATGCCGTGGCCCAATGGGCCTCGAAGGTCATCGATGCCTATGCCGATCTCAACGCCGGCACCCGCGCCATCCAGGATGCGCGGGCTGGCACTGTTCGGGTCTCCGCCTCGCTGACCGTGGCCGAATACCTTCTGCCCCGCTATCTGACGACGTTCACTTCCTCCCATCCCGATATCGACGTGGGACTGGCGGTCGAGAACTCGGCCGCGGTCATCGCTGCCGTCCGTGAGCAGCGTTGCGACCTCGGCCTCATCGAGTCTGTGTCCCTGCCCAAGGATTTCCCCGCCGAGGTGGTCGGCCATGACCGTCTTATGATCGCCGCCGCACCCGCCTTCGCCGATGCGTGGACGGCCCCGATCGCCGCTGAGGCGTTGGCCGAGGTTCCGCTGCTGGTCAGAGAGGTCGGTTCGGGAACACGGGAGGTCCTTGACTCCGCATTGGCTCGCTTCGGTGGGGCACGTGTGGCGGGCGAGTACGGGTCGAACTCGGCGCTGAAGATCGCAGCTGCCACCGGTGTCGCACCCGTTGTGCTCTCCGAGCTGGCTCTGCGCGATGACTTCCGGGCCCGACGCCTGGTGCCGCTGCCGGTGCAGTCCGGGGTCGCCCTCGACCGTGAACTGCACGCGGTGTGGTCGCCTAGGCGCCGACTCTCAACAGGAGCCAGGGCACTGCTGGAGCACATGGTGCGTGTACGCGGCTGAGGCATCAGCGGTGTGACTGAGGCCTCCGAATGACCGCTGAGGCGTCAGTCACACCACTGAGACGTCAGTGCGGAGTGGTCGGCACGCGACATATATTGGGACGATGACCTCTCCAGATTCGTCCCACGCACCAGAGACCGTCCTCGTCGAGGCGGGTCGTCCTCAACGCTCGACCGGGTCGTCGGTGAACCCTCCCATCGAACTGTCCTCGACCTTCGTCGGCAGCGGTGAGATCGATCAGTCCGCCTATGTCTACGGTCGGTTCTCGACCCCGGCGTGGACTCCGTTCGAGGAGGCATTAGCTGAACTCGAACATGCTGCGTTGCCCGGACTGGTCTTCGGCTCGGGGCTGGCCGCGATCGCCGCTGCCCTCAGCCTGGTCCCGCGCGAGGGCACTCTGCTCATGCCCCGGCACTGCTACCAGGGGTCGCTGGAGTCCGCGGGCGAAGTCGCCGAGCGCAGCGGATTCACGCTCGTCACCGTCGACATCGCCGACACCGCGGCCGTCGTGACGGCACTCGACGAGGTTGCTGCCGCCTCGGCGGTGCTGTGGATCGAATCTCCGACCAACCCGATGCTCGAAGTCGCAGACACACCCGCACTCATCTCCGCTGCGCGCGAGCGCGGCATCCTGACCATCGTGGACAACACCTTTTCGACCCCGCTGCTGCAGACGCCGCTCGATCTGGGTGCGGACGTCGTCGTCCACTCGGTCACCAAATACCTCGCCGGACACTCGGATGTCGTCCTCGGTGCAGCGCTGACCAGCAACGAAGAGCTGCACCAGCGACTTCATCGCGAACGCTCACTGCGCGGGGCAATCGCCGGGCCCTTCGAGGTCTGGTTGGCGCTGCGTGGTCTGCGCACCTTGTCGGTGCGCATGGAGCGCGCCCAGGCCAATGCCGCGGTGATCGCGAAGCGTCTGAGCTCGCACCCCAGCGTCGTCGAAACCCGCTACCCGGGTCTGCCCGAGGACCCCGGGCATGAGCGTGCGGCGGCACAGATGTCGGGATTCGGTGCGATCGTTGCCTTCTGCACCCAGACGCCGGAACAGGCCACAGCCGTCGCCGAGGCGGTCCGGGTGTGGACTCCTGCCACGTCCCTGGGCGGAGTGGAGTCCCTCATCGAACGTCGTCGGCGCAATGCCTCGGAGCCGGAATCGGTTCCCGATGGGCTGCTGCGTCTGAGCGTGGGCATCGAGCACGTCGATGATCTGTGGAGCGACCTCGACGCGGCCCTGCGCACGGCTCACAGCGCTTGATGGCTGCTCCCTTCGTTCTCGACCGTCCAGGACTTCAGGACCTGGATGAGGTCTTCGAAATCCACAGCGACCCCCGTGTCTGGACGCATTTTCCCAGCGGTCGGATGGTCAGGCGGGCGGAAGCCGAGGCGTATCTGTTAGCTTGCATCGCTGATTGGGAGATCGACGGGCTCGGTGCGTGGATTGTGCGCGAATCGGAGGATGGCCCGGTGCTGGGGACCTGCGGCTGCGGCGTGAGGCGCAGACCCATGGCCGATGAGTGGGATCCCGATCGGATCGAAGCCTATTGGAACCTCGGCTACCGCTTCCGCCCCGAAGTTCAGGGCCGCGGCTACGCCAGCGAGGTCTCACGCCTGGCCGTTGCTCGGGCCCAGGAGCTCAAGCCGGAACTGCCGGTCATCGCCTACCTGCTCGAACATAATGCGGCCTCACGGAGAGTCGCGGAGAAGGTGGGTCTGACCTTGCGGCATCGAGCACCTGATGCCGGTAACCCCGATCCGCGGGCTATGCGACTGGTCTTCGCCGACCGGGATCTGACGGGGAGTCAGCTGGCGGCCGCGCTGATCTGAGCACGCCACTGGGCTGACTGGACTGCCTGGACGGGCCGTACACCTGAACGGGCCGCTGGGTCCGGACAAGCGCCTCGGCGAGGGTGGAGATCTCCGGGTGACGAAGCGGCACAACCAGCGTACGGTGGGCCTCGAGCCAATTTTCTACGGTACGTAGAATTTGATCGAGGAGAGGGCGCGCATGCATGAGCACCAGATGAGCGGGACGATGTGGCATCCGACGCTCCCGCCGACGCTGTCACGGGTCACCGAATGGCACCCGCAGCCGATCCCCATCATCGTCATCCTCGCGACGCTCGGCCTGCTGGCGTATCTCATCTGTGTTTGGCTGCTCCATCGGCGAGGAGTGCCCTGGCCGATCTCGCGAACCATCTGGTGGACCTTGGGTATCGCCACCGTGATCCTCGTCGATGGCACAGCATTGAATGGCTATGGCATGGCGCTGTTCAGCATGCACATGATTCAGCACATGATTCTGTCGATGCTCAGTCCCATCCTGTTGGTCCTGGGTGCGCCGATCACACTGATGCTGCGTGTCCTGCCGGCCGGATCGGGGCGATGGAATGCGCGTCGAGTGATCCTCGCAATCGTCCACAGTCCTCCTCTGCGCGTACTGACCAACCCGGTCGTGACAACCGTGTTGTTCCTGATGAGCTTGTACGGTCTGTATTTCACCCCCGTCTTCGACTGGTTGATGTCGACGATGTGGGGACACAACCTGATGTTCATCCACTTCGTGGCCATCGGGATGCTCTACTTCTGGAACATCTTCGGTATCGATCCCTCACCGCGAACGAGCAGTAAGCGCCAGGTTCGCATCGATCCCACCGTCGTGCAGGTCTTCGAGATTGTGGCCACCATCCCGTTCCACGCATTCTTCGGGATTGTCGTGATGATGTCGACGACATTGCTCACGAGCTTCTACAAAATGCCGATGTGGGGCATCGATCCGTTGAAGGACCAGTTCCTCGGAGGCGGCATCGCGTGGGCGTTCACGGAGATTCCGACGTTGATCATGCTCGGCGTGCTGGTGTTCAAGTGGCAGAGATCTGATGCGCGACTAAGTCGTCGTCTCGACCGCCAAGCTGCCAGGGACGGTGACGCCCAGCTGCGGAATTACAACGCCTATTTGGCTTCGCTGTCTGAGGCAGACCAGCACAGCCGGCACCGCAGAGTGTGACCACCATGAACTGGCAGGACCACAGTGGCCCGGGGTGCAACGTGGCCCGTGGCACGGCGTGAGACCCGTGGTGCGGTGACCGCGAGCGCAGGGTGGCCCGTGGCACGGCGGCAAGTGCGCTGCTTGACGGGAAAGCGCGCCTGCTCGCTTCCAAGAGTACTTCCGAGCGGTGTGACCCAGATCAACTTAACGTACGTTAAAGTTGGATGAGAGATCAGACATCCAACGCCAACATAGAGGAGTCGCTTTGACCTCGAGTGTTCTCACCGACCTGAACGATGGGGTCGTCACTGTCACGATCAATCGCCCCGAAAGTCTCAACGCGCTGACCGAGGAGGCTATGGAGGGCATCGGGGACGCCGTCGCTGCGGCAGCCACCACAGCCCGTGTGCTCATCATCACCGGCAATGACCGGTCCTTCAGTTCAGGTGCCGATCTGCAGGGGTCTGTGCAGGGCGGAGGGCTTGGCCTCGACCGGGCCAACTCCATCATCCGATCGATCATCGATCTGCCGATACCGACCATCGCCGCGGTCTCCGGTCCCGCAGCCGGCATCGGCTGCTCCCTGGCTCTGGCCTGCGACTACACCGTGATGAGCGAAGAGTCGTACCTGATGTTGGCCTTCACTAAGATCGGGCTCATGCCCGATGGAGGGGCGACGGCACTCGTCGCAGCCTCGGCGGGTCGGCATCGAGCCATGAAGATGGCGCTGACGGCACAGAAGGTCTGGGCCAAGGAAGCACTCGATTGGGGCCTGTCCAGCGAGGTCACGCTCGCGGGCGAGCACCTGAGCCGGGCACAGGAGATCGCAGCACAATGGGCTCAGGGCGCACCCCTCGCTTTCGCCGCTTCGAAGGGAGCCATCAACGCGGCGACGCTGACTGAACTCGACGATGCATTCGACCAGGAGCTCACGGGTCAGACAGCGTTGCGGGCCAGTAATGACTTTGCCGAAGGGGTCGCGGCCTTCATCGAAAAGCGCGGACCGAACTTCACCGGCGAATAGCCGGACTGTCGCATCGGACGGGCCCGACTCGGCAAACAGGGCGGGCCCGCACCTCGGCGTCCGTTAGTTTCTAATTGGTAACGTTGCGGTGCAAATTGTGAACCGCATCACCTGCCGGGATATTCTGACGATGAAAACGACCCAGGCGTCAACGTGTTCCGACTGCACACCATGACGCGAACCGTGCAGCTTCGACAACTGCGCAAGCTCTGGGTCCCACCACGATCGCGACACCCCGGTACGACCACCATGATCAAAGGAGTCTCATGCTTACAGGCATTCCATCCACACTCGGAGACAGCTACCAGCTCAACACCACCACCCTGATCCGGCATGCCGCGACCTTCTTCGGCGAATCAGAGGTCGTCTATCGTCGGTCTGACGGGTCCTGGGGTCGCTCGAACTACGCCGACGAATACAAGCGGATGGCTCAGCTCGCCCATGGTCTGGGCGAGCTTGGAGTGGGCGCAGGCTCCATGGTCGGCGTCATCGACTGGAACTCTCGCCGCCACCTCGAGCTGTACTTCTCGGTCCCCGGCGTGGCCGCAACCATGCTCCAGCTCAACCTGCGTCTGGCTCCCGAGGACCTCGCCTACGTGGTCAGCCACTCGAAGTCCGACTGGATCTTCGTCGACGAGTCACTCCTCCACGTCGCCGAGTCGCTCGCACCGAAGCTCGACGTCAAGGGGTGGGTCATCATGACCGACAAGCCCGCCTCGGAGATCGAGACTTCCTTAGAGAACGTCGTCTTCTACGAAGATCTCATCGCCGACAAGCCGGAGACCTATGAATGGCCTGTTGTCGACGAGAAGACAGCGGCCTATGCCGGCTACACGACCGGAACTACAGGTCGACCCAAGGGTGTCTACTATTCCCACCGCTCGATCTACCTGCACACGATGGGCGGACTGGCCGCACTCAATGCGACCTTCGACGATTGCGTCATGCCTATCACCCCGATGTTCCACGTGCTCTCCTGGGGCTTCCCGCAGAACGCGGTGGCTGCTGGCGCAAAGCTCGTCCTGCCAGGTAAATTCGCCGTCGAAGAGTTCGGCGCCATCGGCCAGGCCTTCATTGAAGAGAAGGTGACGCTGGCCAACGGCGCTCCCGCGATCTTCACGCCGATGCTGGCGATGATGAAGAATATGCCGACCCCGCCCGACCTCAGCGGCGTCCGCCTGGTCTCGGGATCCTCCGAGCCGCCGCTGTCGATGATGCGCGGTTTCAAGGAGATCACCGGCGCCGAGGTGATCCACGGATACGGTGCCACCGAAACCACTCCGCTGGCGACCACGAACTGGCGCATCAAGTCCGGCATGAATCTCAGTGATGAGGAGAAATGGGACCTCAAACGCTACCAGGGCCTGCCGATCATTGGCGTCGATCTCAAGATCGTCGACCCGACCGGCCAGGAGATGCCTCGCGATGGGAAGTCCGTAGGCGAGATCGTCATGCGCGGTCCCTGGATCACGGAGTCCTACTTCCAGCTGCCCGACAACGCGGACCGGTTCATCGACGGCTGGTGGCGTTCGGGTGACGTCGGTGTCATCGATGCCTACGGCTACCTCAAGATCACCGACCGCCTCAAGGACGTCATCAAGTCCGGCGGCGAGTGGATCTCCTCGATCGATATGGAGAACGCGATCCTCGACAGCCCCAACGTCAAGGAAGCAGCCGTCATCGGAGTCCCTGATGAGAAGTGGGATGAGCGGCCGATTGCCTATGTCGTTGCCAATGACGGCGCCGAGGTGACCCGCGAGTCCATCATCGAAACTCTCAGTGAGCGCTTCGCCAAGTGGCAGATGCCAGATGAGGTCAACGTCGTCGAGGAGATGCCGCGCACCTCGGTGGGGAAGCTCGACAAGAAGCTGCTCCGCAAGAACTGGGAAGAGAAGTAGGCCCAGCAGCCTAGTCTGGTCTGCGCAGGTCTGCGCACAGTGGGCCTGGGCAGGCCTGCGCACAGTGGGCCTGGGCAGACCGCGGCCGGCTGAGCCGCCTGGCCCGGGCCGGCTCGCGGAGGTCGTGGCCGGCTCTCCCCTGTAGCTCAGGTGCTGTGCTGCTCCCCTTCCTCGAAACGCGGGTGCTCAACTGAAACTCGGTTGAGCACCCTCTGTGTCAGGCTGTTATGTGACAGTTATTGGATCAAGTCAGCGTCCTGGGTAAAGGTGGCGGGCCAGTTTCTCAGCGCGCGGCCCGTGTCTCATCCACGCTCCTGCATTTCACTCGCACTTGTATTTAGCATGCAAGCAGTAACGCATGAGCTATCTAGGTGCCGATAGATGGTGTTTCATTGTGTTTGATGGCGACTGAGGGCATAATGATGGAATGTTCCGGGTGCTGACAACCAAACAACTGTTCGAGCTCGACATGCCGCGACAGCATTTGGCTGAGGCTATCGGCTGTTGTCTGTACAAGGTGCGACGGGGTTACTTCGTCCTGAGGGGCCGATGTGATCAAGAGCATCATGCTGTGCTCGAGCCATTTTCATCTGAGCCCGGGGTCACGTTCCCGACATTTCACGGAGACATCAGAGACGAGATCGAGCGGCTGCGGCTGCAGATATCGACTCGACGTGGAAGCCTGCTGCCTGGCGATGTCTTCTCTCATGTGTCTGCGGCGCTCCTTCACGGTCTTGATCCGGTTATCACTGGGACGAAGAAAGTAGAGGTATCCAGGAACACAGTCACTCGGAACTATCCTGGCATGTTCGTGTACTCGCGAAAGCTTGAAGTTTCTGATGTCGCTGAGGGTCTCAGCTATCCGATCACCACTTTGACCCGCACGCTCGCAGACGTCGCTCTCGATCACAGTCTTGAAGTCTCGGTTCCCCTGATTTCACAGTCGATGAGAGATCGCGGGGTGAGCGCCGATGATATTCGCCGGTATCTGAAGAACGGGAGGCGTGGCCTGCGGCGGGCGCACGTGGCGTTGGAACTCTCAGGCGCTGCCTACGAAGCGCCGTCCGAGTCATTTTGTGCAGTCAAGTTCCACAGACACGGGATCACCGGGATGGTTCCCCAGGTTGATGTTCGGTCCGCCACGGGTAAGCTCATTGGGCGCAATGACTTCCAACACGATACGGTTCCAGTCGTGGTTGAGGTCCACGGAGTGGGGAAGTACTATCTCCACCCTGACGGTCCCGATGAAGCTGCAAAACAGAACCATCAGCGCAACATGAATCTTCTCAATGCCGGATACCAAGTCTTCAATCTGACATTCGGTGACCTATTCCGCCCAGGAAACTTCACCGCGATCAAAAACTGCATCGACTCATTGATGATCAAGCATCAGCGGCGGACTTTGGCTCAACGAGTCGGCTAGAACCTCCGCTCAAGCGAGGGGGCCAATGCGGGCCAAGCCAGTCGAGATCTGATGCAACGCTGCACCGCAACACGGTGCCTCTCCCCAATACCGGTTGTGCACATAGATGTCTCAGAGCGACACCCGTTTCTCGGGGAAGCAGCCGGGTGCCCGAGGCGTTTTTCGGTAAGTCGGGCGAGTGTCAGCGCGGTACCCGAGTTTCGGGGTGCGTGCGGCGGCTCAGCGAAGCTGCTTTGCTGCGGCTGGTGCACGGGCGGTCCTCCGCCGTTGTCGGGTAATTGAACGCCGCGCCAGACCCTACCCGCGCGGCTCAGGGCTGGGGGCGCAGGTGCCGGCTCAGGGCTGGGGCGCAGGTGCAGGCTCAGAATTGGTGAGGCAGGTGCAGGCTCAGGGCTGGGCGGGATGAGCTGAAGGCTGGT
Organism: Brevibacterium sp. FME17; assembly: GCF_014897515.1. NCBI lineage: Bacteria > Bacillati > Actinomycetota > Actinomycetes > Micrococcales > Brevibacteriaceae > Brevibacterium > Brevibacterium sp. FME17. Next base: position 148,530 of record NZ_JABUYD010000010.1, read on the forward strand.
GAGGCGAGGGCAGGCGCCGCTCAGGGATGGTGGAGCAGGTAGGTTCCGCCCTTGAGGCAGGTGTCGAGGGCCCAGCCGTCGGCGACGAGAGCTGTCAGCGAATCGCGCAGGGCTTCCCGCCAGCGCGAAGCAAGTTCAGCGTCTTGGCCGCGCAGCGTCTCGATGTCGGAGGGGAAGTCGAGGGAGACCAGTGAAGCTTCCTTGGGCACTTCAGCCACCACAGGTTCGCCGCTATCGTCACTGCGCAGGCACTCGAAGGCGTCGTCCGCCTCGGCGAGGGTGGCCCGGGCAGGCTTGTCCAGCGGCCAGGATACGACCATGCGGTCACTGGCTTGACCGGCGTTGACGCCGTCGCGCATCTGCCCGTAGAAGTCCTCAAGGTATTCGACCATTCCAACGCCCAGACGCTGGAAGTTGAAGTAGGCGTTGCGTGCCACCAGCGGATCGAAGGTCCAGGTCATCTCCGTGATGCCGAGGTTGAGACACCACAGGCGCTGATGCAGCTTCATCGCCGAGCCCGCGCCGCGGCCGATGACCTGATGCCGCACACCGGCGATATGCGAATGCATCACGGTTCCCAGCGGTTGGCCGAAGAAGCCGATCGTCACCCCGATCATCTCGTCGGGCTCGTCGAGGCTGTAGGCGGCAGAGACATAGTTGCCCGCATGGGCGAAGGCCACGATGAGCCCGGGTTCGAGGACATTGGTGCCCGTCTCGTCGACGCTCCACACTTCGTCGAGCAGCAGGGCGGCTTCGGCAGCCTCGGCGGCGGTGTGGATCTCACGCACCTCGATCCGCGCGGCGTCTGCTGCTGCCGCGTATTCGTCCTCGGCCAGGGCAATGATCTCCGAGTCCACTGTTGTCAATCCTTCGCGCGGTGTCATGGTGACATTGTGCCACCGAACTCGGCTTCTGAATGTACTGCAACGTCGATATCTGAGGCATCGGTGCTGGTGCAGACGGGTGGAGACCGAGAGCAGCAGGCAGGTATAACCTGAAGCCATGAGCTTCAGTGTTGCTGTCATCGGGGCCGGAACAATCGGCCGTTCCTTCGCTTGGCTGTTCGCCCGATCCGGTTATCCGGTGCGGGTCTTCGACCCCAGGCCAGACCTCGCCGAGGTGGTCACCGAGTTGCAGGCCGACGTCAGTGCCGACGCTGCCGCCGAGAATATGCTCGCCTCCGAAGTCGGGTCCGTCAGCCTCGCCGAATCCGTCGAGGCAGCCGTGGCCGAGGCCTCGTTCGTGCAGGAATCGGGGCCCGAGAATCCGCAGGCCAAGCCGCAGCTGTTCGCCCAGATCGCTGCTGCCGCCCCGGACGACGCGGTCTTCGCGACCTCCTCGTCGACCATCCCCGCATCGTTGATCGCACGGCACTTACCGGCGGAAGCCGCGGCCCGGGTCATCGTCGGGCATCCGTTCAACCCGCCTCATCTCATGCCGCTCGTCGAGGTGGTCCCGGCACCGGCGACCAGTCCGGACACCGTTGAACGGACCCTCGAGTTCTACCGCAGCTGCGGACGTGAACCCGTGGCTCTGAACCGGGAAGTTCGCGGCTTCGTCGGCAACCGGCTGCAGAACGCGCTGATGAAGGAGGCGATCTCACTGGTGGAGAACGGTGTCATCTCAGCACCTGACCTGGATGCGGTGATGAAGAATTCTCTGGGCTTGCGCTGGTCCGCGGTGGGGCAGTTCGAGGCGATGCACCTCGGAGGGGGAGATGCAGGGATCCGCGGTTTCATGGACCACATCGGCACATCATTCGCTGAAATCGGCGAGCTTCCACTCGACCTCAGCGATGACGGGATGGCCGATGTCTATGCACAGGTCGAAGAAGCCTATGGCCAGACGCCGAGCCGAGCCGCCGCCGAGGCGAGGGACCGAGCTCAGCGCTCCGTGCTCGAGGCACGTCGCCAGAGTGGCACGCAGTCACAAGAGGAGTGAGACGCGCTCACTGAAGCGAGGTGGCAGTGAGGTGCCGCTACTCTCCGGAGTGAGACGGCTGGCTACACCGCGGCTTGGTAGAAGTAGGTGGTGCGTTCGGCGATGAGGCCCTCGGTGTCGAAGAGGAAGAAGTCGGCGAAGCCCACGGAGGTCTGCGTGCCGTCCTTGAGACGGCCGGTGAAGACGCCGCGGCTGGAAGCGCGGTCGCCGTCGACGAGGATCTCAGCCAGCGAATGCGCGCCCGACTCGATGACGCGCTCACCGTGGTAGAAGTCGGTGATCTGCGTTCCGATCATGGTCGGGTATCCGGGCCGATCGTAGTGACCTTCGGCCGCGAAGAGGGCTGAGGTGGCACCCGCATCTCCGGCGTCGACGGTGGAGTAGTAGCGCTTCACGAGTTCAGTCACACTGTCCATGGCAACACAGTAACAGCGATCACATTCGAGTTTGAGCTCAAGGGGTGGGATGGGGAATTGCCGCCGAGGTGATTGGGCCATAGCGTGGGAGATGAATCCATTCGTCGTCTGGTGCCTGATCGTCGGTTCCGGGCCGTTGGATTGAGGTCAATAACCCCCGCAGAAATGAGGCTCGACATGTCCACCATGTATCGCGTGACCAACCCGGCAACCGGAGAGGTCGCCGAAGAGTTCGCCACCGCCACCGACTCAGAGATCCTGGCCGCCCTTGACCGGTCCGCGACGACCTTCACCGAATGGAGTCAGACCAGCGTGGCCGATCGCGCTGCGATCCTCGTTCGAGTCTCCGAAATCTACGCGGAGCGGGCTGAAGAGCTGGCGCAGGTCATCCAGCTGGAAATGGGCAAGGCCGTCCCCGAAGGCAAGGGCGAGGTCGGACTGAGCTCCGCAATCTACCGCTACTTCGCCGACAATGCCGAAGCTTTCATGGCCGATGAGCCCCTGCGCGGACCCGAAGACGGAACCGCGATGATCCGCCGCAAGCCGGTCGGGTCACTGCTGGGAATCATGCCCTGGAACTTCCCCTACTACCAGGTCGCACGCTTCGCAGCGCCCAACTTGGCGTTGGGCAACACGATCCTGCTCAAACATGCTCCGCAGTGTCCCCGCTCGGCTCAGATCATGGAAGAGATCTTCATCGAAGCAGGTCTTCCCGAGGGCGCCTACATCAACATCTACGCCAGCAACGAGCAGGTCGCGGATCTCATCCTCCCTGACCCACGCAACCATGGAGTGTCCCTGACCGGGTCCGAACGTGCTGGTGCTGCTGTGGCCGCCGAAGCCGGTAAGAACCTCAAGAAGGTCGTCCTCGAGCTTGGTGGATCCGATCCCTACATCCTCCTCGACACTCCTGATGTGGCGAAGAGCGCGAACATCTTCTTCAAGACCCGCATGGGCAACACCGGTCAGGCCTGCAACTCGCCCAAGCGCATGATCGTCATGGATGATGTCTACGACGAGTTCCTGACTTCGATCACCGAGGCGGCCAAGAAGTTCACGCCCGAGCAGCCCGGTGATGAAGGCTCCCGCCTGTCCCCGCTGTCATCGACCGCGGCCGCCGATCGCTTCATCGAGCAGGTTCAGGACACGGTCAAGGACGGCGCCACTCTGCTCGCCGGCGGCAGACGCTACGACGGTGGCGGCGCCTATGTCGAACCCGTCGTCCTCGCCGATGTGGAGAAGGGCATGCGCGGCTACTATGAAGAGCTCTTCGGTCCCGCCGTCATCGTCTACAAGGTCAGCAGTGAGGAAGAGGCTGTCGAAATGGCCAATGACACCCCGTTCGGCCTCGGTGCGGCTGTATTCTCCACAGACCTGGAGCGGGCAGAGCGCGTCGGTTCCCAGATCGACTCCGGCATGGTCTTCCTCAACGCCCCCGAAGGCAGCCGTGAGTACCTGCCCTTCGGTGGTGTGAAGCGTTCCGGCGTCGGCCGTGAGCTGGGGCCATTGGCCATGGACGAGTTCGTCAACAAGCAGTTGGTGTTCACGAAGAACTGAGACTGAGCTCTCGACGCACCGCGTCGGCAGAGTCGTCTTTCTGCTCTCAGGGCGTTGACCGCACAAGCAGTCAACGCCCTGATTGTATGCTGAGGTCATACTCAGTCTTTTCTCAGTAGGAGGATCTCATGCCGGCATCGAAGCCGTCGACACAGGTCAACGCAGCGGCCTCAAAAGGATTCATGCGTCCGATCAACCGCTTCCTCGAACAGTGGATTCCGTCAGCGCTGACGTTCGCCATCGTTCTCACGCTCATCGTCGCCGTCCTGGCGTTCATCCTCACCGGAGCCAGCCCGGTCGAGGTCGTCACCGGCTGGGGTGAGGGACTGGCAGGACTCCTCGAGTTCATGACCCAGATGTGTCTCATCCTGCTGCTGGGCCACATCCTGGCGAACACCGGTCCCGTCCAGAAGCTGCTGACATGGCTGGCCAGGGTCCCCGGCAGCCCGGCCTTCGCCTATGTCTTCGTCTTCCTCGTGGCAGCGATCGCCAGCCTCATCACGTGGGGCCTCGGCCTCGTCGTCGGTGCACTGCTGGCGCGAGAGATAGCCGTCCAGGCGCGCAGCCGCGGCATCAAGGTCCATTTCCCGCTGCTCGTGGCCGCCGGCTACTCCGGCTTCGTTGTCTGGCACATGGGCTACTCCGGTTCGGGCCCGCTGACAGCCGCGACACCCGATTCCTTCTTGGCAGAATCCCTGGGCGGTGAGGTCGTCCCCGTCAGCGAGACCATCTTCTCCACATGGAATCTGCTCGCCATCCTCGGCGTCATTGTGGTCTGTGGTGCCCTCTTCTTTCTCATCGCGCCGAAGAAGGGCGCACCCGTCTACGAGCTGCCCGAGGCGATCACCTCGGAATCCAGATCGACCATCGACGAGGAGGTCGTGACTCCGGCCGACCGCATCGACGCCTCGCGGATCCTCACCCTCGTCGTCGGTCTGGCACTCGTGATCTACCTGATCATCCACTTCGCCCAGGGCGGGGGACTGACGCTGGACATCGTCAACTGGTCCTTCCTTGCGCTCATCTTCCTGCTCGTGAAGAACCCCTTCGAACTCATCCACCTGACGAAGGAAGCCGCCTCGAACGTCGGTGAGATCCTGCTCCAGTTCCCCCTCTACGCAGGAATTCTGGGCATCATGTCCGGCACCGGCCTTATCGCAGTGTTCTCCGACGCCCTCGTTTCGATCGCGAACCCGTCGACCTTCGGCGTCCTCGCGCTGCTCTCAGCCGGCCTCGTCAACTTCTTCGTCCCGTCGGGCGGCGGGCAGTTCGCCGTCCAGGGACCGATCATGCTCGACGCAGCCAATCAGCTGGGAGTCGATCCCTCGATTGCGATCATGGCGGTCTCCTACGGCGATCAGTGGACGAACATGCTGCAGCCCTTCTGGGCTCTGCCGGTCCTGGCCATCGCGGGACTGAAGATGCGTGACATCCTCGGCTACACCTCGGTGACCTTCCTCGGTTCCGGTGTGGTCATGGCTCTGGCTCTATTCCTCGTCTCTTTGTGAGGTGAGGCTAGGGCGATAGGACGTGAGCGAAGAGGTGCGAATAGTGATGTGATTGAGGCGGTCCGGCGTAGGGCTGGTGCCAAGGTCCCCGGCGAAGTCGCTGTCAGCCCCCTATCCGGTTACCGACGGTTACGATATGGTAGCCTACATGGTTGGCTGTCACCGGTGATTCCGGTGCGCCGAAACACGGAAATCGATGTGGGCGAGGTATCGTCCGCTGAAGGAGTGAGCAGATGACGGCCACAGTGGACAAGTCCGAAGAGAGGCCGAAGACGGGGGTGAAGGCCGTGCTGCCTCCGGTGAATAAGCCGGTTTTCATCGCGGCCGCCCTTGGCACCCTGGCCATCACTCTCTGGGCTTTCTTCGCCCCGACGAACGCCGAGGCTGTGCTCGGCGCCGTGGTCGGTTGGACCTCTGACTGGTTCGGCTGGTTCTACGTCCTCCTCGTCGCCGCTGTCCTCGTCTTCGTCATCTACTTGGCGGCCTCGAAGTACGGCAATACGAAACTCGGCCCCGAGCATTCGAAGCCCGAATACGGGCTGCTGGCGTGGGCCTCGATGCTCTTTGCCGCCGGCATCAGTACCGACCTGATGTTCTTCGCCGTCGCCGAACCGGTCACCCAGTATCTGGCACCGCCGAGCACACAGCCGGAATCCGTTGACGCGGCGCGCGAAGCTACAGTGTGGACCCTGTTCCACTACGGCATCAGCGGTTGGGGTCTCTACGCCCTCATGGGCATCGCCCTGGCCTACTTCGCGTACCGGATGAACATGCCACTGGCGATTCGGTCGGCACTTGCTCCGATCTTCGGCAAACGTGTCGAAGGAGCTCTCGGCGACACCGTCGACATTGCTGCACTGTTGGGCACCGTCTTCGGTGTGGCCACCTCGTTGGGCATCGGCGTGGTCATGGTCAATGTCGGTCTCAACACCGTCTTCGGCATCCCGATCGGTGTGGGCTCGCAGGTCGGCATCGTCGTCGTCGGTGTCGCAGTGGCCACACTCTCGGCAGTGTCAGGCGTGGACAAGGGAATTAAGTTCCTCTCGATCCTCAACGTCTTCCTCGCAGTGGCTCTGAGCCTCTGGGTCCTCATCGCAGGTAACACCCAGTTCCTGCTCAACGCGTTGGTCCTCAACGTCTTCGACTTCATCAGAATGTTCCCGAACATGGCGGGTCAGACATTCGCCTTCGAAGACACCGGAACATGGATGACGGATTGGACTCTGTTCTTCTGGGCCTGGTGGATCGCCTTCGCCTCATTCGTCGGGCTCTTCCTTGCACGAATCTCGCGCGGACGTACGATCCGCCAGTTCGTCCTCGGTACCCTGACGATTCCGTTCATCTACATCTTCATGTGGATCTCGATCTATGGAAACTCTGCTCTCGACTTGATCCGCAATGGTGATAAGGAGTTCGGTGAGAAGACGATGCTCAACCCCGAAGGTGGGTTCTATGAGCTGCTCTCGAACTACCCGGGATTCTTCGTCATCGCCGCGCTCGCAACGATCACGGCGCTGCTGTTCTACGTCACCACAGCTGACTCCGCGTCACTCGTCATGGCAAATCTCTCCTCACGTCTGCCGACGCCGCAGGACGACGGTCGTCCGGGACTGCGCATCTTCTGGGCTCTGGCCACCGGTGCGCTGACGATCGCCATGCTCATCGTCGGCGGAGTGGGTGCACTGCAGAATGCAACGGTCGTCATGGGCCTGCCCTTCGCGTTCGTCGTCATCCTCGTCATGATCGGCCTCTACAAGGCATTGCGGGTAGAAGCCCATCGTGTCGACAGCGCCGACCAGAGCCTGCCGGGATCTCTTGCCCGACGTTCTCGCTCGGGCGACAAACATGAGCCCTGGCAGCGTCAGTTGGGTCGTGTCCTGTCCTTCCCCAGCGGCAGCAAGACACGCGCGTTCGAACGCGAAGTCCTGACACCCACCTTGGAAGAGGTTGCGGCGGAGATGGCCGAACGTGGTATCACGGCCCGTTGCGGACGCGTCGACTCAGAAGGACAGTTCGTCGACGACGGCGAACTCATCCAGCTCGAAGTCGACGGTGAGGGGCGGTATCCGTTCCGCTACCAGATCTGGCCTCACAAGGTCAGTGTGCCCTCGTTCGGTGGGCGCGTCCCGCGTGGCACGGAGGACTACTACCGGATGGAGGTCTATCTCGATGGCGGAACCGGACAGGGCTACGACATCATGGGCTATTCGAAGGAACAGATCATCGATGACGTCCTCGACAAGTACGGTCGCCACGTGGAGTTCCTGCAGCTGCAGGAGAACATCCTCAACCACGACGATTGATCTAGATCGACGACTGACTTTGACCCTCGTCTGACGCAGGCGTTCGTCTGACGTCCGTATGAAACAGGCGACTGTTTCGCTGAGCCCGGTGCTTGCCTGACCACAGGCAGGTGCCGGGCTCAACGCCGTCTGAGGCCCTCCAGACAGGCCCGCAGGGTGCGAGTGACGGAGATTGCGGTGAGGCCGCTGGTTGCCGGGTTCTCCGGGCTCGGGGTCGACGAGATGGAGAACGCGAAGTCTCCTGCTTCTCCCGTCGCAGTGATCTCATGATGGGAATCCTTCTGGCGGGGATCCGCACGGATCTCCACACACGTCCGGCGCAGTGCCGTCTCCATGAGTTCGTCGTCGGCGTCCGCATCAAATCCGAGCCCCCGTGTTGCCCAGGCAAGCGCCACGGTGATGTTGACGTTGGCGGGGAACTTCACAATCGCCTCGGCGGGGGAGCCGGTGAAGATCGTCGACGGCCCATCTTCGGGGGTCAGTTCCGTCAGCCGGCGAACTTCCTCGGCAGGCATCCAGGATTGGATCAGGCCGCCAGGAGCCTTCGACGTCGTGATGGAGACCGTCTCCAGGGCCTGCGCCTGGGCGGCTGCTTCGAGGACGTCGAGCCCACCGATCGCCCCGTTCGTCACATGCAGGTCACCCGGCCCGGCCAGCAGTGAGCGCCTGGTCGGCCGATCGGCAAGGGCACCGACACTGGTGAGGACGAACGGAATGCCGGCATCCACCACGGCCGGACCATAAGTTTCAGCGGCTGGAACACCTGCACATTCGACCACAGCAGCGGGAGCGAGATCAGCCCAGCGCGGATCCTCGGGATTCTCAACCTGAATCAGATCGGCGCCCAGATCACGATGCTCGGCGTGCTTGTCGAGGTTCCGGACCAGGGCGGTCAGCCTCAGACGTCCGCTCGAGATCTCGGGGCTCAGCAGGCGCGAGACGTGTCGTCCGATCGCCCCGAACCCGATCATCGCCACCGTTGTCACTTCCGCCTCTGGTCTCATGAGATCAGGGTACACATCGCCATGGACATGCACTGTCAGTGCCTCGGGGTACCGTAAAGGTGTGGATGGGCGAGGCGAGGAAGGAGTATCGATGACAGAGGCGACTGCCGGCGATGGGCCAACCGCTGACGATGCAGTGGTCGGCGACGATGGGATCGCCCGAACGCCGTGGGCCTACGGCAATCCGCTGCTGCTTGACTATTACGACACCGAATGGGGCATGCCCGTCCGTGACGAGTCCGGGATGTTCGAGAGACTGAGCCTCGAAGGCTTCCAAGCTGGATTGTCGTGGCTGACGATCCTGAAGAAGCGCGACCGCTTCCGCGAGGTATTCAGACACTTCGACGCCGAGGCGGTGGCGAAGTTCGGCGAGTCCGAGATCGAAGCCCTGCTCGACGATCCCGGAATCATCCGACACCGCGGCAAGATCGAAGCTTGCATCGGCAATGCCAAGGCAACATTGGCGATGCGCGATGACGGTGGCCTCGGCGATTTCATCTGGAGCTTCCAGCCTGAGACCACGCCGCGTCCCCACAGTCTGAGGGATGTGCCCACAACGAGCCCCGAGTCCCTGGCGCTGTCGAAAGCCCTGAAGAAGAAGGGATTCCGGTTCGTGGGGCCGACCACCATGTACGCGCTCATGGAAGCGATCGGTATGGTTGACACGCACGTCCTCGGATCCCATCGCCGAGGTGCGTCCGGAATCTGGAACGACTGACGAAGCCGATGAAAGGCTGGAATGAACGATATCCGAGTCAGTGCACTCGTCCTGCTGCACCCGTACGAACCGTTTCTGCTCATGGTGCGCAAGGAGGGGACATCGTCGTTCATGCTTCCTGGTGGCAAGCCTGAAGTCGGTGAGAGTGCCGAGGCGACGATCATCAGGGAGATCAGCGAGGAGCTCGGCCTCGTCCTGGAGGCCGACCACCTCTTCCCGCTGGGCACCTTCGCCGCAGATGCCGCCAATGAAGCTGATCATCAGGTGATCGGGGACGTGTTCTGCTACGAAGGCCTGCCCGCTGAACTCAACGTCGATTGCATCAACCACCAGGCCGAAATCGCGGAGGCCGCGTGGTTTCCCTACGACCCGATGCCGGCAGACACTTCTGAACGGCAGTTCGCTCCGCTGACTCGTCTGCAGGTCGTTCCCGCTCTTGCAGAACGAGGCCTGCTCACACGGTGAGGATATCGTGGTGAAGCTCAGACACCTCGGCGTTGGAACGCCAATTCGAGGACGAACAGGTGGACGGCATGTCCCAGCACCAGGCCGGATATGAGGAAGCCGAGGACGATGCTGAAGACACCGAAGTCCGTATAGGGTGGAGGGTCAACGTATCCGGGGGACTGCAAGAGCGTGGAAGCGACCAGGATCGACCCCACCAGTATCGCGATCAGACCACTCGTCGACAGTTTTCCCGCCGCGGCGAGAGCCAGCAGCAATGCTGTCAGGAGGACGACCAGCAACGCCATCAGGTCGTAGCCGGGTCCAAGCCGAGCTACCTCCTGCCATAGGTTTCCATAGTTGATCGAGCTGCCAGATTCCGATTCGTAGTAGGGGAAGAATGTCAGTGAGATGACCAGCAGGCACAGCGGTCCGTAGAAGCGAGCGTAGAGAGCATTGGTTCGCGTGATCCGTGAGTTGAGGAGTTCGATTCGGATCATCTGCTCTGGAAGAGTCATGCGTTGTCTGTCCTTACTGTCGGTCATCGGTCGCCGATTTCTGGGTCCTTCGTGCCACGACTCCTGTCGCCGCTGAGGTGAAGATGAGGGTGAGTAAGCTCAGGCCGACGCCGACGACCGAGAGGCCCGGACTCGGCGAGACTTGAAGTCCGTTTCTGGCGAAAGGTCCGATGCTTCCCATCCGGGTCGTGGCTCCGCCGGTGCCAGCACCGGTATCGGCGCCGCTGGCGGGGATGACGGGCAGGACCGAGAACGATTCACTCAGGTGCTCCTCGTCCATGCTCTGCTCCGACGTGACCTCCGCCTGGTAGCCGCCCGCATAGGTGTTGATCGGTCTGCCAGGTGAACCGCCTATTGCAAACGCGACGGTTCCATCTGCGCGAGCTCGTCTTCGGTCGTGGATGGCTTCGACTCCCGGCGGTGTGGAGACGATGTCGAGTTGGACCTCCTCACCTGGCAGGAAACCTGTGGCCGTGATGGTCACGGCGTCGTTGTCGGTGATGAAATCGGTGGTGGCAACGGCCCGCGGACGAATGTCGACGACCGTCGGCACACCGTCTGCGTATTCGTCTGCCACGGCGGGGCCAGGCAGCAAAGTGGTTCCCAGAATGCAGGCGGCGGCTGTCACAGCCAAGGGTGTCCGCCATCTCGATGCGCGCATAAGTATTCTCCAAACGAATGTTGAATGCGAATGTTTATGTGTCATTGGGTGCTGTTTGAATTCGTCCGCGGGCAGTGAAACGGATCATCGCCTCGGGAATAGAGAACTGTGGTGACAATCGACCATAATGTCTTCGCGGAATAGTCGCGGTGCTGATTGAGCTATTGCTGAGAAAACTGGCTCTTCGCAAACGAGAGTGTAGGCCGATGAATTTCAAACAAGGCGAGTCGCTA
>NZ_JABUYD010000079.1:0-592 GCF_014897515.1 Brevibacterium sp. FME17
GTGCGCCACGAGGCGCTGTTGAACCGAGTGGAGGTGAGAGACCACCACCGCCTGGCTGTCGCAGCAGCCAGGTGAAGTTGAGGGCAGCCTGAACTCCGGGACGGGAGCGAGGGCGGGAAGCAGCCCTGACAACGCCGAGACGATTCCAGTACTGCCAGATGGGTCGGGCTCGGCTAACACGACGGAGAGGTACACGCATAGGAACCAGTGTCCGAACGCTCCTCAAGTCAGACCACCGACTCGAAATCTGGTGGATCGGGGTCGGGTTGCATCGCAGACCGAGGCTGGTGTGCCAGTCGAGGGAACTTCCGGATCGGAGAATGTCGCCGGTCCGGGAGGCCATAGTGAAAGCCTGCGGCGTAGCTATGGCGAGGATGCAGGAGTAAAGCTGGGTACCGATCCCGTCAATCGGTTGAATAGTGAACGTGGGAACCCCGCCGCTGGTCCCTGCTGACCACGGATTCCATGCGTGGTCGGCAGGGAAGGTCCGTCGCCGACTGATACCAGTGGTGTGGGGGCGGAGAGTCCGTAGTAGTCCGAGGTCGGGAAAGCCGACCACATGGCGAAGGGACTCAGTGCCGATTCCGCAATG
>NZ_JABUYD010000080.1:0-587 GCF_014897515.1 Brevibacterium sp. FME17
TCGCATGCAAGATCGGTCGCCTACCCGGATCGATCGAGGCAGGAGGCACCCACGCCGGACGACCATCCTGAAGCATCACTGTCTCCCAATCCGACCTGTCCAATAAGTGGTGATGGGCCGAACAACTCAAAGTCATATTGTTGATATCGGTCCTGCCACCTTGTGCCCACTCCACAATATGGTGGGCATCGCACCACCCCGGCGGAGCATCACAACCAGGGAACGTACACCCCTGATCACGAGCAGTCAGGACCGCGATCTGCCTGGCATTCGCGAACCGATTCTCCGTGACCACCTGCATCGTCTTCGCCTTCTCCGAGATCAGTTCGAAGAACACCGCCCCATTCAAACCATGACGAACAAGTTCGCTGATAGGGACCGGATTCTCAGTCCCCGTGGTACCAACCCCGGTTCCATTCGCAAGATCTTCGGCCTTGGCTGTCACGACGAGTGCGTATTGCGAGCCTTGACCAGTCCGCGTCATATCGATGCGCCCGATCAACGTCGCGAAGCGTTCGTAGATCCACTCCTGAGCACTCAACCGCTGCCCCGACACGTCAACGAGAGTTCCATCCTCGAGAACACCG
>NZ_JABUYD010000011.1:0-145665 GCF_014897515.1 Brevibacterium sp. FME17
TAGCGACTCGCCTTGTTTGAAATTCATCGGCCTACACTCTCGTTTGCGAAGAGCCAGAAAACTACAGTTCGACGATTGCAGGAGACAAAGAAAGGACAAGACTCACGAGTGATGCCCGCGAAGAACCACACGACAATATGGTTTTAGAGGGCGTGTCTGGTGAGGACTCTCCGGTGGCGGACGCGACCAAATCGGCGGGCTACTTGGAGGCCGGAGACCCAGTCGCAGCCGACTCTGCCTGCGTGGTCGCTCGCTGCAGCCGATTCGACAGTGCACGGAGTTCCGCGTTGAGCTCCGGCGAGTCTTCGACGACGAACTCGGCGTCCAACCTGGCCAGTGTCAAAGCCATGGTGCTGACTGTCTCTGCTCCGATCATCACCGTCGAGCGCTGCTCATCGAGAGCTTCGACAGTGCCCTCGGCAGGCATCAGCATCTTCATGACCTCGGCTGCTGCGGCGTGCACGGTGACGGTGGCTTCGTGTTTCCACCTGCTGGCCGTCACATTGCGCTCGACGTAAGCGCGATCTCCTGTGCCGGCAGATCACGAGGTTCGAAGCGTCGACCCCCAGGGATTTTAGGGACGATGTGCTCGACCCGGAAGATGGCCCAGGCTTCTTCCGTAGGGTCAAAAGTGAGGAGAAACCAGCGATGCTGATGGTTGACCAGCCGGTAGGGTTCCACCTCGAACTCACTGCGGTGTCCCTGACTTGAGAGCGTGTCTCTTTGATCCGCCGAGGTGCTGGTCTCGCCTTGATCTGCAGAGGCCCCGGCCTCGGGTCGGTAGGTGAATCTGAACCGCTGGTGTCCGTGACAGTATTCGATGATCAGTGTCAGCAGATTCGGGTCGACGAGCGGCATCGGATGGTTGCTGGCAAGCGGGACAGTGAAATGGGCCAGGTTCTTCACCCGATTGCGCACACTAGCGGGCAATATCTGCTCGAGCTTCGCCAGCGCCTGTGCAGAGGTCTCTTCCATTCCACCGATGATGCAGCTCAGTCCGGAGTGCAATCCTACGGCCACGGCAACGGCTTCGTCGGGGTTGAGCAGCAACGGTGGCACAGCCGAGCCACCGGATCCCATCCGGTATCCACCCTCGCCTCCACGGGTCCCCTCAACGGGATAGCCGAGGTCACGCAGAGTGCCGATATCGTTGCGCACCGTGCGTGAGCTGACGTTGAGACGGTCGGCCAATTCCGTGCCTGACCATGTTCGGGGGACCGTCAGCAATGACAGTAGACCGAGTAGCCGCGCTGCTGTTTGTGACATTTTCTGTTGTCTTCCTTGCTTTAGGAAGACCTCCTGCCTAATCAAACAATAGCATCAGTGTTCTGAATTCGTAATGCGCTGCATGCGGCAATGGGGCCGTGAGGAAAATGGAGGAATTGAGGAATTCATGCACACGCAATTAGCTCCCCATCGTGATTCGAGGAGACAACGCGGGATGATCGTCAACGATTATCGTGATCGTTACACTTCAGCCCGAAAGCAGGACAAGAGCGGGATTCTCGACGAGATCGTCGTGAAGACAGGATGGTCACGCGACCACGTCCGTCGACTCTTGGCCCAATCGGCACGAGGGCAGGAGTCGCCCCAGACTCGAGCTGGCCGGCCGCGCCGCAGAGAGGGAAAATACTCCGACGAGGCCAAGGTCGCGTTGGAACAGGTCTGGGACTGGTCGGGCAGGCAGAGTGGAAAGTACCTTGCTGCTGCCATGCCTGTGCTGCTCGATGCTTTGGAGCGTCACGATTCCCTGCCCACTGGGGAAGGCGGATATGGTCGGGGAGTGCGGGAAGAGCTGCTGTCAGTCAGCCCCGCTTCGATCGACAGGTATCTGCGATGCGCCCGGTCGTGTGATTTCGCGTCCCGCAATGTGTCGACGAGGCGCTCGCATGTGCCCAGTGCGGAGTTCCTCAAATTCGCCGGCGGAGACAACGAGGCTGAACCGGGCTTCTTCATGGTCGATACGGTCGCCCACACGGGGGCAACCGCGCGCGGGGACTGCGTGTTCACTCTCAACGCGAATTGCCTGCACACTGGGTGGGTGTTCACTCGGAGCCTTTCGGACAATGCTCCGGACCGCGTCGCCGACATTCTGCAGTGGTCTCTTGACGAGATCACAGGCATTCCCTTCTGGGTCAATGCTGTTGAGTTGAGCAATGCTTGCGATGGAGTCCATCAGGCGGTTGCCTTATGGGCGCAAGCGCTCGATATCCACTACAGTCCCGTACCCAAGGATCATCGGCGAGATCGACTGCCAGGGGCCTCAGAACATCAGCACCTGGTCCACGAGTACGGGTTTGTCAATCACTATGACACCGAGGAAGAGCGATGGGTGCTCAACCATCTGTGGAGGGCGGTCAATGATCGACTGAACTTCTTCACCCCGATCAGGAAGCCGGTCGCCTGGGTCAGGGACGCGACCGGTCATCGCAAACGGATCTACGACGATCCGGCCACGCCGTTGCGCCGCCTGAGTGAGGCCGGCGTGATGTCGCCCGTTCAGGAAGCCGAACTCATCACATACCGCAACAGCCTCGACCCGGCGAAGCTCGCGGCAGACATCAGCAGATGGCAGAAAAGGCTGATCGAGATCACCACGTCGACGATTCCCAACTGACGCAGAACAGTCTCATCGGTGGAGTCGGCCCGCGATACGAAGGCCAGAGTCTCGGAGTACTGAGCCACGACGGCTTCGTCGATATCGACACCGATGACGTCGACATCGTGAGCGGCGAGTTCAGCGGCCAGCGATCCGCCGAAGCGTCCTAGCCCGATGACGGCGACGGCGTCATGGTGTGCCATCGGGGTGGGATCACCCAGGAAGAACGCAGCCGGCCTCGTCCGCCAGGATTTCGTATTCATATCAGTGTCCTTCCTCTTATTCGTGGATTCAGGTGGGTCACCGTCGATGGCATGCCTCAACCGATCAGGGGCCGTTCGACGGGAAGTTCGTAGCGAATGGTCCTGGCCCGCAGTGCCAGCGCCGAGGCGACTGTGACGGGGCCGAGCCGCCCGAGGATCATGGCTGCAATGAGCACCACTTGGCTCAGTCCCGGAAGGCCAGAGGTGATGCCGGTCGTCAGGCCAACGTTCGCGAAGGCGGAGATGACTTCGAAGAGAATCCGGTCCAGGCCGAGGTCAGGGGCCTCAAGCATCAACAGTGTCGTGGACAAAGCCACCAAGCTCAGAGCCAGGACGATCACGGTCACCGCCTGCCGATGCGCCGACCCTGCCACGCGCCTTCCGAGGAGGTTCGCTCTCGTCCCGCCGGTGACTTCTGCCCAGGTCATTGCCAACAGCACCATCACTGTCGTGATCTTCACACCGCCGGCTGTGCCCGCGGGTCCACCGCCGATGAACATGAGAATGTCCATGCTGAACCAGGTGGCCGAATGCAGCTGTGAGATGTCGACGGAGCTGAAACCTGCTGTGCGCGCCGTCGTCGATTGGAACGCCGCAGTCTGCAGCTTGCCCCACCAATCCAGGTGACCAAGAGTACCGGGATTGTTCCACTCGACGGCGGCGATGAACGCTGCGCCGCCGATCAGCAGTACAGGGGTGACGACGATGACGGCCCGTGTCGTCATGGACCATCGCAGCGGGGTTCTGTAGTGCCGGAAGAGTTCGATGAGCACCGGATAGCCAAGGCCGCCGAGGATGATCCCCGCCGCGATCGGACTCCACACGAAGGGATCGGTGGCGTAGGAGATGAGGCTGTCCGAGTTCAGGCCGAAGCCGGCATTGTTGAATGCGGAGACGGCGTGGAACGCCGCGTCCCACAGTGCTGCGCCCGCGGGCTGGTCGTAGTGGAGCCAGAAGCGCAGGAACAGCGCCGAGGTGATCGCGAGTTCCGTGGCCACAGTGAGGCCGATGATCCGCAGCACCATCGGTCGGATTCCGCCGATGTGCGAGCTTTTCGCCTCTGCCGCGACCGACTCTCGGAGGCGAAGTCCGACCTTCCCGGCCACGAGCATGGCCAGCAGTGTCGTGAGCAGAAGGATTCCCAGCCCGCCGGCTTGGATGAGTCCGAGGATCACCGCTTGGCCGAAGAAGGTGAAGTCGCTGCCGGCTGAAAGCACTTCCAGCCCGGTCACACTGATCGCCGAGGTGGAGGTGAAGAGTGAGGACAGAAGTGAAATGCCGCCGGGGGCCGTGGTGGCCGCCGGTGTCATCAGCAGTCCGGTGCCGATGACCAGAGCCACGAGGTAGGTGATGACCACACGGTCGATGGCGTTGCGATGAGGATTGTGCACAGTCATCGAACCTAGATGCAGCTCGTCAGGATGACGTCCACTTTCGTGACCATAGTCCAACAGTACCTCCGCACGACCGCCGTGGAGGGGCCTTGAATTGGGAGTACTCTGGGGCGGCATGGCGGGCCTGAGTGAAGGCTGTGAACGACTACGATGTTCAACGTAGTGCAGAGTCCCCAGCAGGTCGTCTCCGCGGCCAGGAGAATGTCATGGCCGAAAAGTTCCCCACTCACGCCGAACCGTTGACTGAAGCGGACGGCTCATCCGGCCAGGAACACGCGTTGAGGGACCGAGTCAGACTTCGGGCGAGGACACCGGAGCGGGGCAAGAAGGGAATCCTCACCAACACGATTCGGCACGTGATCAGTGATCAGGGACTGGATCTGGCGGCAGGTTTGGCGTTCTACGCGCTGCTGTCGATGGCACCGGCAACTCTGGCTCTCGTGTCGATGCTCGGCGTCGTCGGGGAAGCGAAGTCCACCACCGAGGCGGTGCTGGGTCTGGCCTCTGATCTTTCGGCCGAGGCCGCCGAGGCGATCCGCCCGATCGTCACCGAGCTGGTGTCGACGCCTGCCGCCGGCCTCACCCTCATCGTCAGCGTCGCCGTTGCGATCTGGTCCTCGTCGAAATACGTGAGTGCCTTCGGCCGTGCGGCGAACAAGGCCTATGCGGTGGAGGAGACTCGACCGCTGTGGAAGCTCAAACCGACGATGCTGCTCATCACCGTGGTGCTGTTGCTGCTCATGGCCGGACTGGGACTGCTGCTCGTGGTCTCGGGGCCCATCGCGGAATCTATCGGCAAGCTTGTCGGGTTGGGCCCGGCGGCCGTGATGATCTGGAGCATCGCCAGGTGGCCGGTGGTGATCTTCTTCGTCATGCTGCTGATCGCGCTCCTCTACTACGCGACTCCGAACGTGAACAAATCGAAGTTCCGCTGGTCGAGCATCGGAGCATTCGTCGCGCTGATGGCCCTGATTGTCGTCTCACTGGGATTTGTCCTCTATATCAACAACTTCAACAACTTCAACGTCACCTACGGTGCCATCGGCGGTGTGATCGTCGGGTTCGCCTGGCTGTGGATGGTGAACCTGGCTCTGATCTTCGGCGCGGAACTCGACGCTGAGATCGAAAGGTCCAACGCTTCGGTCTGAGTCATCAGGCTTCCGACTGAGACGCCAAGACTTCGGCCTGGGCCACCCTATATCGTATGGTCACATCATGAGTTCCGACCGGTCTGACGCTTCGACTTTCACCCCAGCACTGCTGGGCCTTGTGTGGACCGCGATGTTCGGGTTTTCGGCGTTCTTCTTCAGCTATTCGACGATGGTCTCGATCGCTGCCGTCAAGGGACTCTCGACTGTCACCGGTGGTTCGGTCCTGACGACGATGATGATCGGCGTCATCGTCGCGCAGCCCTTCGCGCCCTGGGTGGGCAGAGTGCTCGGACTCAAGGGTGCACTGTTCTTCGCTCTCGGTCTGCAGCTGCTGGGACAGATCCTGGGTCTGACCGTGCCGGCACCGCTGCTCGGGTTGGTGCTGGCCGGATTGTGCGGGGGAGTGGGGTTCGGCCTCTTCGTCGTCCTGGCCAATGCCGCTGTACCGTCGACGACGTCCCCCGGCCGTATCGGCAAGGCGCTTGGCCTCTTCGGCGGGATCACCTCATTGGCCTCTGCCGTCGGGGCACCGCTCGGACTGTGGCTGGTCGGTACGGTTCCCGTGTGGACCTTCAGGATGATCGTGTGCTTTTCGCTGCTCCTCGCGGTGCCGACCGTCGTGAAATTCCTTCCTGGCCGAGAACGTTCAACCGCGAATGCTTCGACGAGCGACTCCGAGGTCACGGTACGCAGCGGAGCGCGGGGAGGCACGTCCCGACGCTCGACTGGGCGCAGCCTCGGTGAGGCTCTGTCCTTGGTCATCATGCTCTCCCCCTTCCTCGTCGGCATGGTCGTCTTCGGCCTGATTGTCGGGTTCGGTCCGGGTGAGGACGTCGCCGGAGCTGCACTGTACATCGGCGCGATGCAGGTGTCGGCTGTGATCGGCCGGTTCGCAGCCGGTGCCATCGCTGACCGTTTCTCCCCGTTCGCCCTCAATCTCTTAGGTCTCGGCCTTGCCGTCATCGGACTGGTCGTCACAGTCTTCGTGTCCGGTGCGATGCTCTTCCTTGCCATGATGATCATCGGCTTGGGGTTGGGCACACTGCAGTCGGCGAGTCTCGTGATGGCATTCTCCAATGTCAGCACGCCGGCGAAGGCGAGCGTTGCGTGGAACATGAACTTCGATATCGGATTGGCTATCGCCGGAGTTCTCGGCGGGCTTGGTTTCACTTATCTCGGCGACTCTGCGACGTTCCTCGTCTGCGCCCTGTTGTTGCTTCTTACCGGCGTCGTGTCCTCGATTGTGCGAGCCCTACGTCGCTCGTGCTAGGTATCTGCGCCACTCCTTCCAGACGCCGATGTCGTTCAGGATCCTCGCGCAGCCCGTCGATGACAGTGCGCGAATCGTGGTGACGGTGACTGAAGAGTCGCGGAAGACAACAGTCGGCGGAGCCGAGGGCGCTTTCGGCAGCTGCATGGGTTGGACCGCATTGCTCGCGGCCATGAAGGTCCGGGAAGAATAGGGCATCGACCTGCGCGAGGGCTTCTGCAATTGGTCTGCCCAAGGCTATTCGGGACCTATGGTCTTGTACAGCTGGGACTTGGTGTTGCTTGGCCTTGCTCGACGTCGAGCCCGCAGATCCCAGAGGAGAAGCGCCGAGGTGGATGCCAGGAAGACCAACTGCAGCACGGTCCTGGGAAGCAGGGTGTCATCCCAGGCCAGATCTGTTCCAGTGGCGCCAGATCCGGACAATGCCTTGTAGATGTTGGCTGGAAACATCGCGATGAGCATCAGCGAGAGCCCAGCCGCAGCCCATGCGCGAGTCGGCGCCCAGAGCAGTCCGAGTGCTCCGGCGAGCTCGAGGACTCCCGTGATTGTGACAAGGAGTTCTGGGGCAGGCAAGGCCGGGGGAACCATGGAGATGAGCTCGGCACGCATGCCGATGAAATGCGAAGATCCGGTGACGATGAACATGAGGGCGACGCCTGCGCGGACAGCGATCTTCCGGGGCCGCCACGAAGGTTTGAGCGTACGGCCAGCGAGGTGAACGACGATCGCGGTCATCAGGAGGAATGCCAGGGGTGTCATGGGTGGTGTCCTTGAGGCGGTTTGGATGAACTTTACGTTGACAAGATTCTCATGGTGATCTGATCTTGTCAATGAAAAGATTCTTGGGTTAGGATTGGGCTATGGCTTATCACCATGGAGACCTGCGTCGAACGATGCTCTCAGCAACCGCCTCGGCGATCGATGAAGAAGGCGTTGCGAAGCTGAGCCTGCGTGCTCTGGCCAAGCGGGCAGGGGTCTCCAATGCGGCGCCGACGCATCACTTTGGGGATAAGGCGGGGCTGCTCACGGCTCTGGCCGTCGAAGGATATGACCTCATGGCCGACGCGATGTCGGAAGCAGGGCAGCGCCTGAGCCTCGTTGAGATGGGAGTCGCCTACGTGACTTCTGCGCTCAATAATCCGGCGCACTTCTCCGTTATGTTCCAACCGCACATGCTCCGCGCGGACGACGCCGAACTCAACCGTGCGCAAGTCAGGTTGCGGACCGCACTCACCGAGGGCGTTGCTCAGTCGGTCGAAGATGCCGGAGGCGAGTCGAACACGGATGCACGGCTTGCCGCATGGTCGCTCGTCCACGGATACGCGACGCTTGTCCTCAGCGGAGCCATCAATGAGCCGGATCCGGTTGCGCACGCTCGGATCGTTGCGAGTCACTTCGCTTCAATTGCCGGAAGCTCGTGATTCGCTGGCGAAGAAATAGGAGGAATCGTCTTCGACTGCTCGGTCCGGCCAGAGGCCCCAGATGAGAGGCGATTTCGACCGGACGCAGGCCGAGTCAGCCGGGCGTGTTCTGGCCGTGCGAGTTCTTGATGAAGAAGGATCCGATGACACCGAAGATGCCGATGACTGCGGCAACGAAGAAGGCAACATTGGCTCCGTGGACGAGGCCGGCGACTCCGTAGACTTCGGGGTCACGTGTTGTGGAGACCATGATGGTGACCAGCACCGCGGTGCCCACCGAGGCGGCGATCTGACGGAACGTGTTGTTGAGCGCCGTGCCGTGGGGGATGAGGCGCTGCGGCAGCTGGTTGAGCGCTGCCGTCGTCACCGGCATCATCACCATGGCCACGCCGAACATGCGGATCGTATTGATGATCGCAAGGTAGAGGAACGTGGTGTCGGACTTCAGCCCGGCGAACAGGAATGTGGTGACCGTGAGCAGGGTGAACCCGGCAACGGCCAACCACTTGGCGCCGATGGCGTCGAAGATGCGTCCGGTGACAGGCGACATCAGCCCCATGACTGCTGCACCGGGCAGAAGCACCAGGCCGGACTCCATGGCTGTGAAGTCGTTCATATTCTGCATGTACAACGGCAGAACCATCATGCCGCCGATCATGACGATGAAGACGCACATGCCCAGGGCGGTGTTGAGCGTAAACATGCGGTAGCGGAGCACCCGGAACTCGAGCATCGGCTGATCCAGCTTGAGCTGGCGCGGAACGAAGATGGCCAGCGAGACCACGCCGATGACCAGAGGGATGAGGACCTCGAGGCTCAGCCAGCCTGCATCGCCGGCGGTTCCGAAGCCGAAGAGCAGGCCGCCGAAGCCGAATGTCGAGAGGATGATCGAGGTGACATCGATCCGGGGGAAGGTGCGTTCGGTGACGTTCTTGAGGATGAAGTAGGCCACGATGATGTCGATGATCGCGATCGGCAGCATCATGTAGAAGAGAACTTCCCAGGGCAGGTGATCAACGATCCAGCCCGAGAGGCTGGGCCCGATCGCCGGGGCGAAGGCGATGACGAGGCCGAACGTGCCCATCGCTGTACCCCGCTTCTCCACCGGGAAGATCGCGAAGAGAATAGTCTGCATCAGTGGCATGATGATGCCGCCGCTTGAGGCCTGAATGACACGGCCGAGGAGGAGGACGGGATAGGTCGGCGCCAACGCGCAGACGAGTGTGCCGATGATGAACAGCAGCATCGCGGTGAGGAAGAGTCCGCGGGTGGTGAATTTCTGGATCAGGAAGGCCGTGATCGGAATCATGATGCCGTTGACCAGCATGAAGCTCGTCGTCACCCACTGCGCGGCGCTGGCAGTGATGTTGAAGGACTGCATGAATGCGGGCAGTGCAGTATTGAGCAGAGTCTGGTTGAGGATGATGACGAATGCACCGGAGACGAGGACTGCAAGGACCACATTCCGATTGATCGGCTTACCATCAGCCGTCGCGCCCTGGCTCTTGTCCGCATCTGTCACTGAAATTCCCTCTTTCTCTTCAACATCTGACCTCGCCGGTATGGTCGGCGGCAGTGCGAATCCGTCTGTTCGCACTGGGCCGGGGCTTCACCGCGCCGTGCGAGTCTACTCCCCGTGGGAGCCGACCCTAGGGACAGAGTATCGGCAGAGGTCAATACAGAGATGTCATGGAGATGTCTCGCAGGCGATCGGCTGCCTCAGTCGACAGGCGAGACGCGGACGAGGTTGCCGTCGGGATCGGCGATGACGAAGGTACGTCCGAACACCTCGTCGTAGGGTTCGTCGATGACGGTGACGCCCTTGCCCATCCACTCGTCGAAGAGGCTGTCCACTGCCGATGCTGTGCCGGGGATCATCAGTCCCACCTCCGAGGTGCGGGGCGGGTTGTGAGCCAGCGACTGCGCGCCACCGCTCCAGAGAGCGAAGAGAACTCCAGGAGCCACAGTGAATGGCACATAGCGCGGGGTGAGCATATCTGGTTCCATCTCGAAGAGATCGCTGTAGAACTTCGTCGCGCGTTCGACATCGGTGACGTAGATGAGGAACAGGTTGGGGGTCGTCATGGGATGGCTCCTTCAGCGCAGCAGGACTGTGTGACTTCTTCATCCTGTCACCAGCAGGTGACATGGCATTCGGGAGCTGGCGCACCGGTTGGCCACGACGGTGGCCGCAATGCACCGACCGAAAGAGCAGGGTAGGTTAAGGGTGACGAAAGGGTGAGGGGAATGATCTTGGGGAGCTGGGGCACACTCGGCCGCTTCGTGCTGCTGACTACGGGGATCGGTGCTGTAGCTGCTCTGGGGCTTTATCTGTTCAACGCGCCTCCTTCCAGCTTCTTCGAACTGTTAGAAGGGCTCGCCTATATATTCTTCTTCCTGGTGCCAGGCGCCGCACTGGGGCTGGTTATCGGGGTGCCGGCCTACGGTGCGCTTCGTCTCTGCCTTCGTGCGTTGCCAGGTCGGAAATCTGTGCTCGTCTTCTTCTTCGTCCTCGGCGTCATTTCGGCGCTGATCGGGTTCGCAGTGGTTCTTCTTCTGACCGGCGGTCCCTCGACATATACCTTTGAGTCGCAGGGAGACGTCGTACGGACACTCGGGTGGCCAGCCTTGACGGCGGGAGTCCTCACCGCTGCCGCGTCATTCCTCGTTGTCGAACCTCGTGAGGAAAGTGCAGAGGCGACTCCGCTGAGCAGCAACGGCAAGGGCCATCAGTAATTAGAAGCTGAAGCGACTTCTCGCTCACACAATCCGGGTCGGCGGCGACTTCGTCTTCGATGGGTCCGTGACAGGCAGATCACCGAGGGCATCATCGATGCGTGTGAGCACCTCGGCGTCGAGCTTCACACCGGCAGCTGCAACATTCGACTCCACCTGCTCGGGACGGGATGCGCCGACGAGCGCCGTCGCAACATTGTCGTTGGCAAGCACCCACGCGATGGCGAGCTGGGCCATCGTCAAGCCCAGGTCGGCGGCGATAGGTTCGAGCTTGGCCACTGCATTAAGTGTGTCGTCGTCGAGGTAGCGGCCGGTGATCATGTCCTTGCCGCCCTTCTCGTCCGTGGCACGCGAGCCAGCAGGTGCCGGCTGGCCCGGCTTGTACTTGCCGGTGAGCACACCCTGGGCGATCGGTGACCACACGACCTGGGAGATCCCGAGTTCCTTGGAGGTCGGGACGACCTCGGACTCGATGACGCGCCAGAGCATGTTGTACTGCGGCTGGTTCGATACCAGCTGGATGCCGAGGTCGCGGGCCAGATAGTGCGCGGCGCGCAGCTGATCGGCGTTCCATTCGCTCACACCGATGTAGAGGGCTTTGCCCGCGCGGACGAGATCCGCGAACGCCTGCATGGTCTCTTCCAGCGGCGTCTCATAGTCGTAGCGGTGGGCCTGGTAGAGGTCGACGTAGTCGGTGCCCAGGCGAGACAGGGAGCCGTTGATGGACTCCATGATGTGCTTGCGGGAGAGCCCGGTGTCGTTGTGGCCCTTGGGCCCGGTCGGGAAGTACACCTTGGTGAAGATCTCCAGGGACTCGCGACGCTGTCCCTTGAGCGCATCGCCGAGGACCTGCTCGGCGACGGTGTTCGCGTACACGTCGGCGGTGTCGAAGGTCGAGATGCCTGCATCGAGGGCGGCATGCACACACTTCGTCGCGGTGTCGTTCTCCACCTGGGATCCGTGCGTGAGCCAGTTTCCGTAGGTGATCTCCGAGATTTTCAGTCCACTGTTTCCGAGGTATCTGTGCTCCATGGCCCCAGCCTACTGCTGTATGGACGAGAGCGGCAGTGCCAACTTCGCTGCGCTGCAACATTCGACTTTCATGAACCGGTGTCGAGCGACAGGTCCCTTGGCTCGAGTTCGACGCTCAAACCAGTGATCCGGTCGTATGGAGCACGGCCGCCAGAGACAAATAGTGAGGCGACATAGATGATCGGAATGACATAGGCTACGGCAATCAGAATCCAGACTCCTATAGGCGTGCCCGTCGAGTCTTGACTGCTGGCCACGATCGCGTAGACACCTGCATGCCCGAGAACCCAAGGCAATCCGATTTTGAGCAGATTCCTCACCAGAGTGATTCGGAAGCGGCTTTGCTGGGATCCGGCAGACACCCGGAGCCTCAGCGCCCGCTTGCCAGGAGTGGCCGAAACGCGACGCGACTCACACCAGGCGGCAACGACGACGACTGGCGCCACCATCACAAGTGCGCCGATCAGATTCGCCATCAGCATGCCATTCGGCTGGATGGTGCCATTGAGATAGAGAGGGATGCCGATAGCAGCGGTGACAGCAATCCAGGGGAGGATGCAGGCCCAGTCGATCAGCCATGCCATGATCCGCCGCCATCCGAGATACATGACTCAACAGTACAGATCCACTCTCGAATTCAGAGCTGATCCTGAATCGACTGTAGGCAGTTCACCCCCGCCGAAGCATCGTCGAATCGAAGGCGGAGGATGACCTTGCCGAGGTGGCCGTGGGCGGAGCGTTCTCCGCGAGGTGGCCTCGCAGGATGTTCGCGAATCCGGTGGAGTCACCCGTGCGCAGGTGCTCGACCAGGGAGACGTGCTCGGCGATGATCGCTTCGCAGCGGTCGAGGAGTCGGTCACCGGAGGCGAAGAGGATGAAGCGGTGCCGGTCGGAGAGCTGGGAATACAGTTCCAGCATCACTGCATTGTCACCGGCCTCGACGAAACCACGATGGAACTCAAGCGTCAGGTCGATGAAGGCGGTGACGTCGCCGGCATCGAAGGCATCACGTTGAGCCTGGATCGAGGTTTCGAGGGCCTCGGCGAGTTTCTGTCGCAGTGCATTCGGAGCCCGGTCGACGGCCGTCGTCTCGAGCACGAAGCGGGCATCGGCGAGTTCGGCGACGGTGCGCTCATCGACTCCCTGGACGATGGCTCCGCGCTTGGGGTAGATGATGATCCATCCCTCGTCCTGGAGGCGAGCAAGAGCCACCCGCACCGGTGTGCGGCTGACCTCGAGGTCGGAAGCCAGACCGGTCTCGCCCAGCATGGTCCCCGGCTGATGGGTCCCGTTGAGGATCTGAGCGCGAATGAGCTGATAAGCGCGCTCGGCTGCGCTCGGGGTCTCGCCGCTGCTGGTCATGACCGCAATCTTCTCATTGGCCGGATCAGATTCCCTCCACGTTTCGTGTCCGTCTTCTCCCTCAACCTACATGCGAGGTCTCTTCGATGTCCTCCACCGCGTCGGATCTCTGGGTCCGTCCCGGCCAGCGCATCAGTGGAACGGCCCGAATCGAGAATGCCAGGGCAATGAGGAGCACGATGGTGGCCATCATATTGATCCACAGGAACCCTCCGGCCTGCAGCACTGTGCCGGCCATGCCAGCCATGAGCGCGCCGCCGAGGTTCATCGCCGCATCCGATGCGCCCTGCAGGGTGACCTTCGCATGGCGTGGCACCGAGGCCGTCAGCAGGGCCGATCCGCCGATGAGGAACATCGACCAGCCGATGCCGAGGAAGATGAGTGCCGTGCTCAGCAGGACCATGGATGAGACCTCGGCCGCGGCATCGACGACGCCGAGGGTGATGGCTGTGGCGAAGACGAGGATGCCGCCGGCGATCACCGTTCCCGGCCCGAAGCGATCGGCCATCCACCCGAATACGGGGGAGAGGGCGTACATTCCGGCGATGTGCACGCTGACGACGATGCCGATCGCGCCGAGGGAGAATTCCTGGTGGTCCATGTGCACCGGGGTCATGACCATGACGTTGGTCATCATCATCTGACCGGCGATGATCGTGATCATCGCGAACAACGGCACCGGGCGGGCGATGGCGAAGCGCAGCGCCGGCCCCAGCTTCATCGTCGCTGGCTCGGGTGTGGAAGAGGTGGACTCAGTCACCGCCTCGGCGGCTCCCGGTTTGATCTTCTTCGTCAGCGTTGACGCGACCAGGGTCGCCAGACCGAAGGCGGTCATCGAGATCAGGTAGGGCCCGGCCAGCTCGTTCATGCCCAGTGCCGCACCGAGGTGCGCGCCGGGGGCGGTGAAGCTGGGCCCGAGCACGGAACCGACCGTCGTCGCCCACACGACCAGTGACATGGCCCGACCGGCATTCGCGGGATCGACAATGTCGACCGCGGCATAGCGGGCCTGCAGGCCAGAGGCCGTCGCGGAGCCGCACATCATCATGCCCAGCATGAACAGCGGCAGGAACTGCAACGCGACACCGAACAGAACGACCGTCGCCCCCAGGGTGCCGATGCCGAATCCCAGTGTCAATGCGGTGCGTCGACCGGTCCTGCCTGCCAGCACCGCCAGGGGATAGGCGATGAGACCGGCGCCGAGGATGACGCTCATCTGGGCGATGCCCGCCATCGAGGTCTGGCCGGTGATCTCCTCGGCCAGCAGCCCGCCGACCGCGTAACCGGATGCGATTCCGGCTCCGGAGAGCAGCTGCGCGGTGATCAGTGTGGCCTGTGCACGCGTGCGGGTCTTCATCGACGCCTTCCGTGGTCTGTGGAATATACCCACACAACGTATCTTGGATCCATCTTGGATACAAGATGATCTCATGGTCGCCGAGGTGGTTGTTCGTCCCGTTGATCAGTGGGCGATCGTGATCTGCTGGTCAGTGCCCGGCGCTTCGAGGGCGTCGATGACTGCCACAGCGAGGTCCTCGGCGCTGATGTGTGAGCACCCATCGTGATCGGTCAGGAGGGTCGTCGTACCGCGCTGGTAGGAGCCGGTGCGAACTCCGGGTTCGAGGACGGCAGGAGGGCTGAGATAGGTCCAGTTCTGGTTGGCGTGTTCGGCACAGGCCGCGAGTTGGGCGACGCTGGCGGCGGCGGTGGACCGCCACCTTGTCGGAACGAAAGCGGGGTTGTCGACCACCAGCCGATCAGGATCCTTGGGTGAGCGCAGCGCTCCGGCTCCTCCCACGACGAAGAGGGGAATGCCGGCGCGGGCACTGGCGGCAAGGACCGCCTCGGTGATGGTGATGAACGCATCCTCCTCGCCGGGAACGACGCGGACGGTGAGCACAATGGCATCGACACCGTCCAAGACGGTGTCGAGGTCGGTGGCACTGCTCGCATCTGCCTGCTTCGATGTCACCTCGCTCCGGTGCTGGTGAGTGCCAGTGCGCGAGGCGGCCATGACCTGATGGCGGCGGTCGGCCGCCTCGGCGACAATGCGGGAGCCGACCATTCCGGTGGCTCCGATGACAGTGATTCTCATGATCGTTCTCCGTTCGTGGTCAAGGACCGCTGAGATGGTGTGGTCAGCAGCCGAGGGCGCGTGAAGACGTGTGGTGGCAGCTGGCCGCAGAACAGTGCGGCCAGGGCAAGGGCGAAGCCGGCGAGCTGAATGAGATTGAGCGATTCCCCGGCGAAGGTGACGCCGAGTGCGGCCGCGACCAGTGGGGAGAGCAGCCCGAGCAGGGCCATCGCAGTCACCGGGAGGTGGCCCAGGCCGCGAAACCACAGTGTGTAGGCCAGGAGGCCTCCGATGATGCCCAGCCACAGGTACCCGAGGATCCCGGCACCATCGATGGCTTCGGGGATGCCTTCGAACAGCAGAGTCGGGACCAGCAGGACGAGACCGCCTGCGGTGAGCTGCCAGCCGGCGAACCCCACCGCGCTGATTCCCGGCGGGCGCCCCCAGCGTTTGATGAGGATCACCCCGGTGCCCATGGCGCCCGCCCCGGCAATTCCGGCCAGAACCCCGACCAGGTCGAAGCCGGCTCCCGGCCCCAGGACCACCATGCCGACTCCCGTGACACCGATGACGCCCCAGGCCAGACGCCAGCGGGAGAGGCGCTCGCCGAGGACGATGACTGCGAGGACGGTGATGAGGATCGGCTGTGTCGCTCCCAGAGTGGCCGCGACCCCGCCGGGCAGGCGCTCGGCGGCGACGAAGAGCAGGGGGAAGAACATCCCGATATTCAAGGTGCCCAACACGAGCGTCTTCCACCACCAGTCACCGTGGGGCAGTCGGCGGGCGATGAGGAGCCCCAGGAGTCCGGCTGGAAGTGCACGCATGAGCGCTGCGAACAGCGGATGATCGGCCGGTAGGAATGCGGTCGTGACGAGGTAGGTGGTGCCCCAGGCCATCGGGGCCAGCGCCGTGGCCGCCGTCATCATGACAGGCGAACCGGTGCCCGGGGCTGCAGGAAGTGATGTCTGTGTCGGTGTCATATCCCCAGCATCGAGGGCGCCTGGGCAATGAGTCCAACACATAGTTCTCATCCCAGCAATCGTGTGCCACGATAGATGGATGGAATTGCAGCAGCTGCGATATGTCCTGGCCGTCGCCGAGGAGCGGAACTTCACCCGTGCGGCCGTGAAGTCCCATGTCGTGCAGTCCGCGCTCAGCCATCAGATCAAGGCGCTCGAACACGAGCTGGGGGTCCAGCTCTTCGCCCGGACCAGCAGACGAGTCGAACTCACCGAGGCCGGCGCAGCCTTCCTGCCCGCAGCCAGAGCCACCCTTGACGCGGCCCAGCGTGCCATCGCCGAGGCGGTGTCGACCACAGGAGAACTCCACGGTCGACTGCTCATCGGGGCGATCCCGACGGTGACAACCGTGGATGTCACCGCCGCACTCGGTGTCTTCCACCGTGCCCACCCGAAGGTGGAGATCGGGCTGCGGGCCGGTGGCAGCCTCGACTTCGTCACCGCGATCCGGGAGTCGGCCATGGATGTGGCAGTGCTCGGACTCCCCGACGCCACACTTCCAACAGGGGTGTCCACCGAGGTGCTCGCACACGAACGACTCTGTGCAGTGATGTCATCCGAGCACCGGCTGAGCTCGCGCCGCCGACTTCGCTTAGAGGACCTGGCCGCCGAAACCTTCGTCGACTTCCCTGCGAGCAGTCCGGGTCGGACCCAATCGGATCGGGCCTTCGCCGCTGCTGGGCTCAGCCGCTCTGTGGCCTTTGACGTAATGTCGACCGATGTGATGCTTGACCTTGTGGCCCAGAACCTGGCCGTGGCCCTGCTGGCCCCGGGCGTTGTCGCGGACTCTCGTGAGCTGTCGGTCGTGCCCATTGCTGATGGACCGACGCGAATCGAATACCTTGCCTGGAGCGAATTCAACCCGAGCCCGGCGGCACTGGCATTCCTCGATATCCTTCGCGCCACCTCGGCGGGCGACGATACGGGAGCGAACGCACTGCGGGCGGGCATGCTCGACTCAGGTACTGGCCGACAGTAAGAAGGAGTTCGCGCTCGCCTTCGCACGGAAGAACGGCTGAGCTGAGGTGGTTGCGCGCCTTGCCCGCGGAGGTGACTATGGGGTGAGATAGGCGAATGGACTTTGTGGGATTGGTGGCCGTCGGGTGCCTGGTTGGGCTGACGACCGTGCTGTTCGGATTCGGCGGCGGTTTCGTCACCGTTCCTATCATCACCCTGGTCCAGGCGGACCTCGGCAGTGACACGGCACGGGTGGCCGCGGCCACCTCGGCACTGGTGATGCTCGTCAACGCAGTCGTCTCCACGATCTCGACCAAACGTGAGACCCTGGCCCACCTCAAAGGGGAGTGGTGGCTGTTCATCCTCCTGGCAGCGGGCGGAGCGTTCGGAGCCTTCTGCGCAAAGTTCGCCCCGGAGACGCTCCTGAAATGGGGGTTCGTCATCTACATTGCCGTGACCGCAATCGACCTGCTCGCCCGCCCCGGCTTCTTCCGCCGAGGTGAGCCGAAGACTCGTACGAAAGCAGGGAAAGGTAGCGGTCGCTCGGGCAGCGGCAATGAAGACCTCGGGGACGGGGGCCGCGGCATCGCGGCCCTGTTCGGATTCCCGATCGGCGGTCTGGCCTCATTCCTCGGCGTCGGCGGCAGTGTGATGACGGTGCCGATGATGCGCCGATCCGGGGCGACGATGACCGTGGCCACTACGCTGGCCAACCCGCTGACCTTGGTCATCATGCTCCCCGCTGTCCTCGTCACGATCACCACCCACGTGACCACCGAGGTTCCGGGAATGGTCGGCTCGGTGGATCTGCGCTCGGCGCTCGCCCTGCTCATCGGGGCGGTCCCGCTGATCGTGGCGCTGCGCCGCCGAGTGCCCAAAATCCCGGAGATCATCCACGCCTGGGGCTACGTCATCCTGCTCATCACCGCCGGGGCCGTCGTCGCCATAGCGTGAGTCGAGTTGCGCGGCGTGAGAGCTCTGAACCACAGCGCCGAGAGAACCCTTTATCATCGACGGGCTACGTTATAAGGTGATCCCTCGACGGCAAGTTGGCCGAAAGGCGGGCCTCACTCGCCCATGCGCCGACGGCGCAGCACTTCCGGCAGTCCGAAGTAGATTGGCGGCCTGATTGCGGCACTGCCCGAATCGCGTGGGACGTCGGTCCCGCCCAGTGTGTCGGCGGTCCCGCTCAGTGTGTCGGACGCGCCGCCCAGCGCCCATGCGCTCTCCCAACTGATGAGCTCGCCCGCGTGACACACGGGGTCACCGCCGCCGTAGGGCGGTTCCGCCCAGAGCCACAGGTTGATCCCGTATTCGATGAGAGTCAGCTTCTCATCCCGATCGCGCCCAGTGATCTCCTTGACCAAGTCAGCCCGCACCCTCGCCGAGGTGGTCTCAAGTTGCGTCCACCCGTCCTGCCTGTGGGGGAGGAAGATCCACGTCCGCGCGGGGACATCTTCGGGCACCACCTCCTCGGCGCTCATGATCTCGATGAACTCATCCGGGGCACGAGTGTCGTGGGTGGGGATGTCTGTGGCGGGGGATGCTGCGTCGAGGAGATCAGCGAAGCAGGTGCGAGCCACCTCGGTGGTGGGGGAGATGATGAGGAGGTGGGCAGCCTCGGCTCGGACTTCCTCAAGACTCAGGCGGGTGAATGTGTTGGCCCGCATCGTCGCGAGCACCGGGATCCAGTGCCCGGGCACCGGTGCATCGGTGATCAGGCGCGAGGTCTGCGGTCGCTCCGCATCATGTCGCATGATGATCTGCCCTTCCTTCGGCGCCGACGAATGCGTTCACCTCAACCATGGCACGAACCGATGGCCCAGCTCAGCCCCGCACCTGTTTCCCTGTCATCTGGCGGTGGCGGCTGGGGCGTACCCCGTATTCGCGGTGGAAGGCGGTGCTCAGAGAATAGCCGCTGGAATAGCCGACCTCGTGGGCAACGGATTCGACGGTGGCATCAGTGCGCTCAAGGAGGTCGGCGGCCAAACACAGTCGCCACCCGCTCAGATATGACATCGGAGGCTCCCCCAACAGGTCGGTGAAGCGGCGCGCCAAGGTGGCGCGAGAGACAAGTGCTTGACGAGCCAAGGCCTCGACGGTCCACGCGCGGTGTGGTGCGTCGTGTATGGCTGCCAGCGCTGCACCCACGATCGGATCCGAGCTTGCCCGATACCAGCCTGGAGCCTTCGCCTCAGGGAGGGCGAACCAGTCCCGCAGCGCTCCCGCGAGCACCAGGTCGAGCAGCCGGTCGAGGATGGCCTGCTGGCCCGGCTCCTCACGCAGGATCTCTGCCTCCAGAAGTTGCAGCGCAGCGGTGCGCTGCACGGCCCGCGGTACGACGAGGACACGGGGCAGTGCGGTCAGCAGACGATCGGCAATGCGCCCCGTGAGAGTGAAGGATCCGGTCAGCATGGCGTCATCGGCAACCAACTCCACTCCGCATGTTCGAGCGCCCAGTGCGATGTTCTCAGACGCGTCGACATCATCGGCGAAGCAGACCCCGCTCTGAGTCTGAACGTACAGGGGTGTTGGGTTGGCCCTGGGGTCACTGGACACGTCGAAGGGCGCCGGTCCCACGACGATGGCGATGTCGTGTGGGAAGAGCTGGTGGGAGGCGCCCTCACACTGACCGTCGACGTCGCTGGCGTCACGTTGACTAGCGCTGGCGCTATCACTGTCGTGTTCTCCGTCGACGATCCAAGCCTCTCCGCGAAGCATCGTGACCAGGGATAGAGAAGCCTGCTCCGCGAAGGTGGCGCACCAGGGCGGGCTCGCTAGTGTCCGGCCCAGCAGTGCGCCAGAGGAGCGGATGTGCGTGAGTACATCGGTGAGCGTGTCCACGGCCTCAGTTTAGACGATCAGTGATCTTTATGAGACTGTGAGCGATTCTGCGTCTCACGTCAATGAGGTGAGATTGGCATATGAACACATTTCATGAACCCATACCAGGCCGTGCCCACTGGGTCTATACCCACCCACGGCAAGACTCCCTCAATCGGCACCTGCTTCGGGCCGGGAGCTCGGCACTGGCCGAACGCTACGACGTGACGGTGTCTGACCTCTACACCCAGGGATTCGACCCAGCACTCAGCGACCGTGACCTGGGCAGTCTGTCCACCGTTGCCGGAAACGTCGCAGGCCTAGCCGGTGAAGCGTATGCACGAGGTGAAGTCGAACCCGAGGTGAGACGAGAACAGGAGAGCCTGGCGGCCTCCGAGCTGTTGATCCTGCAGTTCCCACTCTGGTGGTACGGGCCTCCGGCGATGCTCAAGGGGTGGTTTGACCGGGTGCTGCAGACGGGATTCGCGCAAGGGGAGACCGACGAAGACTCCGGTCTTCCGCGGCGGTATGGCGACGGTCGGCTGCTGGGCAGGAAGGCCCTGCTGATCGTCACCACTGGCGACGATCAGCGCACCCTGGGCCCACGCGGAGTCAGCGGAGACCTCGAATCGCTGCTTTTTCCGTTGACCCATGGCGCCCTCTGGTACGTGGGAATCGAAGCTCTGGACCTCCACGTGGTCTATAACGCGGACGGCATCGGAGGTGCGGGGCGTGAGCACGAGGGCCGGCGCCTGGCCGAACGACTCCGAGGCGTGTCCAGTGAACCGACTCGTCGTTACCGAAAAATGTTGGGCGGAGACTATGACCGGGCGACTCGCGCTCTGGTCAATACTGTCAATCCCGGTCGCACCGATTTGGCCATCCATCTCAGCGACTGAAGGCCAGTAACGAATCTGTCTCATTGTCGCCAACCATCGTCCTATCGGAGCCGATCGGTCATATCATCGCTGTGGTGGATCGCGACGCGGCATCTTTGCCGGTCACGGTCCATGACCACGTTCTCACCCCTTTGCCCGACTGGACACCCATGTCTTCCTCTGCCTTCCTCAGCCTTGTCGCGAAACGCCTGCACACGGGTGTGGTCTTCGCCGTCATCGCCATTCTCAGCCTCGCGCTCCTGTCCGGATGCGCTGAGGGAGGAGACGCCGAGGCTGCCGACGACTCCTCGTGGAACTCGGGCTCGACCCCGACCGCGGAAGGGAGTGAACAACCCGGAGCAGCGCTCGAAACCACGAACCCAGCCCGTGAGAGCACACGCAGCACACGCGCGGGGCCGGCAGATGAGGACAAGCCTGCAGGGACCGAAGAGGGCAGAGCGGGCGGCTCGGCTCCGGGCACGGCACTGGCGATGCTCGATGAGCTGAAGGTCAAGGGCCGTGCGCCCAAGACCGGATACGATTCGGATCTGTTCAAATGGCGCTCGGATGCCGACCATAACGGCTGCGATACCCGCAACGATGTGCTGCGCCGAGACCTGCGAGACCTCACCCTCAAGGCAGGAACGAAAGGCTGCGTCGTCATCGCGGGTGACCTGACTGATCAGTACAAGGGCGAGACCTACGCCTTTGACCGCAGCCCCAACAACATCGACATCGACCACATTGTGGCTCGTTCCAACGCCTGGCAGACCGGTGCCGCCTCGTTCGATGCAGACACACTCAAAGAATTCGGCAATGACCCGCTCAACCTGCTGGCCGTGAGCTCGAGTCTCAACCGGCAGAAGGGCGATGGCGACGCAGCGACCTGGCTGCCACCGGCCAAAAGCTTCCGCTGTGAATACGTCTCCCGACAGATCGCGATCAAGCACAAATACGAACTCTGGGTAGTCAACGCAGAGAAGTCCGCTATGCAGAGGGTCCTAGACGCATGTGCCGACGAGCCTGCGTTTGCCCAGGAAGTCTCTTGGCTGGAACCTGGGCAGGGAAGAGGCGTAACGACTACCGAAGAGGAACAAACGAAGCCAGGATCAGGCACTAGCTCGGAAAGCAGCTCAGGTGGCGGCTCGGAGAGTGGCCCGGCCGGAGCATCGGGGACGACCGAGAAGTCGAAATCGGGCTCATCTGGATCAGGCTCGGTCCACTTCAAGAACTGCACCGCGGCCCGTGATGCCGGTGCCGCTCCCGTTCGCCGAGGCGACGCCGGGTACGCGTCTCACCTTGATCGTGACGGTGACGGAGTTGGTTGCGAATAGCCGCCGACCTTATGACATTTCTGACATTTTCCGGCTCATTTTACGATGCAGATAACGAAACGGATAATGATTGAGAGTTCAACCCTTTGGCAGGGAAGATTGCCCTAGTATGTCAACCGTGCCGAATTTCTTGATCTCCGCAGCTGCCATTCGCAGCACCCGAGTCAGAGTAGTGGCCCTCTTTGCAATTCTCCTTCTCGCACTGCTTTCGGGATGTGCCAGCAGCAATGCAAATCCGACCTCTGGCGGCAATGCGGCGTGGTCGACCGGCGGCAACAGCCCCGCGCACGCTGATCCGGTTCCCTCTGCTCCTGCACCCTCTTCGGAGACGCCGCAAAGGGCTCAAGATGTCCACGAGTCGGAGAATCATGCGAGGGTATCGCCAGAAGCATCGGTCCAGGACGACGAGAAACCGGCAGGCGATGGCGCCGATGGCAGTGATTCTTCACCCAGCACCGCCGACCCCCAGATGACCGGTGAAGCTCAATCGGCGCTGGCAGGGCTTGCCGTCAGGAGCAAGGAACGTCGAACCGGTTACGATCCACAGCTCTTCGACTCAAGCTCCGATGCTGATGATAACGGCTGCGATACACGCAACGATGTGCTCCGGCGCGACCTCAAGGACCTCGTGGTCCAGGCCGGAACCCAGGGATGCACGGTGGCGGCCGGTCACTTCGACGATGAATACCTGGGCGAGTCCTATGACTTCGAACGCGGATCCACGAAAATTGAAATCGACAATGTTGTCTCTCTTTCCAATGCGTGGCAGACCGGCGCCTCAGATCTATCTGTTGCGCAGTTGCGGGAATTCGGCAACGACCCGCTCAACCTGCTGGCTGTGAGCTCGAGACTCAAACGGCAGAAGGCCGAAGGGGACGCTGCTGCCTGGTTACCACCGAACGAGGACTACCAGTGCGAATATGTCTCCCGGCAGATCGCGGTCAAACAGAAGTACGGACTCTGGGTTGCGGCTGCGGAGAAGGACGCAATGGAAACTGTGCTCGAGACTTGTGCAGACCAGTCCACTTTCAACGAGGACGTGAACTGGCCACAGCCAGGAGAGGGTGACGACGTCACGACCGAATCGGACGCGGAACCGTCCCAGAGCGAGTCTTCGGGCGAACCCTCAGAGGAGGCATCGGAAGACCCATCAGGCGAGGCCTCGAGTGAACCGACTGAAGAAGCCTCGACCGATCCTTCGGGCAAATCCGCTCCCGGGGACTCCTCGAACGAGCCAGAAACGGAACCGGCAACGGGGCCAGGGGCAGACAATCACGCAGGTGAATCCTGACCTGACGTCCGTTTCCGCGGTGAGCGCTACTTGGCTTCGGCCGAGCGCTTCTAGGTTTCGAGCGGGAAGATGAGCAGGCTTCCTGATGCGGTCGCGACGGTCTTGCCTTTGTTGTCGACGACCTCTCCCTCGGCGAATGCGACGCGGCGCCCGCTCTTGGTGACGCGGCCCGTGGCGATCAGTGGACCACTGTTCTCGGAGACCGGACGCAGATAGTTCACCTTGATCTCGATCGAGGTGTAGCCGGTGCCTTTGGGTAGAGTCGTGTGAACAGCGCACCCGAGGACGGAGTCGAGCAGGGTGCAGACCAGGCCGCCGTGGACCATGCCGATCGGGTTGTAATGTGACTCGTCGGGCTGGCAGCCGAAGGTGACCGTCCCTTCGCCCACCTCGGCGATCTCCATTCCCATATGCGCCCCGATCGGCGGACCGGGGATTTCGCCGGCGGCCATCTTGCTCAGGAAGTCGATGCCGTCCATCGTCGGCAGCAGAGACAGACCCTGCGAGGGATCGGTCCAGGTCACGGTTGTCTCACGGGTATTCGAGTCGGTGCTCATATCAATTGGCCTCTTTCGGCATCGGAACGTTCTGCAGGCGCAGCTGGCCGCGAGACAGGACCTTGCCCGACGCGGTGTCGGTGATGATGACTTCCCACAGCTGTTGGGTGCGGCCTTGGTGCAGGGCCGCGCCTTCGACTGCGACGTGGGCGCCGGTGGTCGGACGCAGGAAATCGGTGGCGTTGTGAATGCCGACGGCGAACTCACCGCGCTCGGATACGGCGTAGCTGGCACCGATGCTGCCTGCGCTTTCAACCAGAGTGGTGTAGACGCCGCCGTGGACGACGCCCCACGGGGTGTGGTGGTCGGTGCCTAAGTCGGCGTGGCCGCTGACAGTCGTATTCGTCACCTCGTCGACGATGAGCCCTGAGGCCGCGACGAAGGCGCTGGCCGTCTCGAGATCGGCACCGGGGAGTGAGTCTGCTGATGGTTTCACGAGTTCTCCTCTGAGCTGGCTAAACAGGCTGGCTAAGTATTTTGAAGTTAGCCTACAATGAATCAACAGGTCAACCGAGGGAGATCTCATGGACTGGCTGGATTTCGATACCGCAGAATGCTCGATCCAGAAGACACTCGACGTCATTGGAGAGAAGTGGACTGTCCTCATCCTCCGCGAAGCGTTCAACGGAGTGCGCCGATTCGATCAGATGAGAGACCATGTCGGCGTCTCCGATCCGATGCTTACGGACCGACTGCGCAAACTCGTCGCGGCAGGAGTCCTCGAAACCAGGCCCTATCGGGAAGAGGGACAGCGGGCACGCAAGGAATACCTGCTGAGCGACAAAGGCCGCGACCTCTATCCGGTGATGATCTCACTGCTGCGATGGGGTGACGCGCACTGTGCTGGCACGGAAGAGCCACCGCTAGAGGTATTGCACCGTGACTGTGGCGAACCGGTCCGGGCTGCCGTCGAATGCGCCGCCGGGCACGCCATCTCCTCACCTCGGCAGAGCGTGACCAGGGCGACTGCCTCCGCCAAGTTGCGCGCGTAAATTCTGCTCGCAATGCGGCCGTCGCGGTTGTCGCTGCAACTCGTCGCTGCAGCTCGTCGCCGAGACACCGGCGGAGGTCCGAGACGTGCCTGCGGACACCGGAGCCAGGAAGCTCCACCGTTGTCTCGAGGAGGGGCTCTGTGTCTGCTCAGGAGAACAGCGTGATCCCGAAGACCGCAAAGACGACGAGGTGGGCGGCACCATGAACCGCCGTGACTCTCTTCGCGGCGAACGTCGTCACCGATAGCAGCAGGGTGACGGCGAAGAGGAGTAGATTGGCCGGCGACTCCGCCAACACGATCGGCTGATCGGTGAGCATTCCGATGGACAGCACCGTCGGAATCGTGAGCCCGACGGTCGAGACCTGCGCTCCGTGACACAGATTGCTCACCCGTTGAATTTCTCCCTGCCACGCTGCCCGCACCGAAGTGATCGTCTCCGGTAAGAAGACGATGAGTGCGATGACGACCCCCGACAGAGCCACCGGAGCGCCGAGGCGGCTCAGACCGTCATCGAGCAGCGACGCCATATCGTGGGAGAGCAGAACGATCGGTGTGACCGTGGCGATGAGCAGGGCCAGACGCACGATGATCTCGGTGCGGTGGGTGGAGATGATCTCGACGATGCTCTGCTTCGGTGTCTCCACCACTGTTCCGCCAGCTATCTCGGCGGGTGTGGTCAGTCGTGGATCGACTTCGTGGAAATCGGCGGCCTGAGCGCCCATCTGACGAAACAGGAAGAAGGCGTAGATGCCGATCGTGACCACGATGATCGGCGTCTCCTGCCACTCCTCGTAACTGCCGTTCGTCCCGATGAGGGCAGGCAAAGCGAAGGCGAGGGCCGCAAGGACGATGATGAGCGACAGATACGTCGAGACGCCCGTGCGATTAGGGGCGAGACTCCCGTGCCTGAGGCCTGCCACCAACAGACACAGACCGATGACGGCGTTCAGAATGATCATCGACACGGCCATGACCGAGTCGCGTGCGATGGTGGCATGCTCCCCGGGGCCTAAGAGGACGGCGGCGATGAGCACCACTTCGATGAGCACGATCGAGAGTGTGAGCACGAGCGAACCATAGGGATCGCCGAGGCGGCGGGCTAAGTGTTCGGCTTCGTGGACGACCCCGAAGGCGCAGATGAGAATGACTCCGACGATGATGACCAAAGCGGTGACGAGGAGCGGGCCCGGAACGGGTGAGGCAAGGAGAGGGTCGGCGAAGAGCAGTGCGGCGAAGGCACCCCAGCCAAGTATGAGGCGAGCAATTGCAGTGGGCGTGAGGATGCTGTGAATAGCGGCAGTCATGACGGACTTTCCTATTCTTCGAGGCCGTCCTCATCGTGACTGATTGCGTTCGGGCCGTCCCGACCGTTTCTTGCCTGTGGTGCTGATGTCCAGGGTATCGAGTCCAGTCCATGGGCGACAAACTGCGAGGTCGTTGTCCCAATGACCCGGCTGAGGTGACCGGCGATGTCAGCCGAGTCATCCGAACGACTCAACAGATCCGTTCGAAGAATGGGGCCTGTCTGCGTTGAGTTCGAGTCGCTTGGGGATTCAGCGACGTGGACCACGGTGGGTAGAGGCGGAAGCCTCGTTTCCCCGCTGAGCGTTGGGAAGAGTAGATGCCCAGCTCGACCAGACTGGTCGCGGTGAATGTGAAAACTCCGAACTTTTCGTCCTCGGACACGAGCACTAGAAGGCCCGTGCAGTCATCGAAGCCGTCCTCGTCGCCGGAGAATGGTGCGGTGACTCCCTCTGAGGTGCGACCCCAGACGGCCACAAACGCACCTGGCTTGCTGGGTGTGATGCGCGCAGTCCGGACCCGCCACCAGGTTCCCTGCAGCTTGGCCCGACCGGATTCATAGTCGCTGTTCTGGTCCTCAGCGACCACCTCTGTCAGGGTCAGACCCTTGGCTTGCGCGTAATGTTCCAAAGCCCTGAATCCCATGCGAATCAGCTTAGGCGACTGCCATCGGTGACCTGGCAGGGGGGCCTTCGCCTGCTGCGGGAGCTTCCGTCAGCAGACCGGATGCGAAGCCCGTCATGACCGTGTCTGCATATGGTGGCGATAGTGCTTGTTCCGAAGGCTCAACATGATTGCCCCCGTCAAGGCTGCCAACAGTGAGCCGCACAAGACTCCGACCTTCATATATTGCGAATTGTCGCTGTCGGCTCCGAACGCGAGTTCGCCGACGAGCAGGGAGACGGTGAAGCCGATGCCGGCGATGAATGACATTCCGATGACGTCCATCCAGCGAATGGATCGGTCCAGCGAAATGCCGGGTAGCCGAGTGATCAGGAGTGTGGACAGGGAGATTCCGATTGATTTGCCGAAGACCAGACCGACGATGATTCCGAGAGTAACGGAGTGAGTCAGTGACTCGAGAAGTCCGGAGACTCCACCAACCGAGACTCCAGCGGCGAAGAAGGCGAAGATCGGGACGGCGATGATCGATGAAGGTATGCTCCAACGGTCGGCGAAATGGGCAGCCAGGCCGTCATAGACTGTCTCACCTTTTTCGTTGGTTCCAGCCGGCACGCGCGCCCGTCGGGTCGCAATGACTGGCACTGTGAAGCCGAGGATGACGCCGGCGACGGTGGCGTGAATTCCCGATGCATGGACTAGCGCCCAGACGGTGATGCCCAGTGGCATCAGGATCCACCAGGAGCGGATTCCGCGCCGCACCGCGAAGGCGAACACGGCAAGAGGAATCAGAGCCAGGCCTAGGGGCAGCCAGGCCAGGTTATCCGTGTAGAAGATGGCGATGATCGAGATTGCCAGCAAGTCATCGACTACGGCCAGGGTCAGCAGGAACGTGCGAAGAGCAGTGGGGAGGAACTTCCCTACGACGGCGATGACGGCGACGGCGAAGGCAATATCCGTGGCGGCCGGGATCGCCCACCCATCAACAGCGTTTCCTTCCGCGCCCAGGTTCACCAGCACGTAGAACAGTGCCGGTGCAGCGACGCCTCCTACGGCTGCAACGACGGGCACCACTGCAGTACGTGGGTTGCGCAGCTTGCCGGCGACAAATTCTTCCTTGAGTTCAAGGCCCACAACGAAGAAGAAGATGGCGAGCAGACCATCAGCAGCCCATGTGCCCACAGACAAGTTCAGGTGCAGGGCTTCGGGGCCGAAGGTAGTGTCTCGCAGCTGTTCGTACCAGCCCAAGGCTGGCGAATTGGCCAGTACGAGTGCGGCCACGGTCGCGCACAGCAGCAGCAGTCCACCAACTGAGTCTTGCTTGAGCGTCTGATTCAGGCCCCGCCAGATAGCGTGTGGTGCCTGTCGGGTCGCGACGGGAGAAGGGTGTGGCATGGTAGGGGTCTCTTTCTGAAGAGTGGAGTCGGATCGCATTGACGCGATAGTCCACCTCTGAAGAGACCTGGACCCGCGCTATGAAAAGCGCGGTGGCGGGCAACCGGCGATCTCGCCGTGTGCGTTGGTACCCCATGAGCTCATCCACCCATTGGTGCCACTGGCCCGTTTGGTCAGGAGCTTCACCTTGGGAAATTCGGCGTCACTTGCAGCCTGCTGGCGCGAGGGACCGAAAGGGGGCATACGACCACTCTATGGGTTGTCTCGCCAGAGTCCAAGCTGATGAGCGCTAGGTCACAGCGCATCGTACTGTTCAAGGATGGATGCCGAACCCGGGGCTGCGCACTCCTTGTTTCAGAGTGCTCAACTGGCTTTGACGTCTGAGTTTGCACTGCAGCTGGGAATGGAACAACGACAGCAATCTGTTGGAAAGAGGCAGTCATCTGGACAGCTTCCCAAACGACATGAGCATCGCAGATGCTGGGGTCTTCATGATGACATCGGCCTTGATGACATCGGCCTTGATGACATCGGCCTTGATGACTCGTGTTGGCAGCACTGAGTTCCAGCGGGCTGCTGTCTTCAGTCTTCTCCGGAGATCTCACCGTCGACTGTGAGTCAGAAGGCTGTTCTTCTCACACCGCTGTCACGAAACGACCAAGGCGTCGATGAGCACAGGACCGGAGGTTTCGAGTGCCTCCCGGTAGGCAGCATCGAACTCGGCGCGGTTGTTCGTCTGCTTGGCCGGAACCCCGTAGCCGCGAGCCAAGGACACGAAGTCGATGCCGCCCAGGGCCAGACCGGGAACCTTGGGCACGCCCATGCGCTGGGCAAAGCCGGACAGGGCGCCATATCCGGAGTTGTTGACGATGATGAATACAGTGCGCGTGTGCAGTTGGGCCGCCGTGTACAGCGCGGTGATGCCATAGTTGGCCGAGCCGTCGCCGATGGTCGCAACGACGGTCTTCTCGGGTGCACCGATCGACATTCCCACGGCAACGGGAAGTCCGAATCCTAGTCCTCCGGAGGCGGGGAAGCTGTACATTCCAGGTTTGTCGATGGCGATTCGCTCGAGGTAGTCGAGGTCCAAAGTGGTGGTCTCGTTGACGTAGGACACCGAGTCATTGACGTGTTCGTTGAGCACTTCGAGGATCTCTGCACCTGTCATTCCCTCCGCCGAGGTGGCCGCCGGGCTCATGACCCGTGAGCCTGGCTCACCGCGTCGGATGTCACGATCGGCGACCCCCGCGGCGAGATTTGC
The DNA here is from genome assembly GCF_014897515.1 of Brevibacterium sp. FME17. NCBI lineage: Bacteria > Bacillati > Actinomycetota > Actinomycetes > Micrococcales > Brevibacteriaceae > Brevibacterium > Brevibacterium sp. FME17. The sequence continues at coordinate 29,735 of NZ_JABUYD010000011.1, forward strand.
TGCGGCGCTGGCGACGTCGGTGATGACGGCCTTGCCGAACGGTGCACGTGTGGCTTCGCGCGGGTCCTGGGTGATCTGAATGACCTCAGTGCCCGGCGTCAGATAGTTTGACGGCTCCCACCGGTGGTACCTGAACACGGCGGCGCCGAGCACCAGGACAACGTCATGGTCGGCCAGCTGGTCTCGCACCGATTTGATCCCGGGGACGAGGACACCCTCGAAGTTCGGGTGGGTCGTGGGGAACGGGCAGCGGGTGGGGGAAGGCGCAATGTAGACCGAAGCATCGAGCTTCTCCGCCAGCGAAGTCACGTCTTCCGCCACCTTGGGATCCGTGAGGGCAGCGGCATCCACCTGGGGGCCGACGACGAGAACAGGTCGCTTCGCGCCATTTAGGGAGGCGATCAGCTCTGCCTCGAGTTCGGGACCAAGACCACGTGCGGTCGTCACCGATCGCTGCGGCAGCAACTCGTCATCGTCGAGTGCCGGCTGGTCCCAATCATCCAAGGGAACCGACACATAGACGGGCCCACTGGGCTGGGTAGTCGCCTCGAAGGCAGCCTGGGACAGAGTCCGCGGAACATCAGCGGCAGACAGCGGTTCATGCGAGTACTTCACCAGCGGCATCGGCAGTGCGGCGGCTTCCGCGCTGGCCAGCATGGTCTCCTGGCCGACAGTCCGGCGGACCTGCTGCCCGGCGAGGACCACCAGCGGAACATGACCGTAATGAGCATTGGTCAGCGCACCCATCCCATTGCCGGAACCGGACGCGGCATGCAGATTCACTAAGACAGGACGTCCGGTGGCGCGGGAGAATCCTTCGGCCATGCCGACGACGACCTGCTCGTGCAGTCCCAGAATGAACCGGAAGTCATCGCCGAGTCCGGCCAGGAACGGCAGCTCGTTCGATCCCGGATTGCCGAAGATCGTCGTCATTCCGTGGCTGCGGAAGACATCAAGGCTTGCCTGAAGGACAGTTTTGCCAGTCTCAGTCATTGACCAATCTGCTTCGTCAGGGGGAGCGGTCCAATTCGGAGCGTACCTTGAACCAGCGTGAGAGGGAGTTATTCTCCGCTCTTCGCCATTCCCCCGAGGCGAACGCGCATTCTCCGGCTGGCCGTGTTGAGACCGATGATATCCACGCGTTTTCCGTAGTTGTCATATTTGTCTGTCACGGAATCCAGTGCGGCGATTGTCGATGCGTCCCACAGGTGCGACTGAGTCATGTCGATGATGATGTGTTCGGGGTCTTCGGCGTAGTCAAACATTGTGTAGAGATCGTTTGATGAGGCGAAGAACAGCTCGCCTTCTACGGTATAGCGCGCGGTTGGTGATCCCTTGTGGTCGATCATCTTCCTGTCGACCTTCACGAAGTGAGCCACGCGGTTGGCGAAGGCCACCATGGCAACGATGACGCCGAGGATGACACCGATGGCGAGGTTGTGAGTCCATACGGTGGCGATCACAGTCACAAGCATGACGGTGGTCTCTGACTTAGGCATCCGTGCCAGTGTGCCGGGTCGAATGGAGTGCCAGTCGAAGGTTGCCCAGGAGACGAAGATCATGATCGCGACCAGCGCTGCCATGGGAATCAAAGCGACGATATCACCGAGAGTCACGACGAGGATGAGGAGGAAGACCCCCGCGCAGAAGGTCGAGATGCGGGTCCGAGCCCCTGAAGCTTTGATGTTGATCATGGTCTGACCGATCATCGCGCAGCCACCCATGCCGCCGAAGAACCCGGTGACAATGTTTGCCACACCCTGTGCCCACGATTCACGGGTTTTATTTGAATGAGTGTCGGTGACATCGTCGACGAGCTTGGCTGTCATGAGTGATTCGAGGAGACCGACGACAGCCATGGCGAGTGCGTAGGGGGCGATGATCCGCAGGGTCTCGAGGTTCAGTGGGATATCTGGGAAGAACAGGGTCGGAAGTGACTTGGGGAGGTCTCCCTTGTCTCCGACATTGGGTACGTCGAGGGCAAAGAGGACGACGAGGGCCGTGAGGACGACAATCGCGATCAGTGGTGCCGGTACTGCAGAGGTGAACTTGGGCAAGACGAAGACGACGATCAATCCCAGCAGGCACAGTGGGTAGACCAGCCACGGGACGCCGATGAGCTCAGGCACCTGGGACATGAAGATCAGAATGGCCAGGGCGTTGACGAAGCCGACCATCACCGAACGAGGGACGAAGCGCATGAGGCGTGCGGCACCCACGACCGCCAGAATCACTTGGAAGATTCCGGCGAGGATGACAGTCGCGATGAAGTAGTCCATCCCGTGCGAGGCGACAAGGGGTGCGATGACGAGGGCAACTGCACCGGTTGCCGCGGAGATCATCGCTGGCCGTCCGCCCAGAATCGCGGTCGTGACTGCCATAGTGAATGAGGCGAATAAGCCGACCCGCGGATCTACGCCGGCGATGACGGAGAAGGCGATAGCCTCGGGTATCAAAGCAAGAGCAACGACGAGGCCGCCGAGGATTTCGGTTTTCAGCCAGCTTGGTCGTTTCAGCGTAAGACGGACGCTCTGGCGTTCCTCGGGAGTTGGATAGTCCCGTTCGGTGACGGGGCTAGGGGATAAGGGCACAGGGATTTCCTCGCGTAAGTTTCAGTGGGTCCGTGAACCTTCACGGAATGTCAGGGTTCAATCTCAACATTAACGTTGCGTTAGGGTTGAGGCAAACCATGTCTGCCGCTGATCGTTCAGCGATGGCAACTGAGAGGGTCCTTGTGCATATTGGAGAAGTCGCCGAGAAGTCAGGAATGTCATCGCGCACGCTTCGGCATTATGAGGAGATCGGCCTGCTTCCTGCAACGGGGCGTACCGAGGGTGGATTTCGTGTCTACACGGATGAGGATTTTCGTCGCCTGATGACGATTCGCCGTATGAAGGCTCTGAGCTATTCCACTGGTGAAATGGCTGAGTTGTTGGCGCACCTGGATGTAGTTGAAGGTGGCGCTTCTGAAGGTCAGCGCGACGAGTCTCGGAGGCAACTGCTGGCGTTGCTCGATGACGCCGTCGCTAAGCGAGAGAAGCTCGCCAGACAGGTTGAGCGCGCCGATGAGTTCCTCGGGATCCTTCGAGGCCGCCTGGGTTGAGGGTTCGGGGTAGTGGGCGTCGCTGATGCCCGAGTCTGCATTGCCTGACCTACCGCAGCGCTGTCTGGTTGAGTTCTGGTGAGGATGGCCACGGCTTGCGTGCTAGTTAGATGTCCGTCAATATAGAAGCATGTCGAATCAAGAGTTAGTGATTGTCGGGTCCGGCCCGGCAGGTTATACCGCCGCAGTCTATGCCGCGTGGGCGGGATTGTCTCCGGAGGTCATCGAGACCAAGATTGAGGAGCTGTTGGCGTGACAAGCAACACAGCAACCCAGCAGACGGCACCTGCCAAAATGTCGACTTTGGACAAATGGCTACCGGCCTGGATCGGGCTGGCCATGATCGCCGGCCTTCTCCTCGGGCGTCTCATTCCAGGCGTGTCCGACCTGCTTGCGAGTATGGAAGTCGGCGGCATCTCGGTACCCATCGCCTTGGGGCTGCTGGTGATGATGTACCCCGTACTCGCCAAGGTTCGCTATGACAAGGTCGCCGCCGTCACCGGCGATAAGAAACTGCTGATCTCGTCGCTGGTGCTCAACTGGCTCGCCGGACCTGCAGTCATGTTCGCGCTGGCCTGGACCTTCCTGCCGGACCTGCCCGAATATCGCACCGGGTTGATCATCGTCGGCCTGGCCCGCTGTATTGCCATGGTCGTGATCTGGAGCGACCTGGCCTGCGGTGACCGAGAGGCAACTGCCGTTCTGATCGCGATCAACTCGGTTTTCCAGGTCGTCATGTTCTCCGTCCTCGGCTGGTTCTATCTCACCGTCCTCCCTGGCTGGCTGGGTCTCGACACCCAGGGGCTGGAAGTCTCGATGGGGCAGATTGCGCTCAACGTCCTTGTCTTCCTCGGAGTTCCACTGCTCGCAGGATTCGCTTCCAGGTGGATCGGGGAGAAGCGCCGTGGTCGCGAGTGGTACGAAGAGAAGTTCATTCCCCGTGTGGGACCGTGGGCGCTCTACGGACTGCTGTTCACCATCGTGCTGCTCTTCGCGCTGCAGGGTGAGCAGATCACCAGTCAGCCGATGGATGTCGTTCGGATCGCATTGCCATTGCTGGTCTACTTCGCCTTTATGTGGTTCGCAGGCCTCCTGCTCGGCAAGAGCATCGGCCTCGGATATGCACGGTCCACGACGCTGGCGTTCACTGCAGCAGGCAACAACTTCGAACTCGCAATTGCCGTCGCCATCGGCACCTTCGGCGCCGCCAGCGGGCAGGCACTGGCCGGGGTCGTCGGCCCACTCATTGAGGTGCCCGTCCTGGTCGGTCTCGTCTATGTGTCGCTCTGGGCCGCGAAGAAATGGTTCCGTACTGATCCCTACGCTGTGGAGGCACGATCATCATGACCGAGGCCACTCTGAGTTCGCCGGCAGACGAAGCCTGTGCCCCTGAGCCATCCCACGCCATTGCTGCCGAAGTCGCCACGACTCTTGCCGGTACTCTCAAAGCGCTCGCCGACCCCTTGCGTCTGCGCATGCTCTCAGCGATCGGAACCGATCCTCGCGGAGAATCATGTGTCTGTGACCTCGCTGAGCTCGCCGAGGTCTCACAGCCAACGGTCTCTCATCACTTGAAGGTGCTCAAGACTGTGGGGCTGCTCGAGTCCCAACGTCGCGGCACGTGGGTTTGGTACCGCATCGCTGCTGGACGCAAGGGTGCAGTCGGTGCTCTCCTCGAAGGATTCGCACCCGCAATCATCGCGCCCAGCACACCGGATGAAGCGACAGCTGTCGTCAGCGCCGCGGATATCGATGCTCGCATCAACCACTTGGCCGCAGACCTGACGACGAAGACGCCTGGTCTGCCGCCGGAGACCGTCGCAGGCGTCGTGCGTGATTCGTACACGGCGCTGGCACGATCAGCGACGGTCAATCAGTTCCTCGTCCCATTGACCGAACGCTTCGCGAAGCAGCGTCTGGCTGACATCACCCGCGACCGTGTTGCGGCGCCTCCTCAGGTGCTGTTCATCTGTGTCGCGAATGCCGGCAGGTCCCAGCTTGCCGCAGCGCTGACACACCATCTGTCCGGAGGTGAGGTCGTGGCTCGATCCGCTGGTTCCACTCCAGCCAAAGGGCTGAACTCAAACGTTGCCGAGCTGATCAGAGGCATTGATGGGGTGGATGTCGACGAAGCATTCCCGAAGCCGCTGACCGATGAGGCAATCCGTGCCGCCGATGTCGTGGTCACGATGGGTTGCGGGGACGTCTGTCCCATCGTTCCCGGTCGCCGGTACGAAGACTGGGCGGTCGCTGACCCGGCACTGGCTACACCCGAAGGTGTTGCGCTCATTCGTGACGACATTGCTACCCGGGTTCAGGCTCTGCTTGATTCCCTCACCGAATAACCCGTCGGCCGACCTGTCGGCTGATCACCTGACTGAAAGAGAGACACCCCGATGACCGACCAGAAACCAGCAGTCCTATTCGTCTGTGTCCACAATGCCGGCCGTTCGCAGATGGCTGCCGGCTACCTGCGCCACCTGGCAGGCGAGGGCATCGAAGTTCGTTCCGCCGGGTCGGTTCCGGCCGACCAGATCAATCCGGTCGCTGTCGAAGCGATGGCAGAAGAAGGCATCGATATCACTGCCGAGCAGCCGAAGGTGCTGACCGACGAGGCGGTGCAGGACTCGGACGTGGTCATCACCATGGGCTGTGGCGACTCTTGCCCGTTCTTCCCCGGTAAACGCTACGAAGATTGGGAGCTTGCTGACCCCGCTGGACAGGGGATCGAGGCGGTTCGCCCGATCCGTGATGACATCAAAACCCGGATTCAAACTCTGGTCAACGAATTGCTCGAGCAGGATTGAGCGCAACGGATGACTGATGTCGTGGTCATCGGCGGTGGGCAGGCCGGACTGGCCGCCGGTTATTTCCTGCGCAGGGCCGGTCTGGACTTCGTCATCCTCGACGATCAGGAGGAGCCGGGCGGAGCATGGCAGCACGGGTGGCAGTCGTTGCGCCTGTTCTCACCGGCCGGCTACAGTCCGTTGCCCGGTTGGCCGATGCCTGCGCAGAAGGGTGAGACCTTTCCCACCGCGGGACACGTGGTGGACTGCCTGACCCAGTACGAACAACGCTATGACCTGCCGATTCGCCGTCAGGTCCACGTCTTCGATGTCGCCCACGATCAGGGGCGCCTCGTCGTCGAAACTGATGATGGCCAGATAGGGGCAACGGCAGTCATCAGCGCCACCGGAACATGGCAGCGCCCCCTACGTCCCGCACTATCCCGGCCGTGAGGACTTCACTGGTCGGCAGTTGCACACCGTTGACTACGATTCGCCCGAGGACTTCGCTGGCCAGCGAGTCGTCATCGTCGGTGGCGGCAACTCTGCAGCGCAGATCGTTGCAGAAGTATCCGAGGTCGCGCAGACGTTGTGGGTGGCCCAACGACCGCCACGGTTCATGCCCGACGACGTCGATGGGCGAGTGCTCTTCGACGTTGCTACCGCCCGAGAGGCGGCACAGAAGGCCGGGTTTGAACATGACGGGGTGTCGGGACTGGGGGATATCGTCATGGTGCCACCGGTGCGAGCCGCACGCGACCGCGGTGACCTGCACGCCTCACCGATCTTCGAGCAGATAGCTCCCACCGGTGTCTCGTGGTCCGATGGCAGCGTTTACAGCTGTGACGCCATCATCTGGTGCACCGGCTTCAAACCACAGCTGCACCATTTGCGGAGCCTGGGACTGACATGGGAAGACGGTCATCCTGTCACGGACGGCACCCAGAGCGTCGATATACCTGGGCTGCACCTGTTGGGGTATGGCGATTGGACGGGGTTCGCCTCCGCGACCATCATTGGTGCCGCCCGGTCAGCGAGGTCCGCTGTCGAGTCAGTGGGCAAATGCTTCGGAGGCCCTCAGCAGGATTGACGACTGTGTCGCAGAATCGCCTACGCGGGGGAGAGGAAAGCGGCCAATTTCTCCAAAGTGCTCGCTGTGACGGAGTAGTACGACCAGATACCGCGCTTATCGCGATGAAGCACCCCTGCGTCGACAAGGATCTTCAGGTGATGAGACACCGTCGGCTGCCCCAATCCGACTGGTGCAGTGAGATCACACGCACACGCCTCACTGCCTTCATTTGCGGCCACCAGCGACACCAGCCGCAACCTGGTCGGATCTGCAACTGCTTTGAGGATGCGAGCCCATTCCCTGGCCTCGTCGAGTGCCAGTGGCTGCACTGTCAGTGTGGTGCAGCAGGAGGGAGCTTCCGCTGACGGGAGGGTCTGTTCAGTGATCACATCTCTATTATGCCCATATATTGACAGTTGTCGATACGTAGTGCTTGACTATATATCGACATGCATCGATGTTAGGTGGTGAAGGTGCTTATGCCTTGCCCACCGGATCGTCACCGCTGAGAAGGAGACTCGCCTTGCCTGAGAACTCAACTGTTTCCGACCTCCCCATTGCCATCATCGGTGCTGGTCCCGTTGGCCTAGCCGCCGCCGCACACGTCGTCGCCCGCAAGCTTGAGCCGCTCGTCTTCGAAGCCGGAGCAACAGCGGCTGCGGCTGTCAGCAAATGGAGCCACGTCGGACTCTTCTCGCCATGGCAGTACAACATTGACCAAGCCGCACGAGATCTGCTCGAACCCACAGGGTGGGTGGAGCCTGATGGTGAATATCTGCCCACTGGGGCGGAACTCGTCTCCGAGTACCTCGCTCCCTTGGCCGCAACCCCAGCACTGGACAATGCGATTCGCACCCACAGGCGCGTCATCGCCGTCAGTCGTGTTGGCAAAGACCGTACGCGCACCCCGGGCCGCGGCGAAACTCCCTTCCTTGTTCGCACCCAGGATGCAGAGGGCAAGATTGAAGATCACTTCGTTCGCGCCGTCATCGACACTTCGGGCACCTGGGAGTCACCGAATCCACTGGGCCAGGCAGGACTGCCCGCCATCGGCGAACCAGCTGCCCGTGAAGCAGGGATCGTCACCTCACCGCTGCCCGACGTCCTCGGCCGGGACCGGGCGCAGTTCGCCGGCCGGCACACGCTCGTCGTTGGAGCCGGTCACTCGGCAGCCAACACTCTGCTGGCGCTGGGAGATCTGCGCGAGGCCGAACCAAGCACCCGCATCAGCTGGGCCATCCGCGGCTCCGATCCTGCCACCGTCTACGGCGGTGGTGACCAGGACGGACTCCCCGCACGCGGTGCCTTGGGCACTCGGCTGCGCAACCTCGTCGAGGCCGGACACATCGAGGTTCACACCTCGGTGACCATCACGGAACTGGGCATCACTGATGCAGCCGCCACCTCGGCGACAAGTGCTTCGAGTGACCTCACAGTCACCGGGACCACGCCAGACGGGCCAGTCTCACTCGACGTTGACCGGGTGGTCCCGACCACCGGTTTCCGTCCGAATCTTGACTTCCTACGCGAAATCCGACTCGAGCTCGACCCCGTCGTCGAGGCACCCACAGGGCTGGGGCCACTCATCGACCCGGAATACCACAGCTGCGGAACCGTCGCGCCACACGGCGCCCGCCTCCTGGCCCACCCGGAGAAGGACTTCTACATTGCAGGAATGAAGTCCTACGGACGCGCACCCACGTTCCTCATGGCCACCGGCTACGAGCAGGTCCGCTCGATCGTCGCCGCCATCGCCGGTGACCAGGCCGCCGCCGACAAGGTCGAGCTCGTTCTGCCCGAAACGGGAGTGTGCTCGGCCGACATCGGTTCGTCGTGTGACGTTCCCTCGGTCGCCACCGTGGCTGACGACAACGGTGGGTGCTGCGGACCAGCGCCAGCGGAAGAGGCAGCGCCTGCGGCTGAATCCTCCGGGTGCTGCGAATCCGACGCTCCTGCTGCCGAAACTGCCGAAGCCGCGCCAGCTCCCGAGCCCGAGTCATGCTGCGGCTCGACCCCACAGCCGCTCACACTGGGCATTCCCACCGGGATGGAACACGGCCGCAGCGCATACCAGGAAGCACGATGAAATCACCAGGAGACACGATGGAAACGCCACCCCGCGTCCTCTTCGTCTGCGTGAAGAACGGCGGAAAATCACAGATGGCCGCCGGTCTCATGAGCGATATCGCCGGCGCCTCGGTCGAGGTCGTCTCCGGCGGAACTAAGCCCGGCACCTCGCTCAACCAGCTCTCGGTGGACTCCCTTGCCGAATGGGGCATCGACATCAGCGAGGGAAGCCCGAAACCGATCACCGAGGCGGATCTGGCCGCCGCTGATGTCGTCGTCACCTTGGGCCGCGAGGCGAAGGTGGGCGCGCCGGAGGGCACCGAGGTCGAGAACTGGGACACCGATGAACCCTCCGAGCGCGGCATCGAAGGGATCGAGCGCATGCGCCTAGTCCGCGACGACATCAGCGCACGCACCAAAGAGCTGCTGAACCGCCTGCGTCCTTAGTCCCAGAACGCCTCAAGGACGCCTCAACGTCAGCTCAGAAACGGCTCAGCTCTGCCCAGCCTTCTGCGCACCCGTGACTGCTGAGCTGCCCAGGTCTCCCTTGGGCAGAGCCTCCTGCGATGTCAGCGCCTGGGTCCAGGCATCCGTGGTCGCGACTGCGGCCCAGTTCGAATGCAGAAGCGCCATCAGCGTCGTGTGTACGGTCTTCGCATCGGCGAAGCCGGCATCGTTGGCGATGTTGATGGCGCCTGTCGCATCCGAGAGCACCTCGGTGGTGAAGCCGAGAACCTCGGCCCCTGCTGCTGAGGAGAGGATGCAGTTATTGGTCATGTAGCCCACGAGCGTGACGGTGTCGACGCCCTTCTCGCGCAGCCATGCTTCCAGGTCGGTGTCCGCGTAGACGGAGCCGTACTCTTTGACCACTGACTTCCAAGAATCGGCCTGGCGCTGCGCGACCTCGGGGTGGAGTGCGAACCCGGGCTCGTTCGGATTGAAGACTGGGGCTTCGGTGCCCATCGTGTGCTGGATGACGGCGACCGGCATGTCGGCGGCAACCGCGGCGTCGATGGCCGCTGTGATGTTCGGCAGCGACTGATCATGGCTCGGGTACTGGATCTCCAGCGGACCGTCGAAGTACTGCTGCTGAACATCGACGAGGACAAGGGCGCGGCGAGCGGTAGACATATCGAATCTCCAAGATGTCGTAAGTCAGGATGTGGCGCGGGTGTGCGGCACAGCTCCAGTGTGCGAGAGACGGTCAGGCACTACCAGTAGCACAAATGCTCATCTACGATGGAATTACGCCAATCTGTTTGAGGCCATCAGGAAGAGACGCTCGTGCGCATCGCCATCTACGCTTTCACCGGAATCACCATGTTCCATCTGTCCGTGCCGCAGATGGTCTTCGACGAGGTCGCTCGACAGGGACTGTCACCGTGGGAGACGGTCCTGTTCTCCGATGGCGGTGAACCGATCACGACGGCGGAGGGTTATCAGATTGCCGGACTGAGTGGGCCAGAGGCAGCATCCGACGCCGAGGTGGTAGTGGTCCCGTCCTGGTACGCCGATGGTCGCCCGGCTGGGCAGCCCCTGCGACAGCTGCTCGTCGGCTCTCATGAACGAGGTGCGACGATCGCGGGACTGTGCCTGGGCACGTTCCCCATCGCAGACGCGGGACTGCTCGTCGGCCGGCGAGCAGTCACGCATTGGCAGGGGTTTGACCAGCTCAGTCGCCGACATCCGGATCTGGAGATCGACGATTCTGTTCTCTACATCGATGACGGCGATGTCATCACCTCGGCGGGCACAGCCTCGGCGTTGGATGCCTGTCTCCACATGGTGCGCACGAGGTTGGGGGCCGAAGCCGCCAATCAGGTGGCGCGTTCCTTGGTGATTGCGCCCCACCGTGATGGGGGACAGGCCCAGTACATTCAACGTCCGCTGCCGGAACGGGCCGGTGGCGATCCGATTTCGGAGGTACTCGACTGGGCGTTGAACCATTTGAGCGAAGACCTGTCGGTGGAGCGGCTGGCTGCGGTCGCGCATACGAGCGTGCGCACCTTCATCCGCTCGTTTCGTGATTCGACGGGGGCCACGCCCGCATCATGGGTGCGAACGCGTCGCCTCGACGAGGCCAGGAGGGCGCTGGAAACCACGAGCAGATCCATCGATCAGATTGCTGCCGACTGCGGCTTCGGCAGTGTGGTGACCCTGCGGCAGAACTTCGCTGCCGCATTCCAGACCACGCCTTCGGCCTATCGCCGCCGATTCGAAGCGAGTGAAGCAACTGGTGACCGAGACGTCTCGCCGACCGTGACCTAGGTCTGTCTCCTTTGACCGCTCACTCCACGGCTTCATCGGAAGACGGGTAGGCATCGCGCAGACGGTGCATGGTCGCCGACACTGCGGCGCGGACCTCTTCCTCCCGCAGTGGGGCGGATGACAGCGCCGAATTGAACGAGAACCCCTCGATCAAGGTGAACAGCAGGAGCGCTTCACGACGCAGTGCCTCCTCGTCGATCGTGCGGCCGGCCAATGCTTGACGCAGCAGAGCGTGGATCGCTTCGGTGCCCGCGAGTGAGGCTGCGGCGATGTCGGCTGCGAGCTCCGGATCGGTGCGCGCCATGACCCGGTATTCGACAAGCGCGGTGTTCTCCTTGCGCTCCTGCTCGCTGGTGGGTGCGGCGAAGACGATGGCGTCCGTGATCCGCGCTTCCGGATCGTCGGAGAGTCCCACGTCGCGGCGCACGACGCGCTGGATCAGGATTCCCAAGGTGAAGCGCATGACCTCGCGGAGGTTGTCGCTGAAATAGTGCCGGATGCTCCCGATGGCCAGGCCGGTGCGAGCGGCGATGCGCGCGAGGGTGACCGAGCGAAGCCCGTGCGCGTTGATCTCCTCGATCACGGCGTCGGCGATCTGCTCCCGGCGGATATCCGGGTCGACTCTTTGGACCATGCGCCCACTCTAGCGCATCTAGCATCTTCATGCTATTGTTGTGTAGCATGAGCATGCTAAAGAAATTCTGCGTCGATGATCTCTCTTTTCACGACATTGGACGGTGCGAGACGTGAGCGACGAGCACGACCCCTGGGAAGGCGCGGCGCGGAAGGATCCGTATGGCAGCGGTCGGATCGACGGTTTCGAGGGGCTCGATGGCAATGAAGGGGACTGGTTGACACCCGTTCCAGTGCGTGGTTCGCCTTTACCGGCATTCCGCCCGTCCCTCTCGTTGCAGCGCACGCGTTTCACGATCGACCTTCACGACGCGTCGACCGCGACGGTCGATGTCGATCACCTGTCGGGCCGGGCCTCTCTCTACAGGGACGACCGGCACGTGCAGAGCTCCGACATGCCGGTCCGATTCCCCCTCGGACCGGACCGGATCGAGGTCGCCGCGAGCAGGTACGGCATGCAGCGGATCCATCTGATCCGCGCCGACGGCAGCCAGAGACGTCTCGATCCCGCGCCAGGGACGCCCGAGCACTGGCGCGCCCAGCTCTCCCGCCGCCACCCCGGGGTCGGGCGTGGCCTGGCCGTCGGTGCAGTCATCGTGCTGACGATCAACCTGATCCTGCTCGCCCCACAGCTGCTCGAGCTGGTCACCCATCTGTCGCTCTGGGCTGATCGCTTCGCCCCGTTCGCCTCTCCCATTGATTTGCCGGCAGGGGTGAACATAGCGCTCACCCTCACCGCCGGACTCGCGGGGATCGAACGAGCACTCACCTTCCGCCATCACCGGCTGCTGGACGTTGAGGCCGACGGAATCGAGGCCTGACCCCGTCCCGCCGCAGCCGGTCACGGGTGAGCTCTTTCAAAAGCTTCCGTGATCTCCAGGAGAAAACACCCACCATCTCGGACGGCGGATGCTGTCCGCGTCGAAAAGGAATGTATGCGAATCCACGACCGTCACGCGAACCTCTCTAGAGATCCTGCCCTGCCATCGGGACCGACCGAATACCACCAGTTCCTGCGCACCCCTGGTTACCGGTGGTGGAAGGCTGTTCTGGCGATCGTGCTGATCCCCGTTGCCTATGTCGTCAGCACCTTCACGCTCACGTGGGGACTGACCGCCGTCTCGGGGTCGTTGGGCCTGGGCCTGGTGCCACCGGAGACGCCGGGTGACGGAGTGGTGGCGATGAGCCCGGCCCGGCTGCTCGCCAGTAACCTTGCCATCGGATTGCTGATCCCGATCTCTCTCGGCCTGCAACGGCTGCTGTTCGGTCAACCCGGACGCTGGATGCACTCGGTGCACGGCCGCTTCCGGTGGAAGCTGGCACTGAACCTAGCCGGCGTGCTGGTGCCGGTGTGGATCGTGTACGGCATCGTCTGGACGCTGATGAACCCCGAGGCGGCCGGGGTGAGCGGGCCGTCGGCCACGCTGGCCAGCACGATTGTCCTGTTCGTGATCGGGCTTCTGACCAGCCCGCTGCAGGGGGCCGGCGAGGAGTACGCCGCGCGCGGCCTATTGGCACGCAGCTTCGGCTCATTCACCACGCAGCGCACGGTCTCGCTGCTGGTGGCCCTGCTCGCGCCAAACCTGATGTTCACCGTCGTGCACGGACTGGCAGACCCGTTGATGGTCGTCTACACCTTCTCGGTCGGGCTGGCCTGTGCGGTGATCACCTGGCGCACCGGGGGGATCGAGGGGGCCGTTGTGCTGCACGCGGTCAACAACGCCATCCTGCTCATGGTCGCCTCTTTCTTCTCCAGCGAGATCACCATCGACCGCAGCTCCGGGCACGGCGAAGTGATGTGGCCGGGAACACTCCTGATGCTGCTGACCGCCGCGGGGGTGTGGCTGTGGGCGCGACGCCGGGATGTGGCCCGCTCTGCCGACCCGAACTCCGGCCACCCGACGAACGATTGACTTCCGGGTGCGCTCGTGGGCTCTGCCTGCGCGAGGCCGCGCAGGCTCTTGCCGGTGTTGGACGGTAGAAGTGGCTCGATTCGTTTCCACTGTTCCTCAGCAAATACTTGGACTCATTGCTCTGCTGCCACCCGGCCGGTGCTTCAACCGTGAAGGCGTCGACAAAGGCGGCACAACTAGTTGGCCGGAGTGAACTCGCCGCCCGACGCCTTCGGCGCATCGACCTTCTGAGCCTGCGACTTCGCCCCTTTCTTCCCCTTGAACAGGAACCGGTCGACGCTGAAGCGTCCCGGTCCCATGGCTGCCAGCAGCAGGGCACCGGCGGCCAGGGCTGCCACGAGTTCCCAGCCGCCCTGATCGACGAACGGAACGGGCACCAGGTGCACGATGACCAGTGCGCCGATGAGGTTGGCAGCCAGCAGGATCCCGACGAGCGGGGTCAGGGCGCCGAGGATGAGCAGCGCACCGCCGATGAGCTCGACGAAGGTGGCGAACGGTGCCGCGATGTCCGGCAGCGGCACACCCATCTGGGCGAAGGACTGGGTGGTTCCCGAAACAGTCCACTCATTGAACTTCTGCCAGCCATGGGCGATGAAGATGACGCCGAGGGCGATCCGGGCGAGGACGGTGATGATGTCGCGGGCGATGGTCGGGAATCCAGTCGTGGCGTACACAGCGATCTCCATAATTGATTGAAAGTGCAACTACACCGTATTCTGAGTTTATGTCAGGGAGCTGAACATCCGCCCCCGCCCGGGAACATCCTTGGCCGACCCCGGGCCGACCTCAGGCGGCCCGACCCCGGGCCGGCTCACTCCATGCTCATTCCCTTCGCCGGAGCGATCCGGGACATCGAGCGGGCGGGGATCGCCGAGGCGAGCACCGCCGCGATGATCGTTGCCAGGGCGATGAGGCCCAGCTGGATCGGGGGAACGGAGAGCACCGGATCGGTCGTGCCTGCCGTGAGCGAGGAGGTGCCCACCCAGCCGAAGAATGTGCCCAGCACGGTCCCGAAGACGAGCGCGATGACGGCCATGAGCAGGGATTCGGTCGTGATCATCCGCGACATCGCCCGCCGCGTGAAGCCGAGGGCACGCAGCAGTGCACCCTCCCGACGACGGTCGATGACCGAGAGCGTGAGCGTGTTGCTCACCCCGATGACGGCGATGACGACTGCCGCGGCCAACAGACCGAGGACCACCGTGAGCGCGACTTGGAAGACCGAGGCATATTGGGCCCGGGTCAGTGCGGCACCAGCATCGCTCGAGGTCCCGACGGCGTCGAGTTCGGACGTCAGCGCCTCGATCTGGGACGTCGAAGCGTCATCGGCGATTCGCACCCAGGTCTGCTTCTCTGCCGAGCTGCCGGCCGCCTCGGCGATCGCGGCGGAATCCGCGCCGCTGACGAGGGCAGTGCCCGTCGGCACGCTGCGGGAACCGACGACGGTGAGAACGATGTTCTCGCCCCCGATGCTCACGGTTGCACTCTTGCCGTTGATGTCCTCCGCGGCGGCATCGATGCCCAGAGCCGACGGTGCGAGAAGGACTGTGCCCTCGTCGACATCGAAGCCCTCGCTGCGGACCACCGGAGTGTCCGCGGCTTCGTCGGCGCTCGTGACCGCCAGCTCTCCCGAGCCGGAGAAGCCGTCGACACTTACCGAGGCGGCAGGGGCAGGGACCGTGGTCCGGTCTTCGGCGATGTCGGAGCCGTCGAGGACGGACTCCACGTCGCCGCCCGATTCTGCGACCACGAGGTCGACCGGGGTGTCACCGGCAGTGGCGAGCTCGAGGGTACGCTGCAGACTGGCCGAGCCGACGACGACAGCGGTCACCAGAGTGATGCCGATGAGCAGGGCGCCCGTCGTCGACGCCGTGCGTGAACCTGCGGAACTCGCTGAGCGCCCGGCCAACAGCACCGCCGGGGACCGCCCGGTCACCGCCCCGATGAGGCGGGCGAGCCACCCGACGAACGGCGGCACGAACACCCGTGCTGACACGAGCATCGCGACGAAGAGGGCGAAGCAGCCGAGAATGCCGAAGACGACCGACTGCTCGAGGGCTCCGTAGAGACTCAGTGTGACGCCGATGCAGGCGAGCACCAGACCCAGGACCGCCCGGGCCCAGGGAACGCGGCGGTTGGCGGCGGGAACGTCGACCGGCCGCAGCGCTTCGATGGGGGAGACCCGCGAGGCACGGACAGCGGGGATGAGACCGGCGGCCACAGTCACGGCGATGCCGACGGCCGGGCCGAGAAGCAACGCCGTCCAAGAGAAGGAGACATGAGCGAACTCGGGGATCCAGAACGCTCGTGCTGCGGCCGTGAGACCCCAGCCGATGAGGAATCCGAGGCCGACGCCGACGGCCGAACCGACGACGCCGAGGGTGAGGCCCTCGACGAGGGCAGCGCCACGGACCTGCTGCCGCGAGGCGCCGACGGCGCGAAAGAGCGCAAGCACACGGATGCGTGAGGCCACGAGCACCTGGAACGTGTTCGAGATGACCAGAGCTGCGACTCCGGCCGAGAGGAGCCCGAAGGCGATGCCGACAGTCGAGAGGAAGTCCGAGGCTCCGGAGAGTTCGTCGACCTGATCCGCGACGACTTGGTCGACGGTCTGGACCGACACGCCCTCGTCGAGTCCGGCAGACTCGAGTGACGACGTGACCGTCGCGGCGAGATCGGCGCGCTCGGTGCCGTCGGCGGCGACGATGCGCACGGCCTCGGGCATGAGCTCTGTCGGCGCCTTCTGCAGCCCGGCTTCGGTGAGGTAGAGGGCGAGCCCGGTGCTCGAGGAGCCGGGAATGATGCCGGAGACGGTGAAGGAGGGGCCTTCGCCATCGCCGCTTCCGGATGCGTCGAAGGTCGACAGGGTCAGCGACTCCCCGACATCGACCCCGAGCGTTTCGGCATCGGCAGCGCGGAGCATGATCTCGCCCGCCCCGCTCGGGGCCGATCCCTCCTCCGGCTGTAACTGCCCACCCTGCGGAACGTTCGTCACGTTCGCGGTCACGGTGGAGGACGCCGAGGTGACCGAGACGTAGCCGGATTCGGTGAGCTGGGCGGACTCGGCACCGTCGACATCGGCGACGGCCTCGCGGAGGGATTCGCTGAGCGCAGAGCCCTCCGCGGGTGCTGTGGGGTCATCCGCCGCGTCCGCGGTGATGGCGACATCGGCACCCGACCACTGGGCGCGGACCTGGTTGCGCAGCGTGTCGCCGAAGGCCTGCGAGAACAGGAGCGCGGCGACGATGAAGGCCACCGATACGGCGATGGCGATGCCGGCGGCGATGAGTCTGCCGGAAGCGCTGCGGAGATTGGAGACGGCGAGGCGGATCATCGAGCACCTCCACCCTCGGCGGAGGCGACCTGCATGAGGGCCGAGGCCACGGTCTCCGGTTCGGGGTCGGAGAGTTCGCCGGCGAGGCGTCCGTCGGCCAGCAGCACCACCCGATCGGCGCGCGAAGCGGCCACCGGATCGTGGGTGACCATGACAACGGTCTGACCCAGCTCATCGACCGAGGAGCGCAGGATCCCCAGAACTTCGGCCCCTGACGTCGAGTCGAGGTTGCCGGTGGGTTCGTCGGCGACGATGACGTCGGGTTGGGCGACGAGGGCTCGGGCGACGGCCACGCGCTGCTGCTGGCCGCCGGAGAGTTCATGAGGGCGGTGGCGCAGTCGATCGCTGAGGCCGAGGAGATCGACGATGCGGCGGAATAAGCGCTTGTCGGTCCGCCGGCCCGACAGATGCGAGGGCAGCAGGATGTTCTCCTCGGCGTTCATCGCCGGAACGAGGTTGAAGGCCTGGAAGACGAATCCGATCCGGTCGCGGCGCAGAGCCGTGAGCTTGCGGTCGCTGAGGCCGGAGATCGCGGTGTCGCCGATGACGACCTCCCCGGAATCGGGGGTGTCGAGTCCGGCGAGCATGTTGAGCAGTGTCGACTTCCCCGATCCCGAGGGGCCCATGATCGCGGTGAAGCGTCCGGCCTCGATGTCGAGGCTGAGGCCGTCCAGAGGCAGCACCTGCGCGTCGCCTGCGCCATAGCTCTTGCGCAGGTCGATCGCTCGGATGGCCGGCCTCGGTGAGGGGTGCCGGTGCGGCGGATCGCGATGATCGCCGGAATCGGCGGTCGGCGGGATGGTGGGCTCTGCCGGAGTCGGTGATGAGTTCATGCCTCCAGCTTCGTCGCTGTCGAGACCTGGCACATCGGACCGGAGGATGGTCTTTGCCCTGCCGCGGACCGACCGCGGGACGGGCAGGTCATACCAGGGGATGACATCGGCGCAGGGAGTCAGCCGTGTGCATGGACGAGGCCGGCTTCGTAGGCGAGGATGACGGCCTGGACCCGGTCGCGGGCCTCGAGTTTCATGAGGATGCGTCCGACATGGGTCTTCACGGTCGGTTTGGCCAGACAGAGCTCATCGCCGATCTCGGTGTTGCTCAGCCCGGAGGCGATGAGGGTGAGAACCTCGCGCTCCCGCGGCGTCAGTGACTCCAGGCGCTGTGCTGCGGCCTCGTCGAGCAGACCGGCCGCGGACGGGCTCTCTGCCGGCTGTGGTGCCGACTGTGTGGCCCGGTCGCAAAGATCGCCATCGCCGAGGTGGGCGAGCAGCTGTCTGTCGAGCAGTCTGCGGGTCGTGCTCGGAGCGATGACCGCTCCGCCGTCGATGACGGTGCGGATCGATTCGAGGAGGATCTCAGGCATGGTGTCCTTGAGGAGGAACCCGGAAGCGCCGCGGCGCAGCGCCCGCAAGGCGTATTCGTCCTCATCGAATGTCGTCAGCACGACGATCTTGGGAGTTCGGATCTGCCCGGCATCGGCCAGGGCGAGGATCTGCTCGGTGGCGGCGATGCCGTCCACGCGCGGCATGCGCACATCCATGAGCACGACGTCGGGTTCCACGGTTCGAACTGTGGTCACTCCGTCGTCGCCGTCGGCGGCCTGTCCGGCGACGCTCATGTCGGGTTGGGAGTCGATGACCATGGCGAATCCCGTGCGCACGAGGGCCTGGTCGTCGATGAGCACGATCCGCAGAGCGGCGCCCGGATTCGTCTGCGTCTGGGTCTCGGGCGGGGTCATCGGGCTGTCTGTGAGTCGGTGTCTGCGGTGTCGGCTGTCGGGGCACGGCTATCGGCTGTGATGTCGTTCGTCCCCGTTGTTGTGTGGTTCGAATCGTCCGCCTGGGAGCCCTCACGCAGGGGGAAGCGAGCCTCGACGACGAAGCCGGTGGCAGTGCCGAACGTGCTTCCGGTGACGCTTTCCGAGGACAGGCCGGCGTCACGTCCGGCACGCGGCCGATTCGCATCGGGCAGTCCCGTGGAGCGGATGGGCCGCGCAGTGAGGGTGCCGCCGTAGAGAGCGGCCCGCTCCTTCATTCCGGTGATGCCGTTGCCGCGGGAGCGCAGCTGCGCGGAGTCAGAGGTTTCGGCGTCGGGGGTCTGCCCGGCTCCGTCATCGCTGATCCTGGCGACGAATTCCCGCGTTTCGAGGTGCAGCGACACATGGGCACGAGCGATGCTGCCGGCGTGTTTGAGCACATTGGTCAACGCCTCTTGGACGATGCGGTACACCGCCAGGCCGGCACCGTCGGGCAGCGAGGTGTCGTCGACCTCGTCGATGCCGCCGATGGACACGGGCAGACCGGCGGAACGGATGTCGTTGATGAGGCGTCTGATGTCGGCGACGCCGGGCAGCGGCGCGGCACGGCGGTTGTCCTCGTCGTCGGCGCGGAGGAAGCCCAGCAGCGATCGGGTCTGCTCGAGTGCTTCCCTGCCCGTGCGGGAGATCGTCTCGAGCGCCCCGACCGCCGCCTGCGGGTTCGCTGACGCCGCGTAGCGTCCGCCGTCGGCCTGAGCGATGACGACGGAGAGAGAGTGGGCGATGACGTCGTGCATCTCCCGAGCGATGCGCATCCGTTCGGCATCGGTGGCCAGACGCGTCTCGGATTCGCGTTCATGTTCGAGTAGGCGGTTGCGTTCCCGGATCCCTTCGATCTCACGGCGCCGTCGGTAGCCGACTCCGCCGAGCAGCCAGGCGGTGAGCACGATCGAAGCGCAGAGGGCGACGACGGTGAACATGACCAAATACTCACCGAAGTCCACAGGCCGCGCATCCGGTCCGACCGTCGACTGCAGAGAGACGAGGTAGAACCACAGGCCGAGCAGGCACGCCCCCACCAGTCCGAGACCGAGCACGATCTGGCCGTGGCGGCGCGTGCCCCAGGCGGTCGTCGAGTAGATCGTCAACGGCACGGCGATGATGCCGATCGTGGGACCGAGCATCGTGAGTATGCTGAGCAGACAGGCGAGGGCGATGAGCATCGAACTGAACAGCGGTGCTGTGCGCCGCAGGGCCAATGGGAGCGTCTGGAGCAGGACGATGGCGACTTGGAAGAAGGTCGGCAGTGCCGTGAACGTGGGCGTCTCGGCACCTGCCAGAATCGTCGTGACGGCGATGTAGGCCAGCGGGAGCACCCAGATCAGCGCATCGGCCACCCAGGGGTGCGCGGCGAGCAGCCTGCGTGCGCGGTGGAGACGACTGTCAGGGTCCGACGGGGGTGCGGCCTGCTGGCCGCGGGCGGCGGAGAGTCGGTCGTTCATGGGGCTCATGCTAGTGCGAAGGCGAACCGACGCGCATCATACCCAGGGCTGATCAGTCGGCAGGGCGTCGGTCGTCGACGGGGTCTGCCCGGGGAGATTCTGAGGGCGGGCCGGGAGCTCATCGGACGATTGCGGGTCGCAGCAGCAGCCAGCTGCCGACAGCGGAGGCGACGATCACGGCACCGGCGGCGACGACGAGCCACCAGAGTTCGAAGGCCGCGATGAGCTCAGCGAGATCGGCGATGACGACGAGCAGTGCGATGCCGACGACGAGCAGGAGTCCGACGGCGATGAACTGCGGGCCCCGCGCGCCGAACCGCACCCAAGAGGCGCCGAAGACCCCGCCGATCGTGAGTGCGGTGAGGACGCCGAGGAAGACGGTGAGGAGCAGCCGGGTCGTGTCGCCGGCCCCGAGCACGTGGACATCGAAGATGTAGAAGCCGACGAACCAGTGGTCGGTGACCTGCTCGAGGGCATTGAGCACGGCGAAGATCACCGCGATATAGGCCGCCGTCAGGGCATACCAGGCGAGGGTGCCGGTGACGAAGGCTCGCCTGGTCGTGCCCAACGTCAGGGCGAACGGGAACGTCGTGGCCACGGAAGCGACTCCGAAGTACACGAGGAACCCGACGAGCGCATACACGATGCCGGGATTGGCCTGCGATCCCTGGATCCATCCCGGCGTTCCGGGAAGACTGCCGGCACGCCAGAACACGAGTGAGATGCCGACCGAGATGAGGGCGACGGTCCCGGCGATGAGCAGTGGTGTGATGAAGGTGTTGAATCGCTGATTCAGGTGGAGCTTGACGGTCGAGGTGATCGCATTCATGATCATCGTCCCTTCGTGATCGATGTCGGCTGGTCTGCTGCGGATCAGCGCTCGGCACCGTAGGCGGCGACGAGTTGGGGCAGGGTCACGGGTGCGATGCGGACGCCGGCTGCCTCGGCCGCGGCAGCCGTGCCCTCGTCACTGGCGCCTTCGACGGTCACGGACTTGAGCCCGGAGACGCTGTGGGTGTGCAGGATCGTGCGCTCGGTCGAGAATCGATCGACGACATCGACGGGTCCGCTCATGGTGAATGCGAGGTCCGCGATGCCATCGCGTTCCCGGTCGACTCTCACGCGTCCGCGATCGACGATGACGACCCGATCGAAGAGCCCCTCCGATTCCTCGATGAGGTGGGTCGAGAGGACGATGGTTCGGGGGTGGTGGGTGTAGTCGCGGAGCAGCACCTCATGGAACACGGAGCGTGCGGTGACGTCGAGACCGAGGTAGGGCTCGTCGAGCAGCGTGACGGGTGCCCGGGATGCGAGCCCCAGGACGATTGCGACGGAGGAGAACTGCCCGCGCGAGAACTTCCTGATCGGCGTCCTCTCCGGGATGCGCAGCCTGTCGACCAGCTCGGCCGCGATCTGAGGATTCCAGTTCGGAGCGAAGTCGCCGGCGATGCGCAGCACATGACGGAGCCGGTAGCCGTCCGGGTAGGCCTGATTGTCACGGACGAACATGATCTTCGACAGCGTCGTCTCGTTTTCGAAGGGGCGCTGGCCGAAGACCGTGACAGTGCCGGTGCTGGGGTGGTCCTGGCCGGCGATGATCGACATCAGAGTGGTCTTGCCCGAGCCGTTGCGGCCGAGGAGCCCGCAGATGGAGTCCTCCGGGATGGACAGGTCGACCGAGTCGAGTGCGGCCGTGCGCCCGAATGTGCGATTCATGTCCTGAAATTCGATGGCAGTGGTCATGGCGGATCCTCCGTCTGTGACTGTTCTGTCGGTGGCCGGTCCGTCGGCGACCGATCCTTCTGTGGCTGCGCGGTGAGCTCTTGGTCGATCATCCGATGCAGCTCGTGGGAATCGATGTCGAGCATGTGCGCCTCGGCCAGCAGCGGTTGCAGATACCGGGTGCGGAAGTCTTCGCGGCGACGTTCGCGAAGCAGCTGTCGAGCACCGGCGGCGACGAACATCCCGAGTCCGCGCTTCTTGTAGAGGACTCCGAGATCGACGAGGAGGTTCACGCCTTTGCTCGCCGTCGCCGGATTCACCTGCAAAAAGAGCGCGAGGTCGGTGGCTGATGGCACTGCTGCCTCTTCCGGGTAGACGCCTGCGGCGATGTCGTCAGCGATCTGAGCCGCCAACCGCTGGAAGATCGGACCGTCGCTGCTGAACATGGTGCCATCATAGTCCATTAGTCCACTAATGTACTAGGGATCTATGGTGATGAGTTCCCGAATCCGCTCAGTCCGCGGGGGTTCGTGCGCCGGCCGTGTGCGCGGGGACTCGTGGGCCGGTCGGTGTGAGTGGGGCCGAGGTCGGGGCGCACGATGTGCTTGGTCGGGGTTCTGCGGCACAGGTAGAATGTGAGCTGGGCCACTGAGTGTCTCACCGACACCGATGTGGCGTCCGTCTGCTGTCGAACACTCGAGCGGGAGGTAGCCATGACCCCGGAGACGGCCGTGAGCGCGGAGTTGGCCGTCGAGGCCACCGGTCTCGTCAAGCACTTCAAAGACGTCAGGGCCGTCGACGGTGTGGATCTGCGCGTGCCCGCGGGCTCGGTCTACGGTGTCCTCGGGCCCAACGGTGCGGGCAAGACCACAGTGGTGCGGATGCTGGCAACGCTGCTGAGACCGGACGCCGGCACCGCGCGGGTGCTCGGTTATGACATCGTCGCCGACGCCGATGATGTCAGATTCAACGTCGGGCTGACCGGACAGTTCGCCTCGGTGGACGAGGACCTCACCGGGTCCGAGAACATCAGACTGCTGGCTCGCATGTACGGGTTCACCGGAGGTGAGGCACGCGAACGTGCCTCGGGTCTGCTGGAGGCCTTTGAGCTGCGCGAGGCGGCGCACAAGCCGGTCAAGTCCTACTCCGGAGGGATGCGTCGGCGCATCGACCTGGCGGCAAGCCTCGTGATGAGCCCGAAGGTGCTCTTCCTCGACGAGCCGACCACCGGGCTCGACCCCCGCAGTCGCAACCAGGTCTGGGACATCGTCCGTCTGCTCGTGTCCGAGGGGGCCACGGTGCTGCTGACGACCCAATACCTCGAGGAGGCCGATCAGCTGGCCGACCGCATCGCGGTGATCGACCAGGGCAAGCTGATCGCCGAGGGCACGGCCCCGCAGCTGAAGACCTCCGTCGGCGCCGGAAGCGTTCACCTCCGGCTCGCCGACGCCGGGCAGCGGGAGGCGGCGGCAGGAGTCATCGACCGGATCGTCGGTGATGAGATCACCCGTCCCACCGACCCGTACGCGCTCTCGGCCCGCATCCCGCAGGGGATGGAGGACCGGGCGGCGCGACTGCTGCCGCAGATGAATGAGGCCGGAATCTCCGTGCCGGAGTTCTCACTGGGACAGCCCAGCCTCGACGAGGTCTTCCTCGCACTCACCGGCACCATGGCCGGCAGTGACGGTAAACGGCCGGTTGAGCAGCAGACCGAGGAGGTGGCCGATGACGACGCCGAACATCGGTGACGACGATCGACTGCGCAAGGTCATCCGAGTCGATCGGCGGCCCAAACGGCCCTCGGCGCCGGCGGTGACGCTGACATTCACCCATCGGGCGCTGCTGAAGATCAAACATGTGCCCGAGCAGCTGATGGACGTCACCCTCACACCGGTGATCTTCACCCTGATGTTCGTCTATCTCTTCGGCGGCGCCATCGCCGGCGACCCGCAGACCTATGTGCAGTTCCTGCTGCCGGGCATCCTCGTGCAGTCAGTGCTCCTGATCACCGTCTACACCGGGTTCACGATCAACACCGACATCACGAAGGGCGTGTTCGACCGGTTCCGGTCCCTGCCGATCTGGCGACCGGCCCCGATCGTCGGAGCCCTGCTCGGCGACAGCGTGCGTTATACGGTGGCCTCGATCATCACCATCGGCCTCGGACTGCTCCTCGGATTCCGGCCCGAAGGCGGTGTGCTCGGAGTCGTTCTGGCCATCGTGCTCCTGCTCATCTTCGCCTTCTCCCTGAGCTGGATCTTCACGATCCTCGGTCTGCTGATGCGGACCCCGAACGCTGTCATGGGAGTCTCCATGCTGCTCTTGATGCCCTTGACCTTCGCATCCAACATCTTCGTCGATCCCGAAACCATGCCGTCGGGCCTCCAGACCTGGGCTCAGAGCATCAACCCCGTCTCGTATCTGGTCACCGGGGTGAGGGAGCTGATGTACGGCACCGCCACGCTCGGTGACATCACCTGGGTGCTCATCGTCTCGGCGATCCTGACAGCGGTGCTGGCCCCGATCACGATGCGCCTGTATCGCACGAGGACATGACGGTCGCACGAGGACATGACGGTCGCGTCGACGATGAGAGCGGTGGCGCGAGCCCGAGCAGCGCAGGGCGAGGCGTGGTCCCCGCCGCCGGTATCGTTCGCGCAGGTCACCGCGTCGAGGAATCCGCTGCCGTCGCCGAGGCGGTCCGGCGCTTTTGACCCCGGGCGAGGACGAGCAGACAGGCTGCATTGCTCAGCAGGATCACCGTGCCGATGAGGCAGATGGTGATGTCGAGGATGCCCGCATGGGAGTGCTCCGGCGGATCGGAGAAACCCGGAGCCGTCCAGAGAAGAGTGCCGATCGACAGGGTAAGGACCGCTGTCGCGATGAGCCCGACGACGCCGAGCATCTCGACGGCGGCGAGGGTGAGCAGCGCAACGATGGCGAGGAAGATGATCACGGCCATGATGTCGTAGCTGTGCCCGGTTCGGGTTGCCTCCTGCCATAGGCTGCCGTACTGCGTCGACTCCTCTGGATCCGACTTGTAGTAGGGGAAGAAGGTGAGTACGAAGGTCAGTACGGCCAGCGGGGAGTAGAAGCCGGCGAAACCCGCCGTGATCTGGCGCCTGCGCCTGTCGAGATCGGTGGAGATCTCAGAGGAAATGGCCTGAGGTGTCATCGACTGCTCTGTCCCTTCGTCCCCGCTCCTGGTGGATCCAGTGTCTGGCGCTCGGTGCCGCAGAGACAAGCTCCGGACGATCCTCAGCCGGATGCCCGCGAACGGGAGGGTCGGCTGTGATTTCGCGGGCACGGACGGTGATGGCCGTTCGTGCATGGACATCGTGGTGAGGTGCTGAACACACTGTGACCATGTCTGAATCCGAAGAGGACCCGTCGGATGACCCGCTCCTGCTTGTCCTGCCCACTCTTGGCAGTCTCGGCGCCGACGGCAGCAGTTACGGAGGTGAGCATTTCATCTGCTTCCCCGCCGTCGGACCGACGACCGGCTACCCGGTGAATATATGGGAGGAGCACAGAACCGACCCCTCGGATGTCGCTGTCGGTGCCGAGCAGAAGGCCCGACTGACGCGAAGCGAGGCGGAATCGACCTTCGAGGTCGCAGTCTGCGGCGAGCAGCGTTTGCGCCGAGTTGCATGGGCGCTCATTCTCGCGGTGCCGGTACTTCTTGCCGGACTCTCGGCACGCGCGAAGCGCTGAGAGTCGGTCTCGGGGCGGATGCCATGAGCTATCACACCTCGGCGACCGCCCGGGTCTCGGCGGAACGCCATCCCGGCTTGGTCTTCTTGCGGAGAAGAGAACACGGTCGACGCTGAGCCGAGACCCGGCCCCATGGCCGCGAGCAGCAGCGCACCGCCGGTGAGTTCGACGAAGGTGGAGATGGGTGCGGCGATCCCCGGCAGCGGCACGCCCATCTGTGAGAACGATTCGGAAGTTCCGGCGATGGTCCATTCGTTGAACTTCTGCCAGCCGTGGCGATGCAGATGGAGCCGAGGCCGATGCGGGCGATGACGGTGATGATGTCGCCTGTCACCCGAGTCGATCAGCGCCGTTCGAGTGCTTCCCGGACTCTGGGCTCAGAACCCGTACGAGGCCTCCTTGGCCTCCCGGATCGAGGCATAGGTCTGCGTGAGCACGAGAGTGTCCTCGACGAGCCGGTCGAGGCGCGCGATGACATCGTTGTTGACGATCTGGCCCCGCAGCAGGTCCTTCTCCTCGACGAACACATAGGGCTGGACGACCTGCGCCTTCATATAGGTCAAGATCGGCTGCAGCTGCTGTTGGGGAACCATATAGTGCTTGGCCGAACCCGCGGTCGCGACCATGGCCACGACCTTGTCCCGGAAGGCATTGACCGGCAGCAGGTCGAAGATGTTCTTCAAAGTCGCCGGTATCGAGGCTTGGAAGATCGGGGTGCCGATGATGATCACATCAGCGTCCATGAGAGCCCGGGTCACGCGACCGGTATCGCCGGTGTATTCGGTGAAGTTGCGGCCGTCGCTGAAGACCATGTCGACCTCGGCGAGGTCGATGAGTGTGGCCTCGACGTTTGGGTCCTGGACCATCACGGTCTGGGTGAGGTGTTCCATGACCGTGCGCGTCTTCGTGCCTACGTTCGAACCGGATAGAGCGACGAGCTTCATCGGGCAACCTCCTCGGCTGTGTTCGCATTCATCGCCGAGGTGGCCTGGGGAGTCGACGAGACCGTGTACTTCTTCACGGCGGGAATGACCTCAGAGCCGAGGATCTCGATCTGCTTCATCACCTTCTCGTAAGGCATGCCGCCGAAGTCGATCTGACCGAGGTAGCGCTGATGACCGAAGACCTCGTGCTGGTGCAGGACCTTCTCCACGATCTGCTGCGGGCTGCCGAGGTTGACGATGCTGTGCGGGTCAACGGCCTGGGCGAAGAGCTGTTTGGGCATGCCCTGCCCATTCGAGCGCTTCATCCCCTCATTGATGTGCGGGTAGAGCCCGCGCAGCGCCTCCTGCGAGGTTTCGGCGACATGGAGGAATCCGGCGTTCGCGATCGGCAGGGTGGCGGGATCGAAGCCACGGTGACGTGCCGCTTCCCGGTAGGCATCGACCGTCGGCTTGAACGACGAGGTGGTCCCGCCCAGGTGGGCCATGACCATGGGCACTCCGGCCAGGCCCGCCTTGATCGCACTTGTCGGGGCGCCGCCCACGGCCCGCCAGATCGGCAGCGGGTCCTGTGCGGGACGGGGGAGCACCTCGGCGCTGTTGAGCGGGGCGCGGAACTTCCCGCTCCAGGTCACCCGCTGCTCCCGATTGATCCGGCCCAGCAGCTCGAACTTCTCCTCGAACAGCTCTTCGTAGTCACGCAGGTCGTAGCCGAGGAGTTCGAACAGGCCGATCCGGGAGGCGCGGCCGGCGACGAGTTCGGCGCGACCGTTTGAGATGTGATCGATGGTGGAGAAGTTCTCGAACACGCGCACCGGA
The DNA here is from genome assembly GCF_014897515.1 of Brevibacterium sp. FME17. Taxonomy (NCBI): domain Bacteria; kingdom Bacillati; phylum Actinomycetota; class Actinomycetes; order Micrococcales; family Brevibacteriaceae; genus Brevibacterium; species Brevibacterium sp. FME17. The sequence continues at coordinate 57,368 of NZ_JABUYD010000011.1, forward strand.
TCCGAGGTGCTCAGGATCGTCGAGGTACTGCCGATGCGAATCGTGCTTGTGGCCTGGGCGATCGCGCCGAGGATGACGGCATGGGCCTGCGAGGCGAAGTACTCCTGATGGCTCTCACCGACGCTGAAGAAATCGAAGCCGGCATCCTCGGCCGCCTGGGCGTAGCCGATGAATTCGCGGATGCGCTCGCCGGCGTCCACCCTGGACCCGTCGGCCGGATTCGGCAGATGATCGCCGAGGCTGTACATCCCGAACTGCAGTCCCTGACCGGAGGTGAATCCGAGGTGATCCATCATGTTCGTGGCTTGGGCCTGCTCAGTGGGCGCTGTCTGCTCAGGAGGTGCAGTCTGGCCGGTGGTTTCGCTCAATTTCTCTCCTCAGTGAAATGTCATTTGCCATGTCAACTGATAGTGCCGGAGAAATATTCCCTAGGACTGCGAATCGTCCTCGCAACGGGTGATGCTGTGCTCGTAGAGCTTCTTCATCAGCGCATGCAGCTGCGTCTTCTCGTCCTCATCGAGGACCTCGTCGAAGAGTGAAGCCTGCTGCTCAAGCTGGGAAGGATAGGCCCGCTCGAGGAGCTCGGTGCCCTTGTCGGTCAGCGAGATGTGCTTGGTCTTCCAATCCTGCTGCCTCGAGATGAGCCCCTCGGATTCGAGACGGGAGAGCATTCTGGAGATGCCACCTCCCGTGACGGTGAGACCACGGGCCAGGTCGGTCTGCGTGATCGGCTGAAAATTGCGGATATGGGCCAGCGCTTCGAATTGGGCCAGGGTGAGATCGAACTGCCGCAGATGGTCATTGGACAGCTGATTGCTGTTCTCGACGAAGCGCACCATGCGCAGCCAGACCAGCGTGCTCAGCGACAGATCCTCCATCGCGCCTCCTCCCTGTGGACCTTTCTCACTGTAATGGGTACCAGTCGAACGCAGCGCCTGTCCGACGTACGATGGCATCGTGAGCAGTGAAACGAATGGGGCAGCACAAGCCCAGGCGACATCCCAGGCCGATGACCTCCTCGGCGCGGGACGGACTGCTGCCGTCATCATCGCCTCCACCTCGGCGGCCAGGGGAGAGGCGGCCGACACCACCGGCCCGATTCTCGTCGACTGGCTGCGCACACGCGGATACGAGACTCCCGAGGCCATCGTCGTCCGCGACGGCGAACCCGTCGGCCAAGCCTTGCGCGCCCTCCTAATCGACACCTCCGAGGCCGAGCGCCCCCGCATCATCGTCACCAGCGGCGGCACAGGCCTGGCCCCCGATGACCGCACCCCGGAATTCACGGCCGAAATCCTCGAGAGACAGTCACCCGGACTCATCTACGCGATGTGGCGCAAGGGACTGGAGACGACCACCTCGGCGGTGATGAGCCGCGGAGTCGCCGGCGTGACCGGCCGCAGCTTCGTCATCAACTTCCCCGGATCCAAGGGCGGGGTCAAGGACGGCATCACCGTCATCGACGAACTCCTCGAACACATCCAGACCTCGGTCGAGGACACCACCGACCACGGACCACGGGACTGATCGGGATGAAGCAGCGCAGGGCAGTCCGCGCCAGGGTCTACAAATTCGATGCCACCGGAGAGATCTCCGCCGGTCCCGATTCCCTGGCCGGGGAAGAGCCGCTGGAGATCCGACTCGACGGCGAGCAGTTCTCCGTCACGATGCGCACACCCGGCAACGACGTCGAGCTCATCGCCGGCTACCTGCTGTCCGAGTCGGTCATCACCTCGATGGACGAGATCGAGGAGATCGACTTCTCCGCCGGGCTCGCCCCCGACGGATCCCGCAACTACAACGTCGCGGCCGTGCGACTGCGACCCGGAACCTGGAGCGCCGAGGCGGCCCCCGCCCGATCCGTCTACACCTCGTCCTCGTGTGGGATCTGTGGAACCGCGGCCATCGACGCGGTGACGAAGACCTCCGCCTACCCCCTCATCCCGGCGTCCTTCCCCGTCGACCTCGACGAAGAATTCCGGTTCCCGTCCCTGATCTCAGCGGCGAGGATCGGGGAACTGCCCGACCGGCTGCGTGAGGGACAAAACGTCTTCGACAAGACCGGGGGAGTCCACGCCGCGGCACTCTTCGCCGTCGGTGAGGACCCGAATGCCGAGCCCGAGCTCCTCGTCACCCGCGAGGACGTGGGCCGCCACAATGCCGTGGACAAGGTCATCGGCTGGGCCATGTCACACAATGGAATCGGCTTGCCGCTGAGCCGCACCGTCCTGCAGGTCTCGGCCAGGGCCTCCTTCGAACTGGTGCAGAAGTCCGCGATGGCAGGCATCCCGATGATGTCTGCCGTCAGCGCACCCTCGGCGCTGGCCGTCGAACACGGCAAGAGCGTGGGTGTCAGCGTCATCGGCTTCAACCGTAGGGGCCGCTTCAACGCGTATTCCTACCCGGAGCGCATCGCCTAGCCGCATCGCCTGCGCTCTACCTCGGTGCTAGATTCGGTGGAATGGGAATCAATGACGATCGCAGCACGCACACGTCCGCACTCTCGCTCGCCGAAGCGCAGGCGGAATGGGACGTCGAACGCACCTTCCTCGACTCCTGCTCGTACGGGCCACCACCTCGGCGCGGGTGGGACGCGATGCAGGCATCGCTCGAACAATGGCGACGCGGCACCCGCCCCTGGCAGGCCTGGGCGGATTCCGTCCAGACATCCCGAGAACTCTTCGCACGGATGGTCGGTGCGGATGCGGACTGGGTGACCACAGGCGCCGCCGTCTCCCAGCTGCTCGCCCCGATCGCCGCGGCCCTTCCCGATGGTGCTGAAGTCCTCGTCCCCGACATTGAGTTCACCTCCGGTGTCTACCCTTTCGCCGTCCATGCGGACCGCGGTGTGCACGTTCGCACCGCACCGCTGCAGTCCCTCGCCGAGGCGATCGATGAGTCCACAGCGCTCGTGTCGTTCTCGGCGGCACAGTCGGCAACCGGGGAAGTGGCCGACATTCCGGAGATCACGGCACGTGCACGCGAGGTGGGAGCACTGACCGTCCTCGATGGCACGCAGGCCGCCGGGTGGCTTCCGCTGAATGCCGCCGAGGTCGACTTCCTCGCCGTCGCCGCCTACAAATGGCTGTGTGCTCCGCGCGGGGCTGCGTTCCTCACGATGCGCCCACCGGCCAGCCGCGACGCGGGTGAGGCGAGCACTCGGGCGCAGGAGGAATTCGCCGCGCGGCTGAAGCCGCTCGCGGCTGGATGGTTCGCAGGCGGGAGCGGAGCCAGCTTCGGCATGCCGATGCGCCTGGCAGACAACGCTCGTGCCTTCGACATCTCTCCGGCCTGGCACAGCTGGGTCGGGATGGCACCGGCGCTCGAGCTTCTGCTTGAGGTCGGCGTCGAAGCGATCCATGAGCATGATGTGGCCTTGGCCAATGCTTTCCGTGAGGGGATGGGGTTCGAAGCGTCGAACTCTGCGATCGTGTCGATCGAGGTCGCCGATTCTGCACCGTCGCGACTTGAAGAGGCGGGGATCCGATTCTCGATGACCGACGGCCGGGCACGATTCGGCTTCCACATCTACAACGACCAAGACGATGTCACTGCGGCAGTCGAGGCGCTGCGTGGACTGAGATGAGCGGACCTCAGGTCTCACCAGCTCTCACCCGATGAGCAGGAGAGTCTCCTCGATGACGACGACTGCAGCAATGGCCAGGACGAAAAACCCGAATCCCTTGCGCAGGCCTTGACTGGGCAACCTGTTGCTGAGCCAGAAGCCGATGAAGGATCCGGCAACGGCGAGGCCGGCGATGGCCACAGCCAGCGACCAGTCGAGTGGGGTCGAGAGGGCGTAGCCGGCCAGTCCGGACGCAGACTGCATGGTGATGATGAGCAGGGACGTGGCCACGGCGCGTGGCATCGGAAGCCGTGCCAAGAGCACCAGCGCGGGAACGATGAGGAAGCCCCCTCCCGCGCCGACGAACCCGGAGACCAGCCCGACCACTGCGCCGGTGGCAAGGACCTTGCTGATCGGCAGCTCCGGTGGCCTCTCATGCTGGTCACCGGTCTGCCGACGTCCGCGAATCATCGCGATGGCAGCGGCCGTCATCACCGCGGCAAAGGAGAGCATCAGCACCGGAGCCGGGACGTATGCTCCCGCTCGGCCGCCGGCGAATGCCCCCACCATGGCTGCCACCCCGAAGATGAGCCCTGTGCGCCACACCACCCGCTTCTTCGCCGCATGCAGGCTCAGGCTGACCAGCGACGTGACACCGACGATGAACAGCGAGGTCGGAATTGCCTGCACCGGCTCCAGGCCGGTGATATAGGTGAGCACCGGGACAGCGAGAATTGCGCCGCCGCCCCCGAGCAGCCCCAGGGTGAGGCCGATGACCAGGGCGAGGGCCAAGGTGAGTGCGAGAGAGAAGTTCATGATCTCCGGAATCTGACACAGCACACGCATCCGGCGCACGGTGGCGCCGGATGCGTGTGAGGTCGGTCCTACTTCTGAGCGGCCTGCCAGCCGAGGTAGCTGCCCTCGAGCTCGACGACACGGTGACCGGCTCTGCGCAGGGCGCTGGCGGCCACAGAGTTGCGAACTCCGCTCTGACAGAACGTCACGATCGTCCCGTCCGCCGGCAGCTCGTCCTGGTGCCATAGGACTCGACCTGCACTGAGCTGCTTCGCCCCAGGGATGGTCCCCGCGACATATTCAGAGGCGTTGCGGACATCGAGGAGGAGATCGTAGTCGGTCGTGCCCAGATCGGATGGTGACACCAGTTCGGGCACCACCACGGGAAGTTCGTCGAGGCTGGTCACATATCCCGTGACGTCGTCGATGCCGACGCGAATCAGGTGGTCCCACATCAGCTGTGCGAGGTCCTGATCCTTCGCAAGCAGGACGAGTGGACGCGAATCGGCTTCAGGATCATGGGCCCAGCCTGCATGGGCGGCGGGTTTGCCGGCGACCGGGACGTTGATCGCCCCGGGGACGGTTCCCTGATGGACCTGGTGCTGGTTTCGAGTGTCGACGAAGGTCACTGTGGCCTCCTCCACGTCCTTCTTCACCGCCTCGGCGTCGAGCTCCTGCAGGGGATTCCGGTGTCCCAGTATCTGTGGTCCCTCACGGTTCTGCCGCTTCATCCGTGAGAAGTAGGCAGGTGCATCCGGCTGCCCTTCGAGAAGTTCGTCGATGAAGCCCTGCTCATCGTCGGCTGCGAGATGACGACCCCACCAGGAGAAGTTCCGTTCGTATCCGACCGTGGTCGTGGGAACGGCGCCGAGGGCTTTGCCGCAGGCGCTGCCGGAACCGTGGGCGGGGAAGATCTGAACGTAATCGGGCAGTGCCAGCAGCTTGTCGCGCAGGCTGCGGAAGAGCTGCTTGGCGCCCTCGAATCGGGTGTCGACACCGCCTGCAGCCTCGTCGAGCAGATCGGGGCGCCCCAGATCTCCGACGAAGACGAAGTCGCCGGTGAAGAAGTAGCCGGGCTTGTCGGCGGCGGCACCGTCGGTCAGCCGGAAGGAGAGGTGTTCAGGAGTATGCCCGGGAGTGTGATCCGCGGCGAGGGTGAGGTTGCCGACGGTGATGGTGTCGCCGTCGTAGAGGCGCTGACCTGCGAAGCCGTATTGCCAGTCCTGTCCGCCTTCGCCCGAGACCCAGATGGTCGCGTCGGTGGCTTCGGCCAGCTCGCGGGTCCCGGAGAGGTAGTCGGCATGAATATGGGTCTCTGTGACATGCATGATGCGCATGCCCTTGGACCGGGCCAGGTCCAGATAGACGGAGACGTCCCGCCGAGGGTCGATGACGATGGCTTCATTCGTCTGCTGGCAGCCGATGAAATAGCTGGCCTGCGATAGGTCTTCGTCGTAGATGCGTTCGAGAAGCATGAATATTCTCCGATGTTCGTCATGTGCAGGGTGGGGTACTGCTGTGTGCGGCAGTGCCGGGCAGGGAGTTCAGGCTCGTCCCTTGAGAATGAGGTTCCAGTACATGGCCGGCAGGCCGTAGCGCTTGAGATACCACATGTCGCGACGTTCGTGCGTGGTGTCGATGACCGGGATGCTCGGAGCCGGCTGCATGCTGTAGTCGAACTCCGCCAAGAGCATAGTGTTTCGCGATGTCGTCAGTGGGCAGGAGGCATAGCCCTCGTAGCGGGCGTTCACGGGCCGGTGCTCCATTGTTGCCAACAGGTTCTCCACCACGACCGGAGCCTGCTTCCTGATGGCAGCGCCTGTCTTCGAGTTCGGCGACGATCCTGCGTCGCCGAGGGAGAAGATCTCGGGCCAGCGCACGTGCTGCAGGGTGTTGGGATCGATGTCGACGTAGCCGTTCGGGTCACCGGGCTTCGACACGGGACTGTGTTTGATCCAATCAGGTGCGGACTGCGGTGGGACGACATGGAGCATGGTGTAGTCGAGTTGTTCGCTGCGCTCAGCCGAATTGTCTGTGATGGTCACGGACTGAGCGTCGGCATCGATGTCTGTGATTTCGCTGTTGAAGCGGACCTCGATGCCGTAGCGTTCCACGACCTTCTTGAGCTCCTTGGCGAAGACCTCGACGCCGAACATGCCCGGCGTGGGGAGGACGAGAACCACGCGGATCTTATCCAGCACCCCTTGCTGCCTCCAGTGATCGGCCGCCAGATAGGCGATCTTCTGCGGAGCTCCAGCGCACTTGATCGGCCCGGAAGGCATGGCGAACACGGCAGTGCCGCGCTTCATGCCCTTGATGAGCTTCCACGTCTTCGGTGCCAACTCGAAATCGTAGTTGCTCGATGCCTGTGGCCCTGCAATGGCCTCCTTCATACCCGGCACACGGTCCCAATCGAGCTGCAGGCCGGGAGAGACGACGAGGTAGTCATAACCGACTTCGCCACCGGAGGCCAGCCTCACGGTGTGATCGTCGGGCTCGATCTCAGACGCCGAGTCCTTGATCCAGGCAACTCCCTGCGGCATGACCTGCGCTTCGGGGCGAACGCTTTCCCGGCGCGGGGCCGCGCCGCCGCCGACGAGCGTCCACAACGGCTGATAGTAGTGCTCGGTATTCGGTTCGATGACTGCCACATCGTCCTGGCCGGCGTTGCGCAGACGGGCGGCCACGCTGAGGCCCGCGTTCCCTCCACCGATGACGACGGTCCTATGGTGCATGCTCACTGTCGATCCCTCCTTGGTTCTGTGGCGCCCGCCGCGATTGAGCGGCGATTGGCCGACGGCACAGGGAAATTTCTGCAGATGGTCCGTTCAAATGTTCGTACATCTCTAATGTACGTACATTTATGGCTGGAGGAAAGCCCTGGAGGACATCAATGTGATCACTGCGGAGCCCGACCGAGGAAGCACTGTGGAGTGCGCGGCCAGTGCGTGCCCGACGGGCAGGGGCAGTGTGTGCCCGGGCGCGGACAGTGGTAGGGCACGTCCGTGCGCGCCCGGGCAGTGTTGGGCAGAGCCTGCGGTGTCAGGTGTGCTGTGAGGAGGGGCGAGAGGCGGTGGGACTCAGGGGTAGGTGGTCGTGACGGTGAAGCGGTCACCGCGGATGAGAGTTTCTCGCCATTCCAGCGCCCGGTCGTCGATCTTGCCCAGGCGTTCGATGAAGAAGGCCGCTGAGTCGGGCTGAGAGTGGAGACGGCGCGCCTGCTCAGAGGTGAGGTTGACCGAATGCACGGTCTCCTGTCCTGCTGTCAGGGTGAGATTGCAGCACCGCTGCAAGGCATCGTAGAGGGCGGTGTGGGTCAGATCCTGTTCGAGGACTCCGCGTGCTTCGTGTGTCAGCCACACGCGATCGATGGCCAGCGGCTCATCGTCGGCGTACCTCATCCTCGCGATGTGGACCAGGTCTGCATCGGGTCCGACGCCGAGGCGCTTCGCGACCTCGGGATCTTTGCGCAGTTCCGCAGCGTCGATGGTGCTGCGCTGTGTCATCCCTGATTTCTGGACCGCAGCGAACAGGCTGTAGACCGGGCCGAACCGACGCTCCCTAGCGACATGGACGACCTCGGAGGGACGCCCGGGCTGAGCTGTCACGAGGCCTTCTTGGCGCAGGGGTGTCAGTGCTGCACGGATCGTTGAGCGGCTGACCTCGTAGTGCTTCGAGAGCTCGAATTCGCCCGGGAAGGTGCTGTCGAACTCTCCCCGCCTGATCCTCCGCTCAAGATCGGCCTTGACCCTGGCCCACAGCGTCCGGTGGCCGGGGTCGTTGCTGCCTCCGGTGCTGCTGCCGGTCGAATCGATGTGCCCAGATGATGCCATGGCACCAGTCTGCCCGAAGAGTCGTTTCTTTGCGTCGAACATTCGGGCGGTCGAGACAGCCGCGCTACCCCTGTGCCGACTCTTCGACCACCCTGTCTGTGGCCAGCAGGGTCCGGTCACCGGCCCGCAGAGTTCCCAAGCCCTTCGAGGTGAAGACGTCGGGAACTGCGACGGTGCCCGACCCCTGCGCCGGGTAGCCCCGGGCGATGCTGCCGGTGGCGGCATTGTGGACCCGCAGAGTCTCGCCCTCGCGCAGGTAGATGAGTCCGCCGACGGCAGCTTCCAGGACCACGGACTCGGGCAGAGAGACGGGCAGTTCGTTCATCCCTGTTGCATCGATGACCGTCAGGCCCTGCGCATCCCTCGTGATGACCATCTGCGAGTTCGCGTCTTGGGCGATCTCGCTGGCGGAGTCGTCGACGACATCGCCGGATTCCGCATCGATGACGGGCCCGGACCCATCGCCGGCATCGAGGTGGATGAGACCGTCGACCTGCTCGGTCAATGCTGTGAGCCCCTCGGCATTCCAGTCGTGATCCGACAGCGGAATCTCCCAAGCGGTCTCTGCGCCGTCAGCGGCGGAGAGCGTGTCGTGATCGACGCTGAGGATCAGACCCTGATGCTCGCCGAGCACACGAGAATCCGAAGCGCCCTGGTCCGCGACCTCACCGGTGTCAGGATCGAGTGCCACAGTTTCGGCCTCATCGTCGGCGGGCGAGAAGACCGTCCCCGGACCCTGCATCGGGCCGGGTACCTCAGTCGGACCCCACCGCTGCTCACCCGATTCGAGGTCGTAGGCGCTCGCCGTCACCTCGGTGCTGCAGCTCTGATCGGAGGCGGAGTCGGTGAGCACCGCCAGTGGATTCCCTTCGCTGTCGACGGTCACGGTGAATCCCGTGCAGCCCCGGGGCCGCTGCGCCTGCCACAGTGTGGTGCCGTTGCTGTCGACGGCGCTGAAGCCCAGACGTTCGTCACCGATGCCGGCTGAGAGGAAGACATCGCCGAGGTGCTTGACGTCGAGATCCCAGCCCGGTTCCACGAGTTCGAGGGGTTCGACGATCAGTGGCAGCTGCATGTCGGAGCCGTCGACCGCGTCGAGTTCGGTCCCGGCCTGGTTTGGTTCACGGTCGAGTTCGGGCGGCTCCTTCGTCGAGGTGCAGCCGACGAGCGCCAGCGCCGTGCACAGGCCGAGCGCTGTTGCGAAGAGTCCTCGTGTAGGCATCAGTGCCTCGGCTCGTCTCTGGTCTGTATATCTTGGTCCCGCCTGTCCTTGTCCGGCCTGCCCTGGTTGCGACGGCGTTCATGACGGAACCACAATGCGATCGCGATGAGAGCCAGCAGGCAGACGACGAGGATGTCGATCGTCGTCGTCGTCCAGGAGCTCGCCCATTCCTGAATATGGGCGAGGGTGGACGTCGAGACCAGCGATGGAGCCGAGACCAGGCCGTTGGTCATCCAGAACACGATCCCGATGAGGATCATCAGCGCCCCGGTGACCATCGAGACGACCGGCAGTCGGCGGCCGAACAGCGTGACCGAACCACCGCGCATGACTGCCCGTGCCCGCGGTCCCATCCGCGACCACAGAGCCGCGGTGATGAACAGAGGCACGACCATTCCGGCCCCGTAGATCGCGAGCATCACGCCGCCGAGGAACACACTGCCGCGTGTGGCCGCCAGAGTCAGGACCGCGCCGAGGATGGGCCCGGAGCAGACTCCGGCGATCCCGCTCGTGGCGCCGAGGAGGAATGTCTTCGTCGCTCCCGTCGCCGTGGCGGACTTGGACCTCATGGCGTCGGCGCCGGGCAGCGCCTTAGCGGGGTCGAAGCCGAAGCCGAAGAACTGGACGATGCCGAGAATGATGAGGATCGCCGAGGCGACGAGGACGATGGTGCCCCGATAGGCGGTGAAGAGTGCTCCCAGGGTTCCTGCCCCCATTCCCAAAGGGATGAGGACGAGCAGCATTCCTACGTAGAAGATGCCGCCGTGGAGCAGCAGTCGTGACCCGACGCCGACTGTGGAGCCGAAGAAGGCCGGCAGCAGCAGGGCCGCGCAGGGGCTGAGCAGAGCGAGGACGCCGCCGATGAAGGCGCTGAGCAATCCGATGTCCATCAGTTCGCTTCTTCCAGTTTCGCTTCGATGGCGTCGACGAAGACGCTGGTGGGCTGGGCCCCGACGTAGGGCTGAGAGTCGAGGATGAATGTCGGAGTCGAGAACGCGCCGAGTTCGGTGCCCATCGCCGCGTTCTTATCGACGGCCTCGGCCGTCTCAGACGAGTTCATGTCTTCCTCGAACTGTTCCATGTCGAGGCCGATGTCGGCGGCCACGGAGGTCAGCGCTTCGGGCGAGAGCTCCTCCGGCGACCGTGGTTTGCCTCCGGCGAACAGCTTCTCGTGGAACTCCCAGTGCTTGTCCTGCAGGGCTGCCGCGTAGGCTGCCTCGGCTGCCTGTTCGGATGCGGATCCGAAGACGTTGACCTCGCGCCATTCGATGCGCAGATCACCGGAGTCGACGTAGTCGAGCATTGTCGGCAGAGTGTCCTGTGACCAGGCCGCACAGTACGGGCACTGATAGTCGGAGAAGACGACGAGTGTGACCGGGGCATCCACCGGTCCGTCGGCCAGGGGATCGTCATCGTCAGTGTCGAAGTCGCTGAGATCCTTCTGCTCGGGATCCTCGACCTCGGTGACGACGACGTTCGGTTCCTTCTGTTTGCCGGCGGTCGTTTGGGCAGATTCATTGTTCTGCTCGCGATCCATGAGGAGGATCATGAGCACGAGAGCCAGGGCAACGGCGATGACCGTGAGGGGTATCCACCATCGGTATTGGGGCCTGAGCGCTTCGTGTCTCGGCATATCACCACTCCTGAGTTACTATGCGGATTAGTAAAGTGTAGATGACGGCGGTCTGGCGCTGCCACCGTCAGCTCCGACTCGTGACCAACAGCGGTGTCTGCGGGTCACCGATGAGCGCGGCACCGGATTCGGAGATGTGGTGGGGCGACCCGAGGTGTTCGATCGCCTCGAGCAGGGCAGTGCCGCCTTCGGCCCGGCTTCCGTCCCGGGCAGATCTGGCAGTGACCGGCCGTTCCGTCTCCGCGCGATCTGAGTCATGACCGCTCGAGGAGCCGCTCCCACTTGTCGAGCGGCTCCCGCTTGATGAGCGGCTCCCACTCTCCGAGTCGAAGACGATGAGACCGGCACCCACGGCAGCGACCTCGGCGTTCTCGGGCAAAGGCGTGTTCCAGCGTTTGGTCCCGTCGGAGTCGAACCCGAGCAGATCGGACCCGGCGGTGACCAGGGTCTCGCTCGATGAGTCGAACCAGGCCCCAGAGATATTCGAATCGACGCTCGCCCCCGAGTCCAGGTCGATGAGCGTTCGCTCCTCGCTGCCGGCATCGCCCAGCAGCGCGTGGGTTTCACCGATCGGCTCCCAGGGAACCTCCCGGGCGTCGGAGGCCGACAAACCGAAGTCCTCGGCTGCCCGAGTCCAGAGCCTGTGCCCGTCGAGATCCTCCCCGACGATGTCGCCGTCCTGACTGCGAATGAGGTGCTCACCGAACAGCGCGACCACCCGCGGCGAGGCGTCGTCGCTCTCATTTTCAGTTTCGACAGCGGCCACATCTCCGGTGGCCGGGTCGAGCGCGGTGCGGGGCCCGGCGATTCCGATGAAGTCCTTCGGTGCGCCCGCGAAGACGAGGCCGTTGCCCAGCATTGCTCCGGGTGTTTCCACCGGTCCCCACTGTTTCTGGCCGGTTGTGAGGTCATAGCCGCTCGCGGTCGGTGTGAGTGAGTCGCCTGTCGCAGAGCCTTGGTCCATGAGGACTGCGATGGGTCCGTCGTCGGTGGTGGTGACGAGGTAGGCGGAACAGGCGCGGGGACGCTGTGCCGTCCACAGAACCTGACCACCCGAGTCGACGGCGCGATATTCGAGGCTGTCGTCGTTCTCGTGCATCGACAGGAATGTCCCGTCCGCTTCCTGGGCCGGGGCGTCCCAGCCGGGGTCGACGGTGCGTTCCGCAGCGGAAGCGCTGCCTGCTTCACCCGACTCGACGCTCGCAGCTTCACCGGAGTCGAAGCTCGGAGCTTGTGAGCCTGCCGTGCTCGGCTCGGACGACTGTGAGCCCGAGCCGAACCCCGAGCAGGCGCTGAGCGGAAGGACAACGGCGACGATGAGGGGCAGAACCGCCGAGGCGGTGGACCGTGGTCGCACGCTTCCTTACCCTTCCGCCTCGGCGAGGGCATCGTCGACGGAGCCGACGAATGCCTTGGTCGGCTGCGCGCCGACGAGGGGTTTGCCGCCGATGACGAATGTCGGGGTGCTGGCCACGCCCAGCGAGTAGCCCTCTTGGGCAGTGGCGTCGAACTCTTCATGGGCGTCGACCGAGTTCATGTCACCCTTGAATTTCGTGGGGTCGAGGCCGAGATCCTCGGCCGCGGAAACCAGCGAGTCGTCGTCGAGCTCGGACTTAGGGGGATGCTCGCCACCGTCGAACATGGCATTGTGGAATTCCCAGTACTTTCCTTGGAGGCCGGCGGCATAGGCTGCGCGAGCCGCCCTCTCGGACTCCTCGCCGAAGACGGCGAGATCGCGCATCTCGATGCGCAGATCGCCCTTGTCCACATAATCCATCATGGCAGGCAGCGTCTCCTCATTCCAGGAAGCGCAATACGGGCACTGATAGTCGGAGAACATCACGAGAGTCACCGGGGCATCGACCTCGCCGAGCGCGTGACTGTCGCCCTCGACCCTGTGCTCGACGAACGACAGGTCGACCTCCTCGGTGCCGGGATCGGACTCGCCACCGGCTCCGGACTCGCCACCGGCTCCCGACTCGCTCTGGGAATGCGCGTTCGCGTTGTCCTCGGAAGGGCCTTGGTTGACGATGACCACGCCGATGAGCACTGCGGCGAGGACGATGACGGCCAAGGGCACGAGCCACACCATGGGGCCGCGAGCAGAACGGAACACGGGAACCTCCTGAGGAAGTCGGGTCGGGAGAGTCAGATCAGCGCGCAGCCGAGGCAACGCGTCATGGAACTTTACTATCCTGAATAGTATACTAACTTCCATAGTAAACATTCTGTCCGACGCTGCGCAACGAAGGGACCCTCTTGCTGTTCTCCTATCTCCGTGAGGCGGCCCAATCGCTTCGCATGTGGAGCACCCGCCGCATCCTCGTCGCCATTGCGGCCGCCGGTGCATCCACAATCATCATCGGGTTGTCCACGGTGCTCATCCCCAATTCCTTCTTCTCCAGGGACATTCCGCCCGTGTGGTGGGACTATCCGGTCTGGATTCTCATGTCGGTCCTCCTGGGCGTGCTCGTCGCCACCTATGTCCGCGAGCCTGGCGCTCGCGTCACGAGCTCCGAGCGCCGCGGGGGCACGTTCGGTACGGTGGGTGGCATGCTCGGCTGGTTCGCCGTCGGCTGCCCGGTGTGCAATAAGATCGCGCTCGTCGTGCTCGGTTATACTGGGGCTCTCACATACTTCGCACCGCTTCAGCCCGTGCTGGCGGTCCTGTCGGTCGTCCTGCTGCTGGTCGCGGTGGTCGTCCGCCTCAAGGGGCAGTTTTCCTGCCCGGTACCCACTCGTGAAAGGAGCGCTCAGGCATGACATCAGTGTCGGATTCGACCGAGAAGTCTTCGCCGATCCGCCTCGGTGCGCTCGAACAGCAGGTCATGGACCTGTTGTGGGATGAGGGCCCATTGACGGTCAGGCAGATCATCGAAGCCTCGGACAATGTTCCCGCCTATACGACGATCGCGACCGTCCTGACGAATCTGGAGCGGAAGAGCCTAGTGCGGCGTGAGCGGCAGGGCCGATCGGTGCAGCACCTTCCGATCATCAGCCGCGAAGAGCATGCGGCGACGCTCATGCAGAAGGCGCTGGTCAACGGGGGAGACCGGGCGGCCTCGATCCTGCACTTCGTCCAAGGCATCGGTGCCGAGGATGTCGAGCTTCTCCGCGGCTACCTCAACTCCAAGGATGAACGCGGATGAGTCTGCTGCTCAGCGGGGTCGGCGCGCTCACTCTGTTCGCCCTCGTCTCCTGGATCGGGCCCTTTCTGGTGAGAGCTGCAGCGCCGGTTCTCATGCGGGTCCCGCGACTGGCAGTGCTCGGGCTCCTGTTGGTGCCCCTCATGTGGTGGGCGGTCGTGGCCGCGATGAGCCTCATGGCGGCCTCGCTGTTCAAGGGTCCGGATGTTCTGCCCGTTCCCCTCGCCGATGTGTGCCAGCGGTGCCTCATCGCGGCCAGCCCGTTCCCCGGGCTCGCGCAGGTCGACACTTTGGTTCCGGTGGTCCTCTTCCTCATCTTCCCGCTTGTGCTCTCACTCGTCTCCGTAGTATGGGCGCTGCATCGGCGGACTCGTCGCAGGCAGGCGAACTCGGCTGCCGCCCAGCGTCTGCACCGGGACTCGGCGGTCGCCGATATCAACGGTCATTCACTCAACATCCTCGACGTCCGGACCCCCTTCGCGTTCTCCCTGCCGCAGAAATACGGCGGCGTAATCGTCTCCGAAGCCCTGTGCGCGAGCTTGGAGAAGAATGAGCTCACCGCCGTGCTCGAGCACGAAAAGGCCCACGTCGAGGGTGGGCATCATCGGATCATGGCAATCGTCGACACCTTCGTGCGACCGCTGTCGTTCATTCCCCTGTTCGCCGAGGTGGCCGCCTCCATCCCGCTCTACCTCGAGATCGCTGCCGATGACCGGGCACAGCAGGTCGCCGGCACACCGGCTCTGGCCAGTGCGCTGCTCAAGATCGGGCAGCCCACGAACCTCAGCGACCACCTCGGCGGCCTCCATGCTCTCAATATCGCCGGACCCGACCGCATTCGGCAGTTGGTCTCACCGGCCAAAATGACATCCGGGGTACTGCCGGTGGTGGCTCTGGTGAGTGTGCTCGCC
This sequence comes from Brevibacterium sp. FME17, assembly GCF_014897515.1. NCBI lineage: Bacteria > Bacillati > Actinomycetota > Actinomycetes > Micrococcales > Brevibacteriaceae > Brevibacterium > Brevibacterium sp. FME17. Next base: position 72,473 of record NZ_JABUYD010000011.1, read on the forward strand.
GCCTTCGTCACCGTCTTCTCCTCAGTGTTCTACTCCTACGCCACGGTGCTGGTCGCCGGCTGCGTCATGCCCTGACCGACCTCGGTGAAGTGGCCACCACTCGGACTCAAGCCACCCCAATCACGCGGGCGCCTACCATGCTGGATGAGGGTACGAGGGGAGTGATGAGTGGATAGACACGAGCAGCGAGTGCCGAGTCGGGGCCTGCTGACGGTGCTCTTGGGCGCCGTCGGTGCCGGGCCGTTGATGCTCTACGGGCTCAGCGCCGTCAGCGACTCGATCATCGTCGACCTCGGGATCTCGGAAGCCCAATTCGGTCTGCTGGCCACAGCCTGCTTCGCGTGCGCGGCCATCGGCAACGCGACCTTGGGCCGAGTTGCGGACAAGCACTCGGACAACTCTCTGATGACCGTGGTCTTCGTGCTCGCCGCAGCTGCACTGATGTTGGTCGCGATCCCGGCGGGGTTTTGGATGCTGTTGATCGCCGCAGCCGCCTCGGGCATTGCCCAGTCCTTCCCCAACGGGGTCACCAACCGGATCCTTCTCCAACGCGTCCCGACGTCCAAACGCATCGGCTGGGTGGGAATCAAACAGTCCGGAGTCCAGGTCAGCCAGTTGACGGCGAGTCTGGCCTTTCCGCTGTTGGCCGCGGTTGCAGGATGGCGGGGTGCGGCACTGCTCATCGCACTCGTCCCTCTCTTTCTGATGGTGCTGTCGTGGCGATCGCTGCGCAAGACACCGCTGCTCACGGATGCAGCCTCGCGGTCCGTTGACACCACCACTTCCACCGCCGAATCCGAGGCTGACGAACCCAAGACCTCCACCGCCGAGGCGGCCGAGTCAGTTCCCGTCACCTCGTCGCGCTACCCCGGCATGGTGTGGGCCCTCGCCGCTTTCGGCCTGCTCAACGGGGTAGGGGTTCAGGCCACCAATGTCTACTTGCCGCTGTTCTCAGTGCGCGAACTGGGATTCTCACTCGTCCTCGGCGGTATCACCGCGGCGGTGGCCGGGGCGATCGGCGTGGCCGCCCGAGTGGGTTGGGCCAGGCAGATGGCCCGTGGTGCATCGGGGCCCCGCCTGCTCCTGCTTCTTGCCTTCATCGCCGTCGGTGGCGCAGTGATGTTCTACGGTGCAGGGGTATCCGGCTGGGCGTGGATGCTGTGGGTTGCGGCGGCACTGCACCGCACCTCGGCGCTCGGAGTCTCTGTGGTTCTCATGAGTGCTCTCATGCGCTCGATCCCAGCGACGTCGATGGCTTCGGCCAGTGGGATGGTCACGGCCGGCATGTTCACCGGCTTCGCCCTCGGCCCGGTGGCCATGGGGTTGTTGGTGAGCTCGCCCGCTGGGTTCTCGCTGGGCTGGGCGGTCGTCGGAGTGATCTACCTGCTCTGTGCAGTGCTCGCTGTGGTGCTCATCCGTGCGGCTCGGCGAAGCGAATAAACTTCAGCACGTCTTCCGATCAACAGCGAAGAGTACTCCTCGTGCGATCGTAAAACCAGCCCTTGTCGGCGCGGGGGAGTCTGCTTAGACTCCCCGGTAGATAGCGCGAAAAGTTGGCCGGTGCGAACTGATGCAGCGAGGTGTCTGATGAGCAAGGATGTTGAACTCGGAACCATCACAACCGATGTGCCGGCCCGCATGGACCGACTCCCATGGGCCAGGTTCCATTGGATGGTTGTCGTCGGTCTGGGCAGCGTGTGGATCCTCGATGGACTCGAAGTCACCATGGTCGGCAATGTCGCCGCCCGAATGACAGAGGACGGCAGCGGCATCTCGATGACCGCCGGGCAGATCGGCACCGCGGGTGCGATCTACGTGCTGGGAGCGTGCGTCGGCGCCATTGTCTTCGGCCAGCTCACCGACAGGTTCGGCCGCCGCAGACTCTTCCTCATCACCCTCGTCCTCTACCTGGTGGCAACCGTCGCCACCGCGTTCTCCTTCTCACCCTGGTACTTCTTCCTCGTCCGCTTCCTCACCGGAGCCGGGATCGGCGGCGAATACGCGGCCGTGAACTCCGCCATCGATGAACTCATCCCCGCCCGAGTGCGCGGGCGCATCGACCTCATCATCAACGGCTCCTACTGGCTCGGCGCTGCTGGCGGTGCCGCAACAACCCTGTTCTTCCTCAACACCGACATCCTGCCGCAGATGATCGGCTGGCGACTCGCCTTCGCCGTCGGCGCGCTGCTGTCGATCTTCGTCTTCGTCGTCCGCAAGAATGTGCCCGAAAGTCCGCGGTGGCTCTTCATCCACGGTCAGGAAGACGAAGCCGAGAAGATCGTCGAAGGCATCGAGTCCGGCATCGAGGAGGCGACGCAGCAGAGTCTGCCCGAGCCAGACCGTACTATTACGATCCGCCAACGCAAGACGATCTCCTTCGCCGAGCTCGCGAAGGTCGCCTTCAAGCTCTATCCGAAGCGTGCTGTCCTCTGCCTTGTCCTCTTTGTCGGGCAGGCGTTTCTCTACAACGGAATCACCTTCAACCTCGGGACGATTTTCCACGGGTTCTACGGCGTGGCTGCGGGGACCGTTCCGATCTTCATCATCCTGTGGTCGCTGAGCAACTTCGCGGGCCCCGTCGTCCTCGGCAGGCTCTTCGACACGATCGGCCGCAAGCAGATGATCTCGTTCAGCTATCTGGGCTCAGCAGTCGTAGCGGTGATTCTGGCATTCGTCTTCAACGCGAACATCGGCAATGCCTGGCTCTTCCTCATCATCCTCGCCGTCTGCTTCTTCCTCGCCTCGTCCGGTGCCAGCGCGGCGTATCTCACGGTCAGCGAGATCTTCCCGATGGAGACCCGGGCACTGGCGATCGCATTCTTCTACGCCATCGGCACAGCCGCCGGCGGCATCGCCGGACCGCTGCTCTTCGGCGGGATGATCGAATCCGGCAACCGGTCCCTGGTTGCCATGGCCTTCTGCATCGGCGCCGGAGTCATGGCATTGGGTGGCATCGCGGAGATCTTCCTCGGAGTCAAGGCTGAGGGGGCGAACCTCGAGGATATCGCCCGCCCGCTCACCGCCGAAGATGCCGATGGGGCCAAGGGGAAGGTCGAGGAGAAGATGGCCGCAGAGGCGGGTGCCGGCCAAGGCTCGGATGCCGACGGCACCGTGGAGCCGACGCCAGCGGCAGGGCGCCAGGAGATGAGGAAACGCGACCGGCTGCGTCCGGGGCCGGGTTCGGCCGGAGCATATGCCCCGTGGCCGTCAGTATCCTCCCGTGATGTCCCACCCGAAGTCTCGGCCAATGAGGTGCAGGGCATCATCGACTACATTCGCGACATGCAGCCGGTCTCGGAGACGGAGCTCCACCGCGCTATCGGTGCCCGTCACTGGGGGCCCGGACGTTTCCGCTCGTCGGTGCGCGAAGCCATCCGATTGGGGCACATCAAACGCAATCGTCGCGGCAAGTTGGAGTCGACCGACCGGTGATCCGAGGCCAAGACACAGCCCAGACGTCCCCCGTAGAATCGGGAGTATGCGCAAACGTGTACTCGTCATCATTCTGGCCGTCATCGCGGTGCTCGGCCTAGTCGCCGGTATGCTCAGCGGGACTCCATATTGAACGCCGTCACAGACAATGACACAGACGCAGGCACAATGTGAGGAGTGAATCATGGCAGCAGAAACACAAGGACCCATCGCAGTTTTCGGTGCAACCGGAAAGCAGGGTGGCGCCGTCGTCGATGCACTGGTGGATCAGGGGGCGCACGTTCGGGCGCTGGTGCGCAGCCCCGAATCTGAACGGGCTCGATCCCTCGCCGATCGCGGGGTTGAGCTGGCGTATGCCGATGCCGATGAACCGACATCCCTGGCTGCCGCTCTGGAGGGAGCCACAGCATTCTTCTTCATGACACTCCCGCCCGGGGGTATGGGCAGCGGAGACACCGAAGGTGAGTCGCAACAGGGTCTGGCCCTGGCCCAAGCTGCGGCAGCAGCAGGTGTGCCGCACATCGTCTTCAACTCCGTCGGTGGGGCCGAGCGGAATTCGGGCGTCCCGCACTTCGAATCCAAGCGTCGCGTCGAGGCATACTTGGAAGACCTCGATATGGCGGTGACTCTGATCCGACCGGTGTTCTTCATGGACAACCTCGCCGCGATGGGGCCCCAGCTCGACAAGGGCGAACTCGTTCTCAGACTGCCCCTGCCCGACGGGATCAAACTGCAGATGATCGCTGTTCGCGATATCGGCATTGTGGCCGCGTCCGCACTGCTGGGCACTGCCGACATTCGTGGAGGCGCAATCGAGATCGCCGGTGATGAACGCACCGGTACTGAGATCGCACGCGCTTTCGGTGAGCACACGGGACTCTCCGCTCGATACGAGGAACTTCCGATCGAAACACTCGAAGGGGACGCGGACATGCAGGCGATGTTCCGGTGGTTCGCCGAAACCCCGGCATACCAAGCCGACCTGGACGAAGTGCGCAGCATCGCGCCGAAGACCCTCGACCTTCCTGCTTGGCTCGTTGTCACCGGATACTCGGCCCGCTGATGGCGCAAACCGTCTGGCGCAAACCGTCGTCAGCCGATGAGAACGTCCGACAGGCTCGTTGAGGTGACAGGCAGTCGGTCGGCACAACTCAATGCGGCTGCATGAGACGGAGGACAGGGGACGGTCGCCAGGCTCAGCCGGTTGAGCTCCGGATGCTCGGGAGCTCTGATCGAGGCCGCCCAGTGCACGGACCCGGGAACGACTGCCGCCTCACGGTCGGTTCCAACGACCTCGAGACCGCTGGGTTCCACATTCAGCCCGTCACCGGTTGTCTTCAGCGCAGCTTCCTTGGCCACCCAGAGCTCGATGCGTCTGCGGGTGGTGTTCGCGCCGGGGGACAGGGACTCGCCCGATGTCAGCACGTATTCGTCGAAACCCGAGAAGACCTCGTTCGGAATGTGTTCGATATCGATGCCGATGGGAGATGACGAAGGCGCCGAGGCGACCGCCACCATGTCACCCGAACGGGACAGGCTGAGTTCTGCACCCATGATCTGCGGCTTTCCGTGGGGACCGCCGCAGGTGCGACATGTGCGAGTGAACGTCAGCTCTCCAGCGTCTCGTGGTTCGATGCCCAGACGCCGAGCGGCCATGAGGCGAAACAGGAGATGTCCGCTCCGATAGGCAGCCCTGTCTGCGGCTTGTCGAAGCCGATTCGAGTGGGCGGCTTCGGCGGGCGACAACAGAGAGTCCAGCCAACGATGGTCCTCACGAGCCTGGCTCAGTGTGCCGACATCGCATATCAGATACTCGATACTGGTCTCGATCCTCTGCTGCCGAGTCATCTCCTGCTGATTCTCCGGTACTGGGACACGGCAACGGTGGAGAAGAGGGCAATGACTGCCACGCAGCTGATCACCGCGTAGAGAATCGGGTTGTCTGCCGCCCAGCCCGTGCCCGAGGTGTAGCCAGCGGGAGAGACATTGCCGAAGAGTTCTCGGACGCTGGTGGCCACCGCAGTGACCGGATTCCATGAGGCGATCGCCTGCAGTGGTCCGGGCAGTGAGTCGACCGAGACGAAGGCGCCGGAGAGGAAAGTGACGGGGAAGAGCCAGATCAGACCGAGACTCTGGGCCACCTCGACGCTTCGGGCGGTCAGCGCGATGAACGCCCCGATCCACGACATGGCGAAGCCGAAGAGCAGCAGCAGAAGGATAGCCAGAAGTGCCGACCCGAAACCTTCGGTGATGCGCCAGCCGATGATGAGTCCGCAGACCATGGTTACGACGATCGAGATCGAGCCGGTGGCCAAGTCGGACGTCGTCCTCCCCAGGATGACGGCCACGCGTGACATCGGCAGTGATCGGAACCGGTCGATGAGTCCGAGCTGGAGGTCCTTGGCGAGGTAGACGGCGGTGAATGAGGAATTGAATGTCAGGGTCTGGGCCAGGATCCCGCCGATGAGGAACTCCCGATAGGGCGCCCCACCCAGGCTGCCGCCGAAGACGAACGCGAGGAGGAACACGAAGATCACCGGCTGCACGATGCCGGTGACCAGAGCTCCGGGAGTGCGACGCACAGTGAGCAGGTTGCGCCAGGCGATGACGGAACTGTCACGTGCCGCGGAGGTCAGTGTGCTCATACGTCCACCTCGGCATCCGCAGACTGTGATGGCGAGGTCTCCGGTGAGGCGGGTTTCCCCGTCAGGTTCAAGAACACGTCGTCGAGTGTCGGTCGGCTCAGGGCCGCCTCGGTGACGAGGATTCCGCCGCTGTTCAGGGCTTCGAGAACCTGCAGCAGTGTCTTCTGGCCGAGTGGCGCCGGCACAGTGAGACGCATTCCCGTCGAGTCGGTCTGCGCGCGGTTCGAGACTCCGATGATCCGTTCGAGAATCCGCAGGGTCTCGTCGAGCGAGTCCCTGCGGGCAAGGGTGAGTGCGATGCGCTCGGCGCCGAGGCTGACCTTGAGTTCATCAGAGGTCCCTTCAGCGATGACCTTGCCGGAGTCGATGACGGCGATTCTATCTGCCAGCTGGTCGGCCTCTTCCAGGTATTGGGTTGTCAGCAGCACCGTCGTTCCTTCTCCGACCAAAGTGGAGATGACGTCCCAGGTGTCGAGTCGCCCGCGCGGGTCGAGTCCCGTGGTGGGTTCGTCGAGAATGACCACCGGTGGTCGAAAGACCAAGGCCGAGGCCAGGTCGAGACGGCGTCGCATACCTCCCGAATAGGCTCCCGCACGCTTATCTTTGACGTCGACGATTGCGAACTCGTGCAGCAATTCACGGGCCCTGGCTCGTGACTCCTGCCGGCTCATCCCGTAGAGACGGCCGACCATGACGAGGTTCTCGTGGCCGGTGAGCTTCTCGTCAACCGCCGCGTACTGTCCCGACAGGCCGATGCTGGCGCGAACGGCGGTGGGATCGGCCGTCACCGAGTTCCCCGCGATGACGGCCTCTCCGGAGTCGGGGCGCACCAGAGTGGACAGGATTTTGACGGTCGTGGTCTTACCGGCGCCGTTGGGGCCGAGGAGGCCGAAGATCTGTCCCTGGTCGACCTGTAGGTTGATTTTGTCGAGTGCTCTGAATGTGCCGTAGTTCTTGCTCAGCTGGTCAATGCTGATCACTAGGAGGCGATCTCGGCGAGCCGACGCGGGGTGATGTCCGTCCAGTTCTGTTCGACGAAGTCGAGGCATTCCTCTCGGCCGGCCGGCCCGCAGGCGACGACCCAGCCCGCGGGCACATCGGCGAACGAGGGCCATAGTGAATGCTGCTGGAGCTCGTTGACGAGCACGCGAAAGGTTGCCGTGGTGTCGTCGAAGGGGTTGTTCATGTGTCTTCAGCTCCTACTGGTGTTTCCGGGGCGGGGTTCTTCTGTTTTTGGAGTTGATTGGTCTCGTCTGTGATTCGGCGCCCTCATCCAAGTGGATTGCCATCACGGGAAGAATTTCTGCAAGCGCTGCTGTGGTCAGCATGTCCGAGTGTCGGGCCGCGACATCGGTGACGTGGATGTCGCCGGTGACGAAGGGGCCCCATGATTCCGGTGCCGGGGTTCCGTGTGGCACCTCGTCGGTGGCGACGAAGAGGCTGAGGTCGCCGTCGAACCGTTCAAGCGGTGCTTCTCGGATCAGCTGCGCCACAGTGAGGAAGCCTCGGGTCATCGAGGAGATGGTTCCCGGCGACACATTGCCGAGAGGATCACCGTGCCGGCGCAGGAACTCCAGTGCCTGGGCGTCATCGAGGCCCTCGGTCTCTTCGGGAGTGCCCGGGTAGTGGGTCTGGAGATAGTTCGCCCACAGCGCTGCCCCTTCGCCCACATCGGCGTTGGTATCCTGCCCCGTGGGGAAGGCATCGAGAACGCCGAGGAATGCCACGTCCTCACCCTTCTCCTGCAGTCGGGTGGCCAGACGGTGAGCCAGGACGCCGCCGAAGGACCAGCCGATCAGGTGGTAGGGGCCGGCCGGCTGCACCGACTGCATCTGGATGATGTAGTCATCGGCGAGCTCGGTCAGTGTGCTCGCAGTGATCTCGTCTGGATCGTCCGGGGCCAGCCCCGGCATCTGCAGTCCGATCAGCGGGCGCTGCGCATCGAGACCGTGGAGCATCGAAGCGAAGCCCCAGCTGATGCCGGTGGCCGGGTGCACAGCGAACAGAGGCGACTTCGAACCCGAGGTGCGCAGCGGAAGCAGACGCTGCAGACTGTCGTCGATGGAGTTCGCGGTGCCCTGGGCTGCTTCGACCACCAACTGTTCGACGGTCGGGGAGCGGAAGAGGGACTGAACCGACAGCTCGGCACCGAGGGCATCATTGACAGCCGCGATGAGGGGCCGGGCGAGGAATGAATGCCCGCCGAGTTCGAAGAACGATTCGTCGACCCCGACACGTGGCAGCGCCAGGACCCGGGCGAAGACCATCGCCACGGTCTCCTCCTGGGGTGTTCGGGGTTCCAGCCGGGAGCCGACCGCCGCCGCTGATGGGTCGGGGAGTGCCGCCTCGTCGACCTTGCCGTGGGTCGTCAGAGGCACCTCGTCGATGACGACGATGCGCGTCGGAACCATATAGGTGGGCAGGGTCGAACGCGCGTGACGTCGAGTCTCGTCGGCGAGGACCTCCTGAGGCTCTGCCGGCGACACTGTCGGGTCAGTGGTCTCGACCGTTTCAGTCGTCTCGACCCTATCGGCGACGATGTAGCCGATGAGCTGCATGCTCGCGGGATCATCGCCGACAGGGCGAACGAGTGCGTCCTTGACGCCCGTGGTGGAGCGCAGTGCACGTTCGACCTCGCCGAGTTCGACTCGGAATCCGCGAAGCTGGATCTGGCTGTCGCTGCGTCCGAGGAAGCTCAGCTGCCCGTTTCGGTCACGCACGACGAGGTCTCCGGTGCGGTACATGCGCTCGCCGGCGGAGCCGAATGGGTCGGCGATGAAGCGTTCGGCGCTCAGCCCCGGTCGCCCACGGTATCCGTGCGCCAGCTGGGGTCCTGCGAGATAGAGCTCTCCGGTCGTGCCGGCGGGAACATGGTGCAGTCGTTCGTCGAGCACATAACCGCGCATGTGCTGGAGCGGTGAGCCGAGCACCGGTGTCGGCGAGGAGGAGACCGGGCCGGCGAAGACGTCGACAGTGGTCTCGGTGGGGCCGTAGAGATTAAGTGCGGTGATGCCGGGCTGATCGCGCAGCCACTCCCAGAGGTCCCCGTCGATCGCCTCACCGCCGAGGGCGACAGTGACGGTGCTGCCGCCAGCTGCGGCTTCCTCGAGCAGGCGGAGGAATTCCGGTTCGGTCTTGAGCTGGCGTAGGTAGCTGGGAGTCGTCTCCCAGAATCCGATGCCCAGGCTGCGGAGATCGTGCGCGAGCTGCTGGGGATCGCGTTGGACCTGCTCGGAGGCGATGTGGATGTGATGGCCCACGATCATCCACAGCATGGGGTCCCATGCGGCATCGAACCCGATTCCGGTCGTGTGGGCCACAGCGATCTGCTCGCCTTCGGACCTCGGAGTCGGCAGATAGGTTCCGCGATGGGAGGCAAGCAGGTTGGCGAGGGCCCGATGGCCGACCTCGACGCCCTTCGGCCGACCGGTCGAACCGGAGGTGAAAGTGACATAGGCGGTCGGGTCGAACTGCGATGCTCGTGGTGAGCGCTCCACCTTCGCTGTGGGTGCCGGGGTTGTGGCGTTCACCGCACCGGTGGCCGGTGAGACTTCGATGACCGCCGGGGTGATTCCGGCATCGACGAGAATTGGGGCGAGCGCCTCGGCGGTCCCGGTCTCGGCCACGACGATGACCGGTTGTGCATCGGACAGGATCGCGGTGGTGCGCCCGACCGGATAGTCGATGTCGATCGGATTGTAGGCGGCCCTGGATTTGAGCACGGCCAGAGTGGCGACGATGATACCCACCCCTCGGCTCAGGCGAACCGAGATCACGGCACCAGGCCCCGCACCGCAGCCGATGAGTTCGCGTGCCAGCAGCTCGGAGGCCTCGTCGAGTTCGCGGAACGACAGCGAGGTTTCGGCGTGCTGGGCCGCGATGGCATCGGGCATCCGGCGCACTGTGCTTGCGAAGACATCAAGGATCAGGGGCGCCGAGGTGGTGGGGACGGGACCGGTGAGTTCATCGATGGCCTGCTCCACCTCGGCGGTACCCAGGAGGGAGATGTCATGGATCGGGCGATCCGGAGCGCTCACCGCCTCGTCGACGAACCGGGAGAACCGCTCGCACAGCTCGGCGATGGTCTCGGTGTCGAACATCGAGGAGTTGAAGTCGAGCACCACATCCAGACCGGTGCCCGGGGTGCTCTGGCGGAAGGTGAACGAAAGATCGAACTTGGCATCTCCGGTCTCGACCTCCGGCTCGATGCTCGTGTCGACTCCCGGGAGATCGAGGTTCGGCGTCGCCGAGTTCTCCAGGGACAACATGGTCTGGAACAGCGGATGACGTCCCAGCTCGCGGGGCGGATTGAGGGATTCGACGAGGCGCTCGAACGGCACATCGTCGAGTTCCAATGCCTCGATCACCGCGGTCCGGGTGCGTGCCAGAAGCGTGCGCAGATCGGGCTGGGCAGAGATATCGCTGCGAATCGGAACGGTGTTGACGAAGAGCCCGACGATGTCTTCGAGTTCGGGATCCGAACGACCGGCGCTGGGAGAGCCGATGACGACATCCTCGCTGCCGCTGAGACTGCTGAGGAAGCCGGCGAGCACGGAGTGCAGTGCCATGAACAGGCTGGCGCCGTTGTCCGCGGCGAGCGCAGCCAAACGCTGCGTCGTGCGGTCGCCGAGGCTGAAGCGATGGTGGCGCCCGGACTGGCGAGCAGTGCGTGGGCGCGGCCGATCCGAGGGCAGGGGGAGTTCGGTCGGTATGCTGTCGAGGTGGTCACACCAGAGCTGGAGTTTGCGCTCCAGCAGTGAGTTCTGTTCACCTTCCTGCCGACCGTCCTGCTCACTTGGGTTCTGCTGCTCCTCGAGAACGTGGCGCTGCCACAGGGCGAAGTCGGCGTATTGGACGTCGAGTGTGCGCTGCATGGGATGGGCGGAGCCCCGCAGTGCGGCGTAGGCGGTGGACAGGTCCTGCGTCAGCGGTCGCAGCGAGGCCCCATCGGTGGCGATGTGGTGCATGACGAGGTGGAGGACCCATTCCTCGCCTTCGTCGAAGAGGGACGCGCGCAGTGGCAGGTCCGTGCTCAGGTCGAAGCCGAGTGCCGCCTGTTCTGCCAAGGTCTCTGCGGTTGCGGCAGGCGAGTCCGTGACGAAGCGGTCCATGATGTTCTCTCCCGCTGTCGGCGGCAGAATGTGCTGGACCGGTGTCTCATCGACCGTCGGGTAGACGGTGCGCAGGATCTCGTGTCGTGCGATCACGTTCGTCAGAGCTTGGCCGAGGGCTTCGGGGTCCAGATCCCCGGCGAAGCGAACCGCCAGCGAGATGTTGTAGTCGGAGGCCCCGGTGTCGAGCTGGTTGAGGAAGCGCATGCGCGCCTGCCCGTAAGACAGTGGGATCAGGTGCGGTCGAGTGCTGAGCGAGGACCGTCTCCACTCGGTGAGGCTCATTGATGCTGCGCCATCGTCGGGACGGGCGGGAGCGGCTGCCGCCTCGGCGAGGGACAACTGAGGTGTGTGCTCGGGAGCGTCGAGACGGCGGAGCAGAGCCGCGGGAGTGGGCGCATCGAAGATGGCTCGCAGCGGCAGATCGGTGTCGAAGGCTTCACGGATGCGACCGATGAGCGACACCGCCAGCAGCGAGTGTCCGCCGAGTTCGAAGAAGTCGTCATCGAGTCCGACCTCCTCTGCTCCGAGCGCTGTAGAGAACTGCCGGCACATGGTGCGTTCCTCCGGTGTCCTGGCAGCGCGGCGAGACTCCTGCTGCCCCGACATGGTGGGTGCGGGCAGCCGGCCGCGGTCGAGTTTGCCGTGGGCGGTCAGGGGGATGGTGTCGACGCCGATGAGCAGTCGTGGAACCATCGGGGTCGGGAGCCGGGCGACCAGATGGTCGTGGATGGTGCTTTCCTCGGCGTCTCCGGTGTAGTAGCCGATGAGTCGGGCAGATTGCGGGTCGTGAGGATTGTCGACGATGGCCGCCGCCTGCTCGACACCTGGGGCCCCCGCCAATGCATTCTCCACCTCGCCGAGTTCGATCCTGTACCCGCGCAGCTTGATCTGATCGTCGTCGCGGCCGATGAAGTCGAGGCCTCCGCCCGCGGTCCGACGAACCAGGTCGCCGGTCCGGTACATGCGCTCGCCGCAGGCGTTCGGATTGGCGAGGAACCGCTGCGCGGTCTCCTTCGCCCGGTTCACATATCCCAAGGTGATTCCGTCTCCGGCGAGATATAGGTCGCCGACGACTCCGTGAGGGACTTCGCGCAGATGGCGGTCGAGCACCATGGCCTGAACGTTTCTGATCGGGTGGCCGATCGTGCTGTGGGCTCCCTCGATTGGTGCCGTGAGGGCGTCGATGGTGAATTCGGTGGGCCCGTAGAAGTTGTAGGCATTGACGGCAGCAGTGTCGGCCAGTTCGCGCCAGAGTTCGTCGGGGACAGCCTCTCCGCCGAGAGCGATCGACAGCGGAGTGGTGTCGCTGTCGGCCTCTGCGTCGAAGAGCCCCGAGGTGATGAGCTGTCGCAGAAAGGACGGGGTGGTTTCGAGCACTGTGATTCGGTGCGCGCGGCAGTACTGGACCAGTGCTTCGGCGTCTCTGCGCACTTCGTCGCCGACGATGTGCAGGTTCGCCCCGGCCACGAGCCAGAGAATCGGGTCCCAAGCGGCGTCGAAGCCCAGCCCGGCGGTGTGCGCGGCCTTCACCGGTGCATCGTCGAGTCCGGCCTCGGCGAAAATCGTGGCCCGATGGTGAGCGAAGAGGTTCATCAGTGACCGGTGGGCCACGGCAACGCCCTTGGGAGTGCCGGTGGAACCCGATGTGTACATCTCGTAGGCCCGGTCGTCAGGATCCGGACGACCGTGGTCGAGGGCTGTGTCGTGTCGGCCCGTCAGGGTCTCGCCGCCTTGGGCATCAACGTGGCCGTCACAGAGGTCGGTGATGCTGATGGCGTTCTCGGGACGCAGAGAGGCATCGGAGGGGTCGACGATGACGGCGTCGGCGTCGCTCTCGTCGAGGATCAGTCGGATTCGCTCCTGCGGATAGCTGAGGTCGATGGGCACGGCGATTGCGCCGATGCGCAGCACCGCCAGGGGCACTGCGATGGCATCGGCGGACCGGGGCAGCGCGATCGCGACAGTATCCCCCCGCGCGATCCCATGGCGGGCGAGTCCGCGGCCGAGACCTCTCACGAGAGAGCCGAGTTCTGAGAAGGTCAGTTCGGTGCAGTCGGAGACCAGCGCCTGACGGTCAGGATGGCGCTTGATCGTCGATTCGAATGCGTCGATGATCGTCGACTCGACAGAGTCTCGCTCGGGTCCGCGGCTCTCGTTGCGGATGGACTCGAGCTCCCTCGGACTGAGCACGTCGAGGTCTGAGAGGAGACGGTGCGGGTCGGTGACGAACGCCTCGATGACGCGCAGGAACCGTGCAGCGATGTCCTGGGCGGTCGATTCATCGAAGAGCGCGGAGTCGAATTCCAGGGAACCGACGATGCCGGGGGCCTCGCCGTCGCGGTGCGCAGAGTCACTGCGCGTCCCGTTTTGGGGAGCGAGTTCGGCCAGGTCGAGGAGGAGGTCGAACTTCGCCGCAGACACTTCCGGGCCGGGTGCGGCTTCGACGTCGAGGCGACCCATGTCGATATCGACGGGCGCGGTGTTCTGCAGGGTCAGCATCACCTGGAACAGGGGGTGGAGGCTCTCCGACCGAGGCGGGCTGATCTCATCGACGACGCGTTCGAAGGGCGCATCCTGATTGGCGTAGGCAGGGAGGTTGAATGCGCGAACACGGTCGATGACGTCGACGGGACTCGGATTGCCCGATGTGTCTGTGCGCAGCACCAGCGTGTTGACGAAGAAGCCGATGAGTTCGTCGAGTTTCGTCTCGGTTCGCCCGGCCACGGGTGTGCCGATGGGGATGTCGCTGCCGGCACCGAGCTTGTCCAATAGCACGGCGAATGCCGCCTGCAGCACCATGAACAGGCTGGCGTTGCGGTCCGCCGAGAGTCGGCGCAGACCGGCATGGCTCGCGGGACTGATCTCGATCTCAATCGCACGGGAGACGTGACCGGTCGTGCGTGTGCTGCGGGGACGATCGACCGGGAGTCTGAGTTCCAGAGGTGCACCGCTGAGCGTGTTCTTCCAGAAGGCCAACTGCTCGGCGATCGCACTGTCCGGGTCGTCCTCGGCACCCAGTGTTTCGCGCTGCCAGAGAGCGTAGTCGGCGTACTGGACCGGCAGCTGCGTGAAGACAGGGTCGTGTCCGCGGTCACGGTCGCGGTATGCCGTCGAGAGGTCGTTGGCCAAGGGGCGCAGTGACCAGCCGTCCGCGGCGATGTGGTGCAGTGTCAGGAGCAGGAGATGGTCCTCGGCGCCCTGTCTGATCAGGAGAGCTCTGATCGGAAGCTGGGTCGAGACGTCGAATCCCCGTGTGGCTTCCGCATTCACGGTGTGGTCGACGAGCTCTTCGCTGATTTCGATGATGGGCATGGCGATCTGCGCCTCGGCGGTGGTGAGGATGACCTGTTCGGGTTGTCCCGCCGTCCAGGGGAAGACGGTGCGCAGGCTCTCATGCCGTGCGACGAGGTCGTTGATGGCGGCATGCAGAGCGGTGGAGTTCAGGTCTCCTCGGATGCGCAGGGTGAGCGGAATGTTGTACGCAGCGGAAGCGGTGTCGAACTGGTTGAGAAACCAGAGGCGGGACTGGGCGTATGAGAGTGGGACCGAGGAAGGTCGGTCCGCGGCGACGAGTTCACGGCCGGGGTCGGCCGAGTCAGCGTTCGGGTCGAGGGTGGCGCTGAGTTCGCGGACAGTGGGGTGCTGGAACACCTCATGGAGTGCCGGAGCCGCCGCGAAGCTCGTCCGCAGGGAGGCGACGAGCTGAGTCGCCAGCAACGAGTGTCCTCCGAGTTCGAAGAAGTCGTCATCGATGCCGATGGAGTCCACTCCCAGCACCTGGCTGAAGGCCGCGGCGACGGCTTGCTCTGTTGCGTCCCTTGGCGCCTCGGATTCGGCCTGCGACGATTCGGGCTCCGGCAGTGCCCGTCGGTCCAGTTTGCCGTTGACCGTGAGCGGAATGTGTTCGATGCGCATGATGAACGACGGCACCATGTAGTCGGGTACGCGGGACTTCATGCTCCGGCGCACCTCGGCGGTGTCGATGTCGCCGCTCGCGGTGACGTACCCGAGAAGCTGATCGTAGCCAGCCTGGTTCTGCCCGAGGACGACGGCCGCGGAACGGATCCTCTCATCAGCCTGGAGAGCCAGCTCGACCTCTGAGGTCTCGACGCGGTATCCACGAAGTTTGATCTGCTCATCGCCTCGTCCCAGGAACTCGATGCCACCGGACAGGGATCTGCGGACGATGTCTCCGGTGCGATACATCCTGGATCCGTCGTCGGCGAAGGGGTCGGCGATGAATCGTTCGGACGTTGTTCCAGGACGATCGACGTAGCCGCGTGCCAGGTTGAGTCCGGCGATGTAGAGCTCTCCCTGTGCCTGTGCGGGCACAGGAGTCAGCCGAGAGTCGAGGACGTAGTGTCTGGTGTTCGCCACGGAGTGACCCAGCACCGGGACAGAGCCGGAGACGATGGGTGCGGTGAGGCTGTCGACAGTGGTCTCGGCGGGACCGTAGAGATTGTGGAAGGTCACATCGTCCAACGCGGCCAGTTCACGCCACAAGCCGGCTTCGACGGCTTCTCCACCCAGCGCCACGACGCTGGGATGCTCCTCGCCGCTGAAGGTGCCGTGTGCCAGGAGCGCCTTGACGAACGAAGGCGTCGTCTCGATGGAGTCGATGCCGTGAGCGGAGAAGTACTCGGTCAGTGCCTCCGGATCGCGGCGCGTGAGTGAGTCGATGAGGTGGAGTTCGTGACCGGCGAACAGCCACAGCAGGGGATCCCACGAGGCGTCGAACGAGATGCCCGCGGTGTGCGCGACGCGCACTCCGCGCCCGAGCCTCTCGACTGCTGGAGTGAAGATGGACTCCACGTGGCTGTGGAAGAGATTGACGAGGGACTGGTGCTCGACGCCGATGCCCTTGGGGCGCCCGGTCGACCCGGAGGTGAAGATCACATAGGCGAGGTCGTCTGTAGCCGGAGCTGTCCCCGGTGCTGTCTGGGCCGGCTTGGCTGTCAGTGTCGCCCACAGCTGGTCGGAATCCAGATCGATCACAGGAGCACCGGTGGTCACCGTGGTCTCTCCGCCGGGGCCGGTCACCGATGAGGAATTCAGCACGAGAACCGGGCTGGCATCGGCGACCATCGCTTCGATCCGGGCCGCAGGGTAGTCGGGGTCGAGCGGCACGAATGCCGCACCCGCCTTGAGGATCCCGAGCACGGCGACGGGCAGAGCCGTCGTCCTGCCCAGGCGCGCAGCGATGCGCGCGCCCGGACGGGCACCGAGCTCCCGGAGGTGACAGGCCAGCTGCGTCGAACGGCGATCGAGTTCGCCGAAGCTCATCTGACCGTCAACGGCCACGACAGCGGTGGTGAGGGGAGACTTCCTGGCATGCGTGGTGAACTCCTCGACCACAGTATGGCCGGGAACGTCCTGAGTTCGGCCCTGTCCGCCGGCGATGAGCTCGGCAGATTCCGTCTCGTCAATCAGCGACAGCTCGGCCAAGGGCTGAGCTTGCGCAGGATTGAGTTGGGAGAGCACGGAGATGAACTGCCGCAGGTGCTCGGTGAGGCTCTGGTGACTGTAGAGTGCTGCGTTCGCCTCGAAGCGGATGATAGCGGCTCGGTCATTTCCGCTGGAGGAGGGCTGTTCCGCTGCCAGGCCGTGGATGATGATCGACAGGTCATCGACCGGGCCCGTCGACAGGAGATGCAGGGACGCAGATGCTGCACCGAAGTCGATGTCGTCGACCGTTGGGAAGATGTTGACCGAAGGCCCGATGTAGTCGGTGTCGGTGTCGAGCTCCTGATATTGGAATCGTTGGTGGATGAGGGTCCGGCGGAGTGCGGAACCCGCATTCTCGATGAGTTCGTCGACGGTGGTCTCGGGTGTGGTGCTCAGCTGCACAGGCAGGATCTTGGACATCATCGACGGGACCGATTTGGCCAGGGCGCTGCGCCGGGCCGTGACCGGAAGCCCCACGGAGATGGCCTGCCGGCCGGTCATTCGGTGCAGGTAGGCTGCTGCGGCGCTGAGGATGAGCGTCGGAGTCGAACGAGTTCGTGCCAGTTGTCGGGCCAGCTCCTGGGGTATTTCGGAGTTGACCGTGACCAGCTGTTTCGCCGCTGTCGGTGGGTGTCCGGCCAGACCGGTGGCCGCCTCCGATTCCAAGAGCGTCTGCGTCCAGAACTCGGCATCGGTGTGGAAGCGATCTGACGAACGGTATTCGGCTTCCTCCGCCACCAAGTCCTCCAGACTGCCGAAGGGCGACTCCGAAGTCCCGGTTGCCGGGCCGATCAGCTGACTGTAGAGCTGAGATTCACGGCGCAGGACGAGTATCGCGGAGTACCCGTCGACGATGAGGTGATGGGCGCGCTGGTAGAAGATCCAGTGATCGGTGCCGAGGTGGAACAGTTCGGATCTGAGCAGCTCTCCGTCGTCGAGATCGTGGACGGTGCTGAGGTCGTCGTCCATCATGGCACGAGCCGTCGCAGCAGGATCGCCGTCGGGGTCGCCACGCAGATCGTGGACATGGAGATGGCTGCGCGCGGGACCGTGCTGCTGATAGGCGCCCTGTTCGTCTTCACGGAACACGACGTTGAGCGAATCGGCCTCTGAGACGGTGGTGCGCACTGCACGTCGCATCACGTTGACATCGAGCGGTCCGCGGATGTCGACGTACAGCCCGATTTGGAACGTCGGATTGTCGGGCTCGATTTTCTGGGCGTACCAGATACCGCGTTGGGCGGAGGTGAGTTCGATTCGAGAAGCGTCTTCAGTCATCAGGTCTTTCACATCGGGCGGGGGAGTGCTGCGAGGACATGGGTGCAGGCAGCGCTTCAAGGGTGCGCTGCACTGCGTTGGCCGTTACTGGAACTGTCCGATGTTAATGGAGCCGATGAGGTTCATCAGATCTCCCAGATCGACGAGTGGGCCCTCGATCAGTGAGCTGGAGGTCTCGGCCGCGGCCGCCTGCGGATTCTCGGCCGCCGAGGCTGCCCCAGGGGCGGCGAAGAGTCCGACGGTCACGGTAAGGGCTGTGATTGTGGCACCGATGATGGTCCGGGTGCGTGTGTGCTTCGTGGTCGTCATTCGTGTTCCTTTCCTGGCGGTGGAAGCAGAAGTCGTCTGCAACGGGCAATCACCTCTGATTCGGAGGGCTGTCGCGACTGGATTGCTCGGCGGGAAACTATTTTGGAGCAATCACTCACGGCGGGCGCATAATAGAACGTATGACCGAATATAAGAGGCCGGAGTGGCTCAGCCGGTATCAGGACTTCAAGTCGCTGTGCTCCGACGTGTCGGGGGAGTACATCCGCTTCTATCTCACCACTGGCTGCGAGCAGATCAGCTACACGCATTCGCAGAATACGGAGGGGCTGCCGAACTACTCATGCCGCCTCACGGCAGCTGACGGCACTGTGCTGGTGCTGCCGCTCGACGATTGGCGCGATCGGATGGAAGAGGTACCCGGCCTGGTGCGCGCCTGGCTGGACGAGCATTCGGACCTCAAGGGCTGCAAGCCTTCCAAGTCCCATTACCAAGGCGACAGGTACTGGTTCGAGCAGTGGCAGCTGGCGAATCCCTGGTGATGGGGTGACGTAGAGACGCCTCCCAGCTTGGGCCGGTTGCCGAGTACATCGTTTTCGCTCAATCAAGGCATCTCGCCAAGACCCACGAACACGTTCTGTGCTCCGGTAGCCGCAATCACTGTCAGCGAATCCAGGGCGGGACGCGCAGAACTCACACCGCTGACGGCTCATCAGGTTCTGCAGGGGAAACACGTAGATTTTTCGTGCTCTTTCGGCTGGAATCCAGACACTGAAATGGATGGGTTCCGGATCTGGAATGGCCTACTTAAAGCTGATCACACACAGTCGTCGCAGTTGAGGCCGCGACCTGGATGGCCGCACTGGGTGCACGAGTACGAATGCTCGTTCGCGGTGGTGGCCTTCTGGCCGGTCACGAACCGTTCGCGGGCCAGCATGTCACCGAGGCGCTTGAAAGAGCAGGGGTCAGAGTCGATCTGAGAGCCGAGGTCACCGACCGCAGCCGGAAACGGGCCGCAGACACTGGCCTCGGTCGTATCCATGGCGGTGAAATCACGATCCGGACCAACAGTCCGGACGGGGAATCCATGTTCGAGGCTGACGAGATCCTCGTGGCGACAGGGCGACAACCACGCCTCGACGGTCTCGGACTGGAGAGCGTGACAACTCCCATCCCCTGAGTCCGCTGCTTCCCTTTGCGCAAATCTGATCAACCGTCCTTTGACGGACTTGACAGTTCGGCGAAACTGTTCAATAAGTGACAGCGAAACTGTGCACTTCAGTTCGGCGAAACTGTTCAATAAGTGACAGCGAAACTGTAATCTTGGTCCATGGAGTATCAACCACGAATCCTTGACAGTGTCATTTCAGGCGCTCTGAAGAGGTTCCCTGCCATAGCTGTGGACGGTCCGAAGGCTGTGGGGAAATCTGCGACCGCATCACGGCTGGCCGGATCTGTATTCAGGCTAGATAATCCGGAAGAACTATCAATCCTTCGCGCTGACCGTGGTCGAGCCAGCTCAGCTGCTCGTCCAGTTCTCTTAGACGAGTGGCAGTACGACCCGCCGATTTGGGACCACGTCCGTCGAGAAGTCGATCATGACCGTACTCCGGGGCGCTTTCTGTTGACCGGCAGCGCGAATACCAATGAAACACAGATCCATACCGGTGCGGGCCGTATCGTTCGGCTCCGTATGTACCCGATGTCTCTAGAAGAACGTCTCCTAGACGAACCATCAGTCAGCCTCCGCCGCATCCTCGCTGACACCGGCGACGATATCGAGGGAACAACTAGCGTGTCGCTCGACTCGTACGTGCGCGAGATCGTGTCTTCAGGCTTCCCTGCCCTCCGCAACGGCTCCTCGTCAACAATTGCGGACGAGCTGGATGCCTATCTCACTTATGCGTTACAGAGGGAGGTTCCTGCACTTGGTTCACAATTCAGACGGCCGCAGGCTCTGCTTGCATGGCTTCGTGCATACGCTGCAGCGACCTCGACGACTGCAAGTTTCGAATCCATCGCTGCAGCGGTTTCAAAGGAGAGCCGCCCAAGCCGCGCGACTATAGGAGTTTTCAGAGAAGCGCTCAGCCAATTGTGGCTGCTTGATGAAATACCCGCTTGGATACCTGAGGGAGGGGAACTGAACAAGCTGGGAAATAAGCCGAAACATCAGCTCGCAGATCCAGCTCTTGCTGCTCGGCTCCTCCGCGCGACGCCGGAGTCGCTTCTCGGAAACCGAACACGGGCCGATACCAGCCGCAACTATCGGAGCTTGAAGAATGGCCCACTCCTCGGATCCTTCTTCGAGTCTCTCGTCACCTTATGCATTCGGTGTTATGTCCCAGCATTCGGCCATCAGGTAGGTCACCTGAGAACGCACTCCGGAGACCACGAAATCGACTTGATTGTTGAAAAGCCGGATGGTCGTGTGGTTGCAATAGAAATCAAGCTCGCCTCAGAAATCGATGATTCCGACGTTCGCCACCTCAACTGGCTGCACCAGAAGATTGGTGATGAGCTCGTCGACAAAATCATTGTGACATCCGGAAAATTCGCCTATCGCAGACAGGACGGAGTAGCTGTAGTTCCTCTGGCGCTTCTGGGCTCATAGCTGGAATCTGACTGCCCAACACCCTGCATCAGTCCCCTCGTCGTTTTCCTCGGTTGCCGGTTACCCAGGCACTGAGAGTCACGCTGGCCCAGCCGATGCCTACGCCAGCAATGCTGGGGTGCCTCATTTTGGTATCTGCCTCGCGATGTCTGCAAGAACGTCGTCGCTGGGATGGTGCCAAGATCAAGGCCGGCGCCGACATCGTCGCCTCACCCAACGCGCTCGGGTTCGGTCGACTGATCTTCCGATTCGGTGAAGACGACAAGCCAGTCGAGGAAGACCCCGATTTCAGTCCCCTCGCAATTCCCGCCCAGACTGCCTATGGCGATTGCGGCCGCGACATCGTCACACTCGCGGGCGAGACCAAACCACTCGTCACCAACACGGCACTTCCATGGGCGGCCCCGGAGAACCGGATCATCGTCGCCTCGAACTCCATCATCTACTCACTCGACTCAGAAGAAGAAGCAGCTCAGGAAGAAGGCGACAAGTAATGCGTACTCTAACTCTCACCACGGTCCTCGCCAGTCTGTTCCTCGTCCTCGGACTCGCCACAGGAGCATCCGATGCAACCAGAACCCCTGCCCGATGCGCCACAGCTGGAAGCCGGACGCGGAGGGTTTCTTTGCTCAGTCCGAGCTCGTTCGCGAGGCGGGCGGTTGCCCGTTCGCGGTGTCGGGGTCGGCTTGAGCATGGATCACGAGTTCGACGGCACGAGTCTTGAGCTCGTCGGTGTATTTCACTGGCACGAGGCTTCCGGTCGCGTTTGGCGACCTGTCGCGATGACCTCGTTGAGAACAGCGCTCTTGTTCTTCTTCGAGGCCTTCTTGTACTGCCTGGCGTATTTCGTGGTGGGCTCTGTTCGAGTCGCCATCGACCGGTCACTCCCCATGGTGTCCGAGGGTCCACCATTTCGCGGGTAAAAATATATGAGGCACGGAGGGTGGCATCCGGTCTGTATATCTGAGTCACGTCGATCACTAGCCAAGCTAGTGAAATATGCTTATGGTGACAGCGTGGAACAATCTCGCCCTGAAATCATCGAGCCATCACCTCATCCCCGCACGGTCCTGGTGCTCGGAGCCACCGGTTACATCGGGGGACGCCTCGTCCCTCGCCTGTTGCAGGCCGGCCACCGCGTTCGCGTCGCCGTGAGGTCTCCGCACAAACTCGAACAGGTGCCCTGGGCCGATGAGGTCGACATCCATCGCGTCGACCTCGACGACGGGGACGGCCTCGTCGAGGCTGCCACCGGAGCCGATGTCATCCACCATCTCGTCCACTCGATGGGATCGGGGCACGACTTCGAAGACAGGGAAGCCGCAACCGCCAGGCGGGTAGCCGAAGCGGCAGAGGCCGCAGGCGTCCGACGCATCGTCTACCTCGGGGGACTCCACCCCGACAAGGCGGACCTGTCCATGCACATGCGCTCGCGAGCAGAGGTCGGCCGGATTCTCATCGACTCGCCTGTGCCCGCCGTCGCGTTCCAGGCGGGCATCATCATCGGATCTGGATCGGCCTCCTTCGAGATGGTTCGTCACCTCGCCCTGACCTTGCGGTTGATGCCGGCGCCGAGGTGGGTCACCAATCACGTTGAACCACTGGCGGTCCGTGATGTGCTCTACTACCTCCTCAGGGCCGTCGACATCGACGGTGACGTCAACCGTGCCTTCGACATCGGGTCCCATGATGTTCTCAAATATGCCGAGATCATGAAGAGATTCGCTGCGATCGCGGGACTCAAGCCCCGGCACGTCCTCACGCTGCCACTGCCTGCACCCACGCTGTCCGGGATCTGGGTCGGCCTCGTTACCCCGCTGCCGTTCACGCTGACACTGCCGCTCGTCCAGTCACTGCAAGAGGATGCTGTCACCAAAGACCGCGATGTCGACTCTGTCATATCGCCACCACCGGACGGTCTGCTCAACTATGAGCAGTCCGTGCGCTTAGCGCTGCAGCGCGAGGCTGAAGGGGCTGTCGATACTAATTGGGATGCCGATGCGGGGGAGCTTGCCCAGGCAGCGAAGCCTCTGCCCAATGATCCCGAATGGGCAGGAGAGCGAGTATTCACCGATGACCGGACACTGCGCTTTCCTGGGCTGACGCCCGAGCAGCTGTGGCCAGTCATCGAAGGCATCGGCGGACGAAATGGCTGGTATTCGTGGCCACTCGCATGGAGGGTGCGAGGTGTGTGGGACAAGCTCGTGGGTGGCGTTGGACTCAATCGTGGGCGACGCCTGCCGGATCGTCTGCGTGTCGGTGACCCTGTCGATTGGTGGCGGGTCGAGGAGCTGGACCCCGAGCATCGTCTGCTCCTTCGTGCAGAAATGCGGGTGTCAGGCAGTGCATGGCTCGAATTCACCACCACCGAGGCTGGTCGTGGCTGCGATTTCAGGCAGCGAGCGATCTTCATTCCGAAAGGCATCCGAGGGCGACTCTATTGGGGGTTCGTCTCGCCTTTCCATCGGCTCATCTTTCCTGCCATGGCGAAGAATATCGCCGGAGCGGCGGAAAAATCTCGGTGAAAGCGAGGCCAACCACATAATCGTTAGCTAAGCTAACGAATATGTTCTCACAGACGCACGAGGTGTTCAGTCGGACGGCTCAGCAGGCAGCCAACGCCGTCATCTCGAACTATTCGACGTCTTTCGCGCTGGCCACCAGACTTCTCGGTTCCAACCACCGTCACCACATTCGCAACATCTATGCCCTCGTCAGAATCGCCGATGAGATCGTCGATGGGCTTGCTTCCGACGCCGGACTCGAAACGAAAGAGCAGTACGAACTGCTCGATGGCTTCGCGAACGCAACCCGCAGCGCCCTGAGATTCGGCATCAGCGACAACCTGATCATCCACGCATTCGCTCAGACCGCAAGGACGACCGGAATCGCCGGTGATCTCATCGAACCGTTCTTCGCTTCGATGCGAGCAGATGTGAGTGCGCTCAGCGAACCCCCCTCATCCGTGCGCAGCTTCAGCCCGGACGAACATCGGGACTACGTCTACGGCTCCGCAGAGGTGGTGGGCCTCATGTGCCTCAAAGTCTTCCTCTGTGCTCAGAATCGCACGCCCGCTGAAACCGAACAGCTGGAATTCGGTGCGCGACAACTCGGAGCGGCGTTTCAGAACGTGAACTTCCTCCGCGACCTCGCCGACGACAGTCTGAGACTGCGCCGCAGCTATCTCACCGCCGACAGCCGACTCACGGACGCTGACAAAACCGCGTGGGTGATCAGGATTCGACGACAGCTCGCACATGCTCAGGCCACTTTCTCGCTTCTGCCGAAAGATGCCAGAACAGCGGTGAGAAGCGCCGCAGCCCTCTTCTCCGCTCTGAACGAGAGGATTGCTGTCACTCCCGTCGAACGTCTGTATCAAGAACGAGTGCGCATCCCCAACGTGGTGAAAGCAAGGCTGGCTTCGAAGGCCATCGTCGTCACGGCGAGGGAGAGGCGACCATGACACAGCGCATCGCCGTCATCGGCGGAGGGGCAGCGGGACTGGCCACTGCTGCACTGTTGGCCCGCGAGGGGCACACGGTCGACCTCTTCGAGCAGAATTCGACTCTCGGCGGCCGTATCGGTTCGATCGAGCGGGACGGTTATCGGTTCGACACCGGACCGTCCTGGTACCTGATGCCGGAGGTCTACGAACATTTCTTCAATCTTGTCGGGACCTCTGCGAGCGCCGAACTGGATCTGCGGCCCCTCGACCCGGCCTACACCGTATTCAGCCCCGCCACGACATCCTCACAAGCGCAGACGATCACGATTCCGCAGGGCAAAGCCCAGGTCCTCGAGGTCTTCGAGCGCACCGAGCGGGGCAGCGGTCGTTCTCTGAGCCGATATCTGGCATCGGCCAACCGCACCAGGAAGATGGCGATCGACTACTTTCTCTATAATCTCTTCACCTCACCGATGTCGATGCTTCGGCCAGAGGTCATGACCGCGCTTCCGACTCTGGTTCGTCTGCTCGGCACATCTCTTGAGCGCTTCTCCTCCACCTCGGTGAAGCATCCTGTGCTGAGGCAGATCCTCCAATACCCGGCGATCTTCCTCGGCACAGACCCACGGAGGGCACCGGCGATCTACCACCTGATGAGTGCCTTGGACCTGTGCGACGGGGTCCAGTACCCGATGGGAGGATTCAGGACCATCGCCGATGCATTGACCCGCATCGTCGAAAGATCCGGAGTCCGCGTGCACACCGATGCGACCGTCACACACATCTCTGCCGCACCACAAGGCAGCGGACGCCGAAAAGCCACCGGCCTCGTCTGGACGGATCACGAGGGCCGGAATCACGAACACCGTTGTGACACCGTCGTCTCAGCCGCTGATCTTCACCATACGGAGACTCAGCTCCTGGACTCTGTCGATCGGAGCTTCCCTGAAAGCTGGTGGGAGAGGGTGACGAGTGGGCCGGGCGCCATTCTGGTCTTTCTCGGAATCGAGGGTGAGGTCCCGCAGCTTCCGCATCACTCACTCTTCTTCACCGACGACTGGTCGACTAACTTCGACGACATCTTCGGCCCTCGACCGAAGATCTCCTCCCCGGCATCGGCCTATGTGTGCAAACCCAGCCACACCGATCCCAGTGTGGCACCACCTGATCACGAGAATCTCTTCATCCTCATCCCTGTGCCGGCTGATGCCGGAATGGGCGCCGGGGGCCGCGACGGGCAGGGAGATCCACGCATCGAACGTGCAGCGGATCGAGCCATTGAGCAGATTGCCCGTTGGGCCGATATCCCTGATTTGAGAGATCGGATCAGATTTCGACAGACTCAGGGACCGACGGACTTCTCCAGCAACTTCAATTCGTGGCTCGGGGGGATGCTCGGGCCAGCCCATACGCTGCGACAGAGTGCGATGTTCCGCCAGCAGAATGTCTCCAAAAACGTGGAGGGGCTCTACTATGCAGGTGCGACGACCGCTCCCGGTGTCGGTGTGCCGATGTGTCTGATCAGCGCCGAACTGGTGCTCAAACGCATCCGAGGTGACTCGAGTCCGGGGCCGCTGCCCGTCGGCAACGGGTCTACTCGGCTGGCTTGATTTCGTCTTCGACAACCCACTTATGGTTTGTCATCGTCATCTCGTCCGTGTCGACATCGACCATGTAGACAGTTTCATCGGTCGAGCTTGCGATCGTTGCCTCTGCGCCCTTCATTCCTGGCATATGGTCGGCTTCGAGCTTCACCTCAGAGCCGTCCTTCAGGGGTGCTTTCCCGGGGTTGTCGAGTTCCTCATGAACAACCCACTTGTGATCCTTCACCGGGTCGCCGCCATCGGTTGGGGTGTAGCTGACCGAATAGGTCGTGGTGTCGAAGGCGCCTGAAATCGTCGCCTCTGCACTCTTCATCCCTGGCATATGGTCGGCCGTGAGTTTGACCTCATCACCGACGGCGTACTTCGGATCGGACGCCTTCTTGATGCCCGCTGGCGGATCGCCGCCATCAGCGGCGTGCTCATGGCTGTCGCCATGCCCCTCACCGGATGACGACTCGGACTGGTCCTGAGAAGGTTGACCCGCTTCGTCTTCTCCGGAACTGGCACACCCGGACAATGCCAGGGCTGTCGCGGCTGCGATCGCAGCGATTGTCGTCAACGGTGTGGTCTTCTTCATGTTTCTCCTTCTTTTCCGGACCCACAGGCCCTACGGTGCACCGACGTTCGGATCGGTGATTTATGGGGCGACGATCCCGCCGACCTTTCAGACAGTTGCATCTTCCACGGGCAGGGCTGCGAGTGTGGCTGGGTCGAGATCGACTCGGCGCAGCAGCTGGGCGTTGAGTGCGACGACGATCGTCGACAGCGACATCAGGATTGCCCCGACTGCAGGGGACAAGACGAACCCGATCGGTGCGAGGACACCAGCTGCGAGAGGAACGGCGAGAACGTTGTAGCCGGTAGCCCAGGCCAGGTTCTGCAGCATCTTGCGATAGCTGGCCCGCGAGAGGTCGATCATCGACAGCACGGCACGGGGGTCATTTCCAGCGAGGACAACTCCCGCTGATTCCATCGCCACATCCGTGCCGGCACCGATGGCGATGCCGACCTCAGCTCGTGCCAGGGCCGGGGCATCATTGACGCCATCTCCGACCATAGCCACAGCCTGTCCACGACTCTGAAGCTCAGCGACCTTGGTGTCCTTGTCCTGCGGGAGGACGTCGGCAAAGACCTCGTCGATCCCCAGATCCGCGGCCACTGCGTCAGCGACTTGACGAGCGTCGCCGGTGATCATGGCAACAGCTACACCTCGACTGTGCAGGGCCTCCACTGCTGCCTGTGATTCCGGCCGAACCCGATCTTCCAGAGCCAGGGCCCCGATGATCTGTCCGTCGGAGACCACATGCAGGATGCTGGCTCCGCGATCGACCCATTCGTGAGTCCTGGCGGCAATATCAGCTGGTGGGTCGAGGTTGAGCTCACGCAGCATATTGGGTCCTCCGACAGTGATCTCTGCACCGTCGACGACTGCGCGCACCCCTCGTCCGGTGGCAGACCTGAACTCAGAGCCGACCAAGGCCATCGCCGAAGCTTCCTCGTGCTCACTGGCAGCCGTCACGATTGCCCGTGCCACGGGGTGTTCACTATCAGCTTCGGCCGCGGCGGCGATGGCCAGCAGCTTCCCGTCTGTGATGTCCGCTGCGGTTGCGATGTCGGTGACTGCGTGAGCGCCCTCGGTGAGGGTGCCTGTCTTGTCGAAGAGGACGACATTGACCGTGCGCATCCGCTCCAGAGCAATGCGGTTCTTGATCAGTACTCCGGCCTTTGCGGCTCGCTCAGTGGAGATCGCGATGACGAGAGGAATTGCCAGGCCCAATGCATGTGGGCAGGCGATGACGAGGACAGTCACAGTACGGATCACTGCATCATCGGGCTGGCCGATGAGGAACCAGACAAGGAAGGTGATGATGCCTGCGCCCAGCGCGAACCAGAACAGCCAGGCCGCGGCCCGGTCAGCCAGTGCTTGTGCCCGGGATGAGGATTGCTGGGCTTCGGCGACCAGGCGTTGGATGCCGGCCAGTGCGGTGTCCTCGCCGATGGCTTCGACCGAGACTTGCACGGAGTTGTCTGTTGCGACGGTGCCAGCGACCACATGATCCCCGCTTGCACGGGTGACGGTCTTCGATTCGCCGGTGATCATGGATTCGTCGAACTCTGCCGTACCGTCGACGATGCTGCCATCGGCCGGTACTCGTGCCCCGGACCGCACGAGAACGATGTCTCCGGTCGTGAGCTCACTGATCGGCACGGTCACGGTTCCGTCGTCGGTGACCTTGTCTGCCTCGTCTGGGATCAGATCGGCAAGAGCATCGAGTGCACCAGATGCCGCGCCCAAGGCACGCATCTCCATCCAGTGGCCCAATAGCATGATGACAACGAGCAGGCCCAGTTCCCACCAGAAGTCGAGCATGAACCCGCCGATACCTAGGCTGGTGATCCATGAAGCCACGAACGCGACGGTGATGGCCATGGCGATGAGCAGCATCATGCCCGGTTGGCGCGACTTCAGTTCCGACCATCCGCCGGTGAGGAATGGCATGCCGCCATAGAAATAGATGACGGTGCCCAATATTGGGGCAATCCAGTCGGCTCCCGGGAACTCCGGTGTCGTGTACCCGAGCAGGCTGGCAAACATGGGGCTGAAGAATACGACCGGGATCGACAGTGCCAGGCTCAGCCAGAACTTGTTCTTGAACATGGCCGCGTGATCACCGTGGCCGCCGTGGCCGGCATGATCACTGTGTCCGCCATGGCCGCTGTGGCCGTTGTGGTCGCCATGACCGCTGTGCTGGCTGTGTGAGTCGTGGTCCTGGGTGCTGAGCGAGTTGTGGTCGTGGTGCTCGTCCGACACATGGGGATGTGGGCTGCTCATGATGTCCTCCTGCTTCTTGTCTGTGGGTTAGCTGCGCATCAGTCGGCTGATGGCTTCAGAGACTTCGTCGAGCTTGGAATCGGCGTCGGCTCCGCCGTCCTTGACTGCGTCGACGACGCAGCTGCGCATGTGGTCGTCGAGAAGTCCTCGAGCTACGTTGCGCAGCGCTGATTGGATTGCTGAGACCTGGGTGAGGATGTCGATGCAATACTG
Organism: Brevibacterium sp. FME17; assembly: GCF_014897515.1. NCBI lineage: Bacteria > Bacillati > Actinomycetota > Actinomycetes > Micrococcales > Brevibacteriaceae > Brevibacterium > Brevibacterium sp. FME17. The sequence continues at coordinate 101,360 of NZ_JABUYD010000011.1, forward strand.
CTCTTCATCGACCATCCGCTCGATTCCCCGAACCTGACCCTCGATGCGTGCCAGCCGTCGTTGATATCGGCCTTTGTCACGGATGTATCCGTGCTCGTGACCAGCAGCATGGCAAGAGGAATCCGTGCCAGCTTCATTTGTCTGAGCGGCGGTGGCGTCGTTTGGCTCGCAGTTCTCACTCATGTTGCTCCTCCACAATTGGATACCGGGGGTAGGTATCTGGCGCCGAGCATATACCCATCGGGGGTATAGTTGTCAACGGCGATCAAGCCTGTCCGCTGTTTGTGGTGGGCAACACGAATGCGATGTGAGGAGATGGATTGAAACGACGTGGAATTGCCATCGCGGCCCTCACGCTGCTGTTGGCTGGCTGCACAACCGGAGGCTCAGATTCGGGACCCGATGTCGAGCAGGTCTCGTCGGAGGAATTCCTCTCTGACCATGGGCTGTCAGGAATGGATGCTGTTGAAGCAATCGATCATCTCGATCAGCTGGACGTAGCCGATCGTCCAGGCGATCTGATGGCCTCGGTCTATCCTGATGAACTCGTATTGGCTGGAGAGGCGCAGGAAGTGACCCTCGACTTACCGGCAGATAAGACGTATGTGTCGATTGCCCCGTTTGTGAACACCACTCACGACTGCTTCTATCACAGCCTGACCACCTGCCTGGGAGAGCTCAACAAAAAGAAGATCGATGTCCAGATCGCCGACAAAGCCGCCGGCGACATCGTGGTCGATGAAACAGCCACGACCTTCGACAACGGTTTCGTCGGGTTCTGGGTGCCAAGCGATATCAAGGGAACCATCGAGGTCGGCTACGACGGCAAGTCCGGTTCTGCCGACTTCGACACAACCGATGAGGGCGCAACCTGCATCACTGATCTCCAGCTGACTTAACCGGTGGAGCCGGTTATCCAGATCAGCTTTGTCCGTTCACTTCGTGGAACGCAGCTCATGCGAGTATCCCTCGCGAAACGTGGGGAACTCCAGCGATCCGAGGAGGTCTTGGAACCGAGTGTTCTTGATTCGTCGCCCTGCTTCAGGCTCGTCCTCCAGATCCGGTGGAGCCGAGATGTCCAGAGCGGAGGCCAGAAATCCGACGACCTCGCCCAGCTGGACCGGACACGAGTCCGCAGCATGCAACAGCTGCGGCGGGTCTGGGGTGAACAGGAGGGCTTCCATGCCTCGGATGAGATCGCGGTAGTGAACGCGATTCGTCCATCGGCGGTAGTTCACTGCTCGGCCCGACCGAACTCCCTTGATGAGCGGCGAATCCTCGCGACCATAGATCCCGGCGGCCCGAACGATCGCAGCGGATGGGTACGTGGCACGAATGAGCTCTTCGGTGTCCCAGAGAGTGCGGGCAGGGCCCGACTCGGGTTTGGGCACGGTCTCCTCATCCGTGCTCTCCCCGGGTGCTGCGGCGCCGAGAACCCGAGTCGAGGACACGAGAATTACCCGCTTGGGGCGAGAGCCCAGGATGCTGATCAGACCTTCGACTCCGCGGCGATACGTCTGCTCATAGCTTGCATCGGAATAGTCATCGGGAGTCAGCGTGATCACCACTGCATCAACGCCTTCGATGGTGATGGTGCCGGGGTTGCCAAGGTCGACGTACAACTTTTCGAATGAGTCGGGAAGCTCTTCTGGGTGTCGGCGCAGGCCGATGACCTCCTGGCCGCTGTCCACGAGCCTCAGGCCCAAGCGGGTTCCCAGGTCACCGCATCCTGCTAGAAGCACCCTCATGTTCTCAACCGCCTTCGCGTCTTAGTCTTCTGCGGACTTTTGCCCCGCGGGCTCTGGCCCTGCAGACTCTGGCCCGGCAGACTCTGGCCCTGCGGGCTCGGCTCCTGCAGACATGTTCTTCATCCGATCGTAGGCACCCAGCGCGGCCTGACGTGAATCTGCAAGGTCAACGATGTGAGTCGGCGATGCGTCAGTCGAATAAGGGAGCCAGTCGTCGATATAGGCGCCGTCAGGGTCGAAACGTTCGCGTTGTCGTTCGGGATTGAAGACACGGAAATAGGGAGCGGCGTCGGCACCGCTGCCGGCGACCCACTGCCAGGAGACAGGGTTGTTGGCTTCATCGGCGTCGACGAGGGTGTCCCAGAACCATTGCTCGCCGAACCACCAGTGTTGGAGGAGGTTCTTGGTGAGGAAGCTCGCTGTGACCATGCGGACCCGGTTGTGCATCCACCCGGTCTCCCACAGCTGTGCCATTCCTGCATCGATGAGTGGGTAGCCGGTGGTTCCGGACCTCCAGCGGGCCAGCGCCTCATCGTCGTCTTCGTAGGGGAAGTGTCGGAACTCGTCTCTGATCGGTGTGTAGTCGATGTCGGGGTAGTGGTAGGTCAGATGCCAGGAGAATTCGCGCCAATAGAGCTGACGGATCCAGGCTGCGCGATCATCTGCGGAAATGGATGTTGTCGTCTGGGCGGCGTGGAGAAGTTGCCGCGGTGACAGTTCTCCGAACCGCAGCCTCGGCGAGAGTCGAGATGTGCTCGTTGCGTCCGAGGGAACATCCCTGGTGGTGCTGTAGCCATCGATGCCCGCGCCCAGATCCTCAAGCTGGCTGGCAGCGGCCCGGAGGCCCGGCGACCAGTGGCGGGCGATGGTGTTCTGCCACCACCGTGGGCCCCCGGCTGCAGCGAAATCTCCTGAATCGGACCCGGTGCCTTCGAGGAGTCCCAGTCCGTCGAGGTCGGTCACGGCTGAGCAGGCTCGTGCCGATTCCAGCAGAGCCGGGTCTAGTGGTGTTTGTGGTTCCGGCGTCGGCAGCACGTCACCGACTTCGCGTCCTGACACGGCTTTCCAGAACGGGGTGAAGACTTTGTAATGGTCACCACCCTGAGGGGCGGCCGTCCAAGGCTCGACGAGGAGGGACCCGATGTGGGAATGGACCGTGAAGCCCTGATTGCTCAACGCAGTCTTGATCTGGCTGTCGAGCGCTCGGGACGCAGGAGCATAACGACGCGACCAGCGAACCGCATCCACGCCGAGGCGATCGGCCAGCTGCGGAATGATCGCAGCCGCCTCTCCCGCGGCGAAGAGTAGAGGAATGCTCAGCTCAGAGAGCTCCTGGTGGAGGACGGCCAGTGACTCGTGTGCCCACCACCGGCTTGCCCCGCCCAGCGGTCTGGGCCCCAGGCCCTCATCATCGCGGGCCTCACGGATCCACGCGGCGATGACGCGGCCATCGGCACGCGCGGCCGTCAGCGCGGCGTGATCGCGCACGCGCAGATCATCACGAAACCACACCAAGGTGAGGCTCTCGTCGGCAGCGGCCATCAGGCGCTCTTCGTTCGGGTGAGTGCCAGGCACCGGTTCGTCTCGCCCGGATTGAGACGGAGGATCTCCGCGTTGAGGACAGCCGCGAATCCTACCCAGGCCGCGTATGGTGCGAGCGCGACGGCCGACACCCGATCGACCGTGGCAGCCTTCTTCAGCAGCCTCAGCGTCGACGCTTCCAACACGGCCGACGCAAGGAGAGAGGCGTCCGGGCGACGGGCGGAGAAGAACAGCCAACTCCATGCCACATTGACTGCCATGTTGACACCTAACTCACCCAGATATGCCCGCCGGTCGCGACTGTTCGGCAGGCGGTTCAGCGCTCGCCCCGAGGCGAATGCTGTCAATGAGTACAGAGTTGTCCACGCGGGTCCGAAGACCTTGCCCGGTGGTTGCCAGGCGGGCTTCTTCAGATTCGTGTACCAGGCGGAGTCGACTTTCGTCCCGAGTGCTCCAAGCGTCGCCGCTCCCGCGCACACCGCGGACGGAATGATGAAGCGTTTCCAATCGGCGGTCATGAGATCCTCTCTGTGGTTCGCAGTGATGTTCGTGAGAAATAGGCGGTCATCGGTGTCTCCTCGAGAGGCTTTGTGCGCCACGTCTCAGCAGTCCCAGGGCCCCGCGTCTCAGCAGTCCGCGAGTCGGTGGTGACCACAGCGGGGTTCCTTCGACCCTCCACGAGGCGAGGAGGTGATTGGCCGCCATGTAACCGGTCGTCGTGGCGCGTTCCATAAGTGCCACAGGTAAGTCGCAGCGCACATAGTCACCGGCGACGACCAATCCAGGAATCGGGGTGGCAGCCTCGGGCCGCTCATCCCAGGGGCGGGTGTCCGTCAACGCGCAGTCCGCTTCGATGAGCAGCTCTTGGTCCACGATGGGCAGATGCGCAGTTTCGGGGTAGACCTGATGCAGGTCAGAGAGCAGACGGGCCACGATGCTCGCCCTGTCCCGCTCAGAAGGATCAGCGTCGATGTCGAGCGCGTAGGCGTGAAGTTCCAGAACCGAACCGTTGTGGGACTGCGCCCACTGCTTGGCCCCTTCCTCGAAGCGTTCGAGCACCGAGACATTGTCGAGGACGTCATATCCGCTGGTGCCCAAAAACTCCGGCCGATGCTCAGCCACGGGTGCACCGAGCCAGAGACGCAGCACAGCGAAAGCGGGTGCGTTGGTCAGCGAGTCGATGTTCTCCAGCCATCCTTGCGCGGCTGGAGCGGTGCGCACGATCGAGTCGCGGCTGACCCTCAGCAGCTCACGAGCTCGCGCGGGATCGGCCGCGAGGACAACTGCATCGCCGTGGACCTCCTGGCCGTCGGTCGACACCATCCAACCCGACGAGGTGGATTCAAGCGAGGTCACCATCTCCCCGGTGCGGATCTGCACACCGATTCCGGTGAGATATTCGGCCAGTGGGGCCCAGAGAGCCGTGTCGTAGTCATCGACGGGGACGTCGAAGAGCAGGCCCTCTGCCGATCCGGCGAAGTAGGTGTGGAACATGGCGATGAGCTCACCGGCGGAGAAATCTTGCGGATCGGCGAAGAAGGAGCGTGCGAACACCTCAAGAGCCAGATGTCGGGCTTCGTCGGGGAAGCGCAGCCGGTCGAGGAAGTCGGCCGCGGACTCACCGTCGTAACGTCGATAGGTGGCGGGAAACTCGACGTCGATGAGTTCAACCGCAGCCGGGATGTCGACATCGAGGAGCCGGCGGAGAGGAAACGTCGGACTCTGCCAGACGAACCCGAGGAGATTGAACGGTGGAGTCCGCGGGATCGAGGCGAAGGTGTCCGTGGAGCCTCGGCGATGGAGGAGGGGGTAGTCGTCGACGGGCTGCAGGCGTTGAAGCTCGGGATCTGCCCGACTGAGCAGATCGCGAAGGTTGTAGTACTGCCGAAAAAATGCGTGGAATCCTCGGCTCATGGTCCGATCGTCCTCTACCGGCCATGCACTCACACGCCCGCCGAGGTGGTCGTTCTTCTCGATCACCGTGACCTTGGCACCGTGTTCGGCGAGGATCGCAGCCGCTGCCAGTCCAGCGATGCCGGCTCCGATGACGGTGACCCGTTTGGGCCTGAGCGGCCGCGAACGTCCCTGCGGTGCCGGGATGTTCTGCGCACATCGGTCTCTCGGCCGTGGTCCAGGTGTCATTCGGTGCCTTTCTGCGAACGATTGAGCTGCCATTGCCACACCATGAGCACAGAGGTGATCATGGCGAATCCGAATCCGAAGTCTTCGATTGGAATGTCCCAGGGGAAGCGCACATTCAGGAGGTGTGACGGGGTGTAGATGACGATGGGATCGCTCAATTTGGTCAGCCAGCCGTCGACCAGGCATTGGAATCCCAGACAGATGGCGAGCGCGGCCCAGTACTTCGCCCGTCGGAAGATCCCGCTGCGAAAGACGAAGGCTTCGAGCCCGATGACGACAACGATGCCGATCGCCGTCATTACCGTGTATTCAGGCATCATCGCCTCCACCCTTCCGGCTGGTGGCCTTCTTCGTGATGAAGTTGAGCACGGTGCCCACTGCTTCGTAGCTGAGCAGGGCACAGATGGGGATGACGATGAAGAAGACGAGTTCCTCCAGCGGCAGGTTGCCGAGGTGGAGGCCGGTGACGAACTGCTGGTTGTAGGTCCAATGGTCCCGAGCGATCGCGATGATGTCCCAGAGGGAGAATACGAGGATGACCGGGATGAGAGACCCGAGGAGGAGCTTCCAGCGGCGATAGACCCGGGCGGAGAACAGCAGCTCGAGGGGAAGCGTGATCAGCAGGCAGGCTCCCATCAGCAGCAGGTACTCGTAGGCGCTCATAGGGTCATTCTCGCAGCGGTGTGGGGCGAAGCCGGCGGCTGCGATCCGCCGCGTTCGTGCTGAGGGGCGGACCGAACAGTTGCTGCTGGACGTGACCTTTCCATCAGGCTCAGGTCCATGCCGCGCAGGCGGTACCCCTCGATGACGTTGTCCCAGCTGATTTCGGGCTTCCGGAGGAGGCGTGGTCCGATGGCCAGGAGCTTGTGGACAAGGGCATCGGTTTCGTAGAGAGCCAGTGGCTGGCCGGGGCACGCGTGGGCTCCGTCGCTGAAGCTCAGCCCCGTCGCGGCCTTCCCCCGTCCGAGATCGCGCCCGGGGTTGATCGTCTCCGGTGCGGTCCCCATCGCGTGGGGGTCGGTGTTGGTCTGTCTTACACACACGTCGATCAGGTCGCCTGCGGAGATGGTGTGGGGGCATCCGTTGTCCGAGACCTCGATATCGGCTTGCGCTCGACGGTAGAGGTGGCCGACGACAGGGTCGAGGCGGATGATCTCCTCGAGGATCTTCAGACGGGTGGGCTGTGAGGATTCGGTGTAGCGACGGCCCAGCTCTTCGTCCGTCAGCAGATGCCAACAGGCCATGGTGATGAATTCGCGAGTCGTCACCATGCCGGCTGTGCCGTAGGTTACGCACTCGACGAGGATGTCGGCGGTGCTGTAGCCGGCGGAGAGCAGATGCGAGAGCACATCGTCGCGGCGTCGGATGCGCCGGGAGCGAATCGCCGGTTGCACATCGTGAACGTAGAACCGTCCGATGGGTAAGAGGCCGTTGACGGCCGCTTGGGCCCACTGCCGACGGGTTCGGCCCATCGCAGGAGCGGCGAGGTCGACAGGCGGCTGCCGGAAGAACCCGACAAGACGCTTGGCCATCGCATCGGTGGAGGACTCGGTCAGTCCCACGATCTCGGCGGTGACTTCGACCGAATAGTTCAGAGCCGCCTCGTCGAGGCGAAGACCGCCGTTTGCGACGGCGCAGTCGACGAGGGCTTGAGCACGCTCGTTGATGAATTCTCCGTACTTCGCAGACACCACCGCGGGGGCGAAATAGCGAGCGACCTCTTTGCGCTGAGAATCGTGATCGTCACCATCGGAGATCAGTATGGGGTGTTTCCGAAAGTACCCGCGCGGGATCTTCTCTGCGGTGAATCCTGCCTGAGTGGTCCGATGACGCGTACGCAGCACGGTTGTGGCTGCCTCGTAGGAGCGGATCCTCCACATGGTTCCATCGTGTTCGACGCGAGGTTCGGTCTCATCGCGTGCTCCCACTGCTTTTCGCATGCCCACCGAGTTCATGCGATGCGCGAGCTGCAGTCGGAGGTCAGCTGGATCAGCTGGCGGCTCAATGTCGGTGGCAGGGCTGCATCGGAGATGAGTCGATACAGGTCCTCGCAGCGCTGAGTGATGATGGATTCGACGAACACGAGAGCTCCTGATTCCTCGATGACGTTCCGCAGCCGATGACCATCGGCAGTGCTCAGCATCCTCTCCCCGAAGAGGGGACGCACCTCGGGCCAGGACGGGTCGGAGCGAGCGAACGTGATCAAGAGGGTCTCCTTGCCTTCACGGAGGTCGCTGACATTGGATTTCCCGGTCTTCCGTTCATCGCCGAACAGTCCGAGGACGTCGTCGCGCAGCTGGTAGACCACACCGATCTGTGCAGCGATGGTGGCCAGTTCGGCGGTCTGGGTGCTGCTTGCCCCGGCCAGAACAGCCGCGATCAGTAGGGGAGCCTGAAACGAGTACATGGCCGTCTTCTGCCCGGCCATCTCGAGGACCTCCTGGGGTCGCGCTTCTTCCAGCTGCAGGCTCAACCACACATCTGAGTGTTCGCCAGCGGCACTCTGGAACAGCGTGTCATCGAAGATGTCGAGGATGGCCCGGCGTCTGGCGTCGTCGACATCGAGCCGGGCCAGCAGAGAGTGGGCGAGGGTGAGCATGAGGTCACCGCCCAGCAGTGCTGTTGCGTCTCCCCAGACTTGAGCCTCACGCGGGCCGGCGCCGCGGTGCATTGCGGCAGAGGTGAACTCTCCGGAGATGTTCGCCTCTCCACGACGGACGGTGTCGTTGTCGATGACATCGTCATGGATGACGAGTGCGATGTGCAATAGCTGCATGGCACATGCCGCGTCGACGGCGGCTGCCTGGTCACGTCCGCCCAGGCCGCGATGGGCGTCCAGGAGCAGGCGTGGTCGGACCAGCTTTCCTCCCGTGGCCATGTGTGTGAGTGAGTCCCAGAGCTGTCCGTACTGTGCGGAGAATGTGCGAGAACGGCGCCGTCCCTCCGTCAGCACCTGTGAGAGCCGGTCCTGGAACGAGAACGCGATGTCTTCGAGTGGGGTGATCGAATCAGTCATTGAGCCCCGCCTTCGCGATGTGCTCTGCGATATGCGGTGCAAGTTCAGGGAAATGCTCGACCAGCCACGGGCTGAATGCCCATGGTGCGGAGTTGATCGCCGCTGTCAGATCCGCGGCCGTCGTCCACTGAGTCTGGGACACCTCGGCGGTGTTCGGCGTCATCGACGATGTGGCCCGGGCGATGAAGACCGGGCAGTGTTCGTTCTCTTCGATTCCGGAGGCATCACGGGCGACGTAGGCGAAGTCGGGGATGGCGCAGGTGATGCGATCGATGCTCAGTCCGAGCTCGAATTCCGAGCGGCGGCGGACGGCGGCCTTAAGCGTTTCGCCAGGCCCGGGATGGCCGCAGAAAGAATTCGTCCACACTCCCGGCCACGTCTTCTTCGTCAGTGCGCGCCGTGTGACGAGAAGGCGACCGCGCCCGTCGACGACATGGCATGAGAAGGCCAGATGTCGTGGAGTGGACAGGCCATGGACTTCGGCCTTGTCCTGCACACCGATGGGATCTCCGGTGCGGTCGACGAGAACAACCATTTCCACTGTTCAAACCCACTTTCGTTAGCCAGGCGAGAGATTTAATCCAGTGTAGCAACGGTATGCTGTCATCGTGTCGAGCGTAGAGCGAAGAATCCACCCGGATTCAGAATTGCAGTACTTTTCGAACGAGCCCGAATTCTTCGATCGTTCTCAGCTGACGCAGCCCGAAATCACGCAGTGCATGTCCGTCATGGAGGCGCTGCGCCACTGGCGGGAAGCCGATCGGGCACTGGCGGAGGCATCCAGGCGGTATATGCGCCTCAATGAGAGTGACATGCGCGCCATTCGGATGCTCATGCAAGCGCAGAAGCAGGGCCAGATCATCACTCCCAGGGACATTGCCCATGAAGTGGGGATCTCCAGTGCGTCGACGACAAAGCTCATCGACCGCCTCGTCGCGGCAGGCCACCTGACTCGTGCCCCGCATCCCAAGGATCAGCGGACGCTCTGCATCGATGTGACACCACAGACTGCGCAGGCGGCACGTGAGGCCGTCGGCCGCCAACATGCGCGTCGCTTTGCCGCTGCAGCCAACATGAGCAGCGACGAGCGCGAGGTCGTCATCCGGTTTCTCACGGCACTGGCCGAAGCCGACGAACCGCAGGGAGATCTGGCTGGGCAGTGACCTGGCGGGACGGTGGAGGGAGCTGAACGAGCTGAAGAAAGAGGCTTCGCAGGGCGTTCCCCGTGTGGCTTCGTGTTATCCGGACTTCTTCGTTCCGGATCCATTTGAGCTTTTCTTCTTCGAGCGTGAACTGTCCACGGACTTCTGCAGAGCTTCCATCAGGTCGATCACGTCGCCACCGGGCTCTTCATCCTCTTCCTCGTCGGGGAAGGCCTTCTCCAGGTCGAGCGTCTCTCCCTTGTCGATCTTCGCGTCGATGAGTTTGCGCAGTTCGTCCTGGTAGTCGTCGTTGAACTCCTCCGGTGTGAAGTCCTCCGAATACGATTCGACGAGTTTGGCTGACATCTCCAATTCCTTTTTGGAGATCTTCGCCTGGGAGTTCACGCCCTTGAAGTCGACGTCGCGGATCTCATCGGCCCACCGCAGCGTCTGGATCATGAGCACCTTTCCGCTGACTCGCAGGATCGCCAGTCGTGTACGGGTGCGCAGAGTGATCTTCACGATTGCCGTGCGGTCGGTGTCCTCAAGGGTCTGGCGCAGAAGCAGATAGGCCTTCGGTGTCTTCGATGTCGGCTCCAGGAAGTACGATTTCTCCAACATGATCGGGTCGATCTGATCGTTGGGCACGAATTGGAGGACCTCGAGATCGTCATTCTCATCGGCGGGCAGGGCCTCGAAATCGTCTTTCGTGAGAATCACGCGGTTGTCGCCGTCGTCGTAGGCCTTGACCATGTCGTCGAACTCAATGACTTTCCCACACTCCTGACAACGGTGCTGATTGCGGATGCGCCCGCCGTCCTTCTCATGCACCTGGTGCATATTGACGTCGTGGCTCTCGGTGGCCGAATACAGCTTCACCGGAACGTTGACGAGACCAAACGCAATCGATCCGGTCCAAATGGCTCTCATCCCTCCATTGAAGCCCAGTCTCAGCACCTTGGCTACCCCCGTAGGTCCCCACCGCCGAGGCTGTTCCTCCGTGGCCCTCGTTACCGCCGGTGCAAGCGGGTAGCGTACAGAACTCAGGAGGTGTCTATGCCACGCCAGGAACAGAAAGTCACCGTCGACGGGCATCGGTTGACGCTGACCAATCTCGACAAGGTCTTCTATCCGGAGACAGGCACAACCAAGGGCGAGGTGCTCGACTACTACGCTCGCATTCACGAGCAGCTGATCCGGCACGCCCATGACCGCATTGCCACCCGCAAACGTTGGGTCGACGGTGTCGGCACACCGCAGAAACCAGGAGACGTGTTCTTTGAGAAGAACCTCCCGGACTCCGCACCATCGTGGATCGTCTCCCGTTCCATCCGTCATTCCACCGGATCCAAAAGGTACCCTCTGGTCCAGGACCGCGCGACATTGACCTACCTAGCGCAGATGGCCTCACTCGAGATCCACATCCCGCAATGGCAGGTCGCGAAGGGGGCATCTGACCCCGGCACCATCGAGTCGAAGACACGGCATCCTGACCGCATGGTCTTCGACCTCGACCCCGGGCCAGGACGCGAACTGGCCGACTGCATCGAGGTCGCACAGCTGGTCAGGGAGCTGCTGACCGGGATGGGTCTCGACGCCTACCCGGTGACCAGCGGCTCCAAGGGGATCCATCTCTATGCGCCGCTCGAGGGATCAGCCTCCAGCCAACAGATCTCCGACGTCGCCCACGAGTTGGCGCGCAGCCTTGAATCCGATCACAAAGACCTCGTCGTCTCAGCCATGAAGAAGACGCTGCGAGAGAACAAGGTGCTCATCGACTGGTCCCAGAACTCAGCGGCGAAGACGACAGTGGCCCCGTATTCTCTGCGCGGCCGGTTCACTCCCACAGTGGCGACACCGCGGACCTGGGACGAACTCGACGACCCGCCCGCTGTCGAGCAGCTGCGCTTCGAGGAGGTCCTTGAGCGGATCGACGACCACGGCGATCTGCTCGAACCGTTGGCGAAGACTGCCGGCGATTCAGCAAATCCGGCCCCCACCTCGGCGGGAGCCGCACCCGCTTCGACGAAAGGAACGTCGAGTTCATCGAAGGCGCCGCGCGACCGCCTGGACATCTACCGGTCCAAACGTAACCCGAAGCACACCAGCGAACCGGTGCCCGACAGCCACGGCACCAGCGGGGACGAGCTGTCCTTCGTCATCCAGGAACATCAGGCCAGCACCCTGCACTGGGACTTCCGACTCGAACACGACGGCGTGCTGGTCTCGTGGGCACTGCCGAAAGGACCGCCCACCGATCCGAAGCACAACCATTTGGCCATCCAGACCGAGGACCACCCGCTCGAATACGTAAGCTTCGAAGGCACGATCGAGAAGGGACAGTACGGTGCGGGCGAGGTCACGATCTGGGACTCCGGGACCTACGAACTCGAGAAGTGGAAGAAGGGCCGCGAGATCATCGCTGTCCTCCACGGGGCCGAAGACGGCGGGCTAGGGGGAGAACGACGATTCGCACTGTTCAACACCGGCGAGCACGGGCCGAACAAGGAACCCGAGAAGAACTGGATGATCCACCTGACCAAAGACTCATCTAAGAACTCGCCGAGGCGGGGCAAACCTTCGACTGAGCACACCGATTCCAAGCGAAACGGACACACAGGCCCCGAACGCACCGGTTCCACAGATGCGCAGCCCACTGACATGGCACCGATGCTGGCCAGTATCGGAAGCCTTCACTCCGTTCGCCGACAGGCCGAGGACTGGGCATTCGAAATGAAGTGGGACGGCATCCGTGCGCTCGCCGCCGTGCGCGCCGGCACCGATGATTCGTCCGGGTCGATCGCGCTGACCAGCCGCAATGGTCACGATCTGACGAAGGCCTACCCCGAACTCATCGAGCTCGCTGACTGCGTGGACGCTGATTGCATCCTTGACGCAGAGATCGTCGCACTGGGCCCGGGCAGTCGCCCCGACTTCGGGCGGCTGCAACGCAGGATGGGGCTGACGCGTGAGAGCGACATTGAACGTGAACGTGAGCGCACACCGGTGTATCTCATGGTCTTCGATGTGTTGAACGTTGATGGCGCTTCCTTGCTGAAGACTCCGTATCTCGAACGGCGTGAACGTCTCTTCGACATGGTCACCGAGGGTGAGCACATCCATGTGCCGGCGGCCTTCGAAGGAACCGTCGACAAGGCGATGGAGGCCAGTCGCGAACTCCACCTCGAAGGAGTCATGGCGAAGCAGACCGACAGCACCTATCTGCCGGGCAGACGAACCCACACCTGGGCCAAACTCAAACACACCTCCACTCGCGACGTGATCATCGTCGGGTGGCGCACCGGCAAAGGGGAGCGTTCCGAGACCTTCTCTTCGCTGCTGCTGGCAGCCCACGAGAAGGACGGTCTGGTCTATCTGGGTCGTGTGGGCACCGGCTTCGACGACCACCAGCTGCAGGCGCTGCGGGCACAGCTCGATCGCCTGAGCCGGAAGACACCTTCCCTGGATGTTCCTGCCGCCGAGTCACGTGATGCGAACTGGGTGCGGCCCAGCCTCGTCGGTGAGGTCCGATACGGAGGTATCACCGAGGCTGGTCGTCTGCGTCATCCCGTATGGCGCGGACTCCGGGGCGACATCGACCCGGAGGAGGTCACCGCGTGAGCCAGGAGGGGGTCGAGCATGTTCTCCCCGCAGGCCACCGCGGTCACAACGGGGGTTACGAGACTCCGAGGAGACTGTTAATGTGACGGCACCGGAACAGTACGGAAGCTTCAGAGAGCACCGTGCTGACCAAGATCGCAATGAGTCTGATGATCGCGGATGCGGCATCAGTGAGAAGAGGCGACGATGACGAATGATCGAGAAACCGAGAGCATGGAGAAGACCCTCAACACTGTTCCCGATGAAGCGCCGCACGATGTTGCTGAAACGCCCGGAACAGATCACTCCACCAAAGAACACGATGATGAGTTGGTTGATGAGTGGGAAGACGAGTCTTTTCCCGCAAGCGATCCGCCAGCGCATTACTGACCAGCTCATCTCTCAACAGGCGGTTTATCTCTCAACAGACCCTGGCCAGCCGAAGCGAATCGACCACCAGTTGAAAGGGGCCACAGCTCATGAGCGACCAACTGACTTTCCAGGATCCGGTGAATCGATTTCCGGACATCTCTCCGCCCAAACAGGACCAGCCTGAGCCGGGCCTCGACGTCGAACTGATTCCAGGCACTGACCGTGGCGAACAGAGCTATCGCGGCACCGGTCGGCTCAAGGGGCGCAAGGCGCTGATCACCGGTGCCGATTCCGGCATCGGCTCGGCCGTCGCTATCGCGTTCGCTCGCGAAGGAGCAGATGTCGCCCTGTCGTACCTTCCTGCTGAGGAGGACGACGCACGCCATGTCTGTGACATCATCCGCGAGGCCGGCGGCACAGCGGTGCCGCTGCCTGGTGACCTCGCCGACCCGGACTACTGCCAGCAGGTCGTCCACGATGCGGCAGACGGGCTGGGTGGACTCGATGCCCTGGTGAATAACGCGGGGCGACAGATTGCCGTCGAAGAGATCGAAGATCTCTCCGATGAGCAGTGGGGCACTACCTTCGAGACCAACATTCGGGCCATGTTCCGCGTGACGAAGACAGCAGTGGGTTATCTGCCCGCCGGCGCAACGATTGTGAACTCAACGTCCGTTCAAGCGTATTCTCCGTCGACCCACCTGCTGGACTACGCGTCGACTAAGGCTGCGATCAACAACTTCACCAAAGGACTGGCCACTCAGCTGGCTCCACGCGGCATCCGGGTCAACGCGGTCGCACCCGGCCCGATCTGGACACCACTCCAGGTCTCTGACGGCCAGCCGAAGGAAGCACTGCCCCATTTCGGGAAGAACACTCCCTTGGGCCGAGCCGGCCAGCCGACGGAACTCGCGCCAGCTTATGTGTTCCTCACCTCGGCGGAGTCGAGTTACGTCCTGGGTGAGACCCTCAACGTCAATGGGGGCCAGCCCACGCCGTGACAGAACGTTCTCGGCCAACACCGTTGTCGGCCCGGCGCCACGCCATCGGAATCCAACTCGGCGACGGCATCTCCACCGCACGCACCCGGTAGGAGACCGCCGCGGACGAAGTGGGTGTTCGTCGGAATCGGCGCAGTACTGGCCATCTTCTCAGCACACCGCGATAGAGGGGCGAGGCGATATCGACGCCGAGGCTGTGCGGCACGGCTCCTGACATGTGAAGGTGATCTGCGTTACGGTCGGAATAACCGTGACACCCGCGTACGTGAGGAGAAGTGGTCACCATGCCGAAGATGAGCAGCTCAGGAGTGCCGAAGAAGTCAGAGCTTCCGACGACCTTGCGACATTCGGATGCCAAGGCCCAGCGCACTTTCGCGAAGACCTATGACTCCGCAATGGAGGAATACGACGACGAAGAGCGTGCTCACCAGGTGGCCTACTACGCGTTGAAGCACACCCACGAGAAGGTCGGTGACAAGTGGGAACCGAAATCCTCGCCGGGGCCATCCGACTCACAGGCCAAGGGCGGGAAGAACACCGATCGCCCGACCGCTGGCGGGGTGGACGCCAATGCTACGAAGGATCACCTGTACCAACTGGCAACTTCGCTGAAGATCCCGGGACGTTCGACGATGAACAAGAACGAACTCGTCGAGGCCCTCGAGCGTGAAAGCAATAAGCAGACGAAGAAGGACGCCTGAAGTCTGGCCGAGGCCTGAGCCTTCCGAATACCGGGCCTCAGAACACTGGGGGAGTCATCGTGGCGATGATGACCGCCTCGGCGTCTCCGATGACACGGAACCAGTGCGGCTGGTCGCCCTGGTAGGTGATGCTGTCACCTGCCTCGAGGGTGTAGCCGTCCTCGCCGATCTGGAAATAGCAGGCCCCTTCGAGGACGAATAGGCATTCCTCGGCACGATGATGGCCGAAGGGCACCGACTCGTTGGAGTAACCCGCCGGGACACGCACCTTGAGCACCAACAACTGACCGTTCATGGTCGGCGTCAGCAGTTCGTAGACGAGCCCACGATCGGTGACCTGCAGCTGCCTGCGGCCATCGGCGCGGACCACACGGTTGTCGGTAGGCTCCTCACCAGTGTCGAAGAAACGTCCGACGGGTACATCAAGGGCCTTGGCAATCTTGAGCAGCGTGAGATACGCGGGATTGCCCAGGCCACGTTCGATCTGGCTCAGCAGTCCCTGACTGACCCCGGCCACGCGGCCGAGGTCAGCCAGAGTCATCCCGGCCGATTCCCGCAGGCGGCGAATGAGGGCACCCATGTACTCCACACTCGGATCAGCCATAGTCGGCACGTCATTCTCAGCGCTCACGGGAACCTTCGCTCAACGGGGCAATAAGATCTTGAGAATATCAGCAGATCCGCTCAACCCCGCGACCTCAGATCAGTCCGAGACCGGTCACGGACTCACGCTCCTCGGCCAGCTCAGCCACGGTGGCGTCGATCATCCTGCGGCTGAAGTCGTTGATCTCCAGCCCCTGCACGATCTCCCAGTTCCCGTCCGAAGTTGTCACGGGATAGGAGGAGATCAGTCCCTCAGGCACCCCATAGGAGCCATCGGAGACCACAGCCATCGAGGCCCAGTCGCCCTCGGGTGTGCCGTGCAGCCAATCGCGGGCGGCGTCGATCGTCGCCGCGGCAGCAGAGGCCGCTGAGGACGACCCGCGCGCCTCGATGATTGCGGCACCGCGCCCGGAAACCGTGGGGATGAGATCGTTTTCGATCCAGGATTGGTCGCCGATGACCTCGGCTGCATTCACTCCGCCGATTTCCGCGTGGTAGATGTCGGGATACTGTGTGGCTGAGTGGTTGCCCCAGATCGTCATCTTGGATATGTCGGCCACCGTTACCGCGGCCTTTTTGGCCAGTTGCGCCAGGGCGCGGTTGTGGTCCAAGCGGGTCAGCGCGCTGAAACGTTCGGCGGGGATGTCGGGCGCATTGCGCATTGCGATCAGCGCATTGGTGTTGGCCGGATTCCCGGTGACGCCGATGCGGACATCGTCGGCGGCGACTGCATTGAGTGCCTTGCCCTGGGCGGTGAAGATCGCACCATTGGCTTCGAGGAGGTCACTGCGCTCCATGCCCTGAGACCGTGGTCGAGCGCCCACGAGCAGGGCGAGGTTGACGCCGTCGAAGATGTGCTCGGCCGAATCGCCGATTTCAACTGAGTCGAGGGTGGGGAAGGCACAGTCCTCGAGTTCCATGACTACGCCTTCGAGAGCGGTCAGTGCGGGTGTGATCTCCAGCAAGCGCAGCTGAACTGGAGTGTGGGTGCCGAAGAGTGCGCCGCTGGCGATGCGGAAGAGGAGACTGTAGCCGATCTGACCGGCCGCACCGGTGACGGCGACTTTGATAGGGGCGTTCATAGATTGTGCTCCTTAATTGTGGTGGGAGTTTACCGCAGGCGATGCAGGCTGTCCTCTCGTGCGCAACGGCGGTGTTCGTCGGTGAACACTCCATCAACGCCACGTCAGTGAGGAGGATGCCGGTGCGGCATGACGAGGAATCCACTTCCTTGTTGAGGCCCGTCATGGTCGCGTGTGCGGCATCGCTGCGTCGGACGTCACTGCAACTTCTCGAGAGAAAGGTGACGAGCCGATTCTATCGGCTCGTCACCGCTGGGCATCAGGCAGGAGTCACATTTCGTCTCTGAGGCTGGCGGCATTGCCCGCTAGTTCGTCCAGGCATCGTCCGTGAAGTAGCCGTCGATCCAGCCGGGCAGACGGTGACCGTCCTTCGCCGTCCCGAGAGTATAGGGAGCGACGTGGAAGCCTGCCTTGTCGAGTTTGCGCAGGTCCCTGGTGGGCAGATTCTTGCTGGGGCCGACCCATTCGATGCCAGCAGCGGCGATCTCATCGAAGGATTCCTGCGGCAGGGTTGCTCCCGAGAGGTAGAGGGAAGTGTAGCCGCGTTCGGCGATGGTCTTCGCCGCCTCGAAGTCGAAGGACTGGACGATGAGTGAGTCGGCCAGTCCGCGTTCGTCGAAGACGTCGAGAACCTGATCGACCTCCGCCGAAGTGGCCCCGGGCTTGATCTCGGGAACCATGACGACCTCCCCGCCGAGCTCGTCGAGTGCCTCATCGAGAGTCACCGTCTGTGCCGATTCGCCACCTTGTGGGTGCTTGATGGTCGCAGCGTCCCATTCTTCGCGGCTGAGGTTGCGGATGGGGCCGCTGGCTCCGTTGAGTGTGCGGTCGGCCGTGTCGTCGTGGATGAGGACAGGGGTGCCGTCGTTGAGGAACTGGATGTCCATCTCGGGCAGGAACCCGCCCTTCGCCGAGGCGGTGAATCCTTCCATGGACTCCTCCGGGTAGACGTCGGAGCCGCCCCGGTGGGAGATCGTGGTGGGGAATTCGAGTTCGGAGACCTGATGGGGTGCCGCATAGTCGTTCTCGGAGGATGAGCCGAGAGTGTGTGCGGAGGCGACGACGCCGGGGCCGAGAGTCGCCGTCAGGGTGAGCACCGCGGCGGCGAGGATCGTAGAAGGACGAGGGCGGACCTTGTTCTGCTCAGTCGTAATCACGCTTGTGACGCTATGGGTGCCAGGCAAGCTCCCGGAGGACGAGAAATGAACAGCAGGATGAGAACAGAAGAATGATGACAGCAGTTCTGATGGACCTCCGACCGGTGGCGTATTCAGTGCCCTCCGGCGGGGTTTTCAGTCCACCAGACGAGTGTTAGCGTGACCGTATGAAGACGAATCGAATGTCCCAGGTTGCAGTTGCAGGTGTGCTCGGAATAGGGCTGGCGCTCGCGGGGTGCTCGGGCACTTCAGATGACGAAGCTCAAGAGTCGCAGGCCCCTGCCGAGACTCAGGCAACGGATGCGTCGGAACCTAGCGATGAAGGTTCCACAGACGAGGCGAAGACCTCAGATTCCAAGCTTTCCAAAGATGCAGATCTGAGCAAGGAATCTCCATCCACTTCGGCCAAGGACGCTGTCAAGACGGCACAGGATAAGGCCAAGGCCAAAGACGGGGTTCTGCACGCAATCGAACTCGATTACGACAGTGACGACGGTAAATGGGAATACGATGTCAAGATCATGGACGGCACGACTGACCATAAAGTCGTCATTGATGCAGACACCGGCAAGGTCGTTCGCGACGAATCGGAAGACAGTGATGACAAGGAAAAGGCCATCGACCTCGAATCTCCGATGACGTATGACGAAGCGTTCGACCTGGCCAAGAAGAAGGGCGAAGGCCGTCTCTCCGGTTGGAAGCTCGAATATGACGACGGACAGCGCGAATACCAGTTCGACTTCGATGACAAGGGATCCGAAACCGAAGTCACAGTCAATGTCGAATCGAAGAAGGTGACGGTCGACTGAGGCCTTCTTGGTAGTAGCGCCCGCGCGCCATCGATCCGTTCAGACGTGGGCAGCGAACTCGTTCAGCGTGTCGGTGTAGATCATCGACTGTGCGAAGTGGATGTCGTGCGAACTGTTGACTCGAACGGTCTGGTTCTCCGGCAGCAGCTCCTCGACGAGGGACAGGTCCTCATCGCTGAGGGCAGCTAGCAGATTGCCTTGTCCATCGTGACGAGTGCTTGCCTTCAGGAACGTGGTTGGGCAGGCGATGGCCACCCGGTGTAGCCGAGGTCTTCGGCTGCGCGGGACGTGCTTGGTGAAGTAGTCCTTCGTTCTGACACTGGCGATTGCGGCCCCTGTTGTAATGGCCAGAGCCGTGCCGTCGGCCGCGATGATCGCGGCGGTGGGCTTTCAGACTGCGGTCGAAATTCCTGCAGTCGTGGGTCGCGCAAGGAAGACGGTTCCAGCCACATGCTCGCTGATGTCGGAGGGCGGTTCGCAGATCTCATAGCCGGCTTGCTGGTAGATGCGAATATTTCGTTCACTTCTCACCCCGGTAAACAGAACGAATCTGGTCGTGTCCTTGGGCGCCAGGCTCTCTCCGGCTTGGAGCAGCCACTGACCAAGACCCTGACGAGCCAAGTCAGGTGCCACCATCAGGCGACCGATCTCCCAGGAGCCACCGCCGGTGGACTGCCCCCTCACGGCACCGACAAGTCGATCTCCACGCCGCAGGCACAGCGTTTCCCAGGACTCGGGCCACCGCAATACATCGTCGACGGTCTCGTGAAGCGCAGGGATATTCAGGGTGTCATTCAGCATTGCTTCCGGGACCCAACAGCACTTCTGGAGCACGGCCACTTCTGCAGCATCGCCTTCAGCGAAGGGCTTCAAGGTGAATTCGGATTCTCTGCTCATGCGTCGGTGGCCTTTCCTCAAATCCGCAGCGGGAGTGCTCGGCGATCTGCCTGCCTGCCTGCTGGTGGTCATTCTCGCGGGGTGCTTCAATCGGAACGAAAGTTCCATTTACCCAGTCTAATCGCGCTCAGCTTTGACATGCGCGAAAGATGTTTAAAATAAGTGGAATAATTCATCCGTATTGGAAGTTGATGGATGTACAGGCTCGCAGATTCCCGCGAGAGCACGAGATCGCGACAGCAGAGGAGATAGGACATGAACACCAACAACAGCCTGACAACGAAGGGCGACACGATTGCCGTGATCGGCGGTACAGGACAGCAGGGCGGAGCCGTTGTCTCGGCACTTCTGAGCCGGGGAGTGCCGGTTCGAGCGCTCGTCCGTGACCCGAGCGCACCGCGCGCACAGTACTTGGGCCAGGCCGGCGCCGAACTCGTCACCGCCGACCTCAACGACGCCAGCTCACTTGAAGAGGTCCTTCGCGGAGCCGCAGCAGTCTTTGCCATGACGACATTCGCCGGGCCCGGAGGAACACGCGGCGAAACTGAGCACGGTCTGGCCATCGGCAACGCCGCTTACCGAGCCGGCGTCGGCAGGTTGGTCTACAGCTCGGTCGGCGGAGCCGAACGAGCAACCGGCATCCCCCACTTCGAGAGTAAGCGGCGCGTCGAAGAACACCTCGAGGAATTGGACCTGCGCACAACGTTTATCAGACCCGCATTCTTCATGGACAACTTTGCGTCCTTCTCACAACCCACAATGGACGGCGACACTCTCGTGGTCCGTCTGCCATTGCCGGAGGGAGTGCCGCTGCAGATGGTTTCCACTCGCGACATCGGACGGGTAGCCGCGGCTGCCCTGTTGGAACCTGCAGGCATTCCCGGCGGAGCAATAGAGATCGCCGGCGACGAATTGACCGGAGAGGAAATTGCCGCGGCATTTGCCCATGCGATGGGAATCCCAGCCAGGTATGAGCCGATGTCGGTGGATATTTTGCCCGATGAGGACCAGAAGAAGATGTTCACCTGGTTCGCTCAGCTCCCGGCATATCGTGCCGACATGAGCCTGACTCGCACCCTCGTGCCCGAAGTGCTCGATCTGCCCAGCTGGATCAAGGAGCAGAGCCGATGAGTGAGAACGCCGAGCCGAAAGGCCCGTCACAGCATAAATCCCAGACTCGCCGTGACGCCTTAGCGAACCAAGAGCGTCTTCTCGCGGCCGCGGTGACCGCGATGCTGCGGGAGGGACGGCAGGTGCCGATGGCCTCTATCGCCCGGGACGCGGGAGTCGGCATCGCCACACTGTACCGCAACTACCCAACTCGTGAAGCACTCTTGGAGGCACTCACCGAGAGGTCCTTCGGTCTCGTTCTTGACGTGGTGGAAGAAGCCGCAGCCAGCGAACGCCCGGCGATCGGCGCCCTCGAGGTATTCCTGTCCGGCACCATTGCTCATCGCGATCAGCTCGTCCTCCCTCTGCATGGTGGTCCCGATGAGTTGAGCGAAGAATCACGGCGTCTTCGAGCAGAGATCGATACAGGCATTGGCCGAATTCTTGACCGAGGTCGAGACGATCTCACCATCAGGTCCGATATCACGGCGGCCGACGTCGTGTTCTTCGGTGCCATGCTCGCGCAGCCGCTCTCACAGGATGACGACTGGCTGGAGGCGAATCTGCTCCGCCAGGAGCGAGTCTTCTTGGCTGGTCTGGCTCCAGCACCACCTGCACTGGAACAACTCTGATCCAGCGATAAGACCGCAAGGAGAACATCCACATGAATGACAACAACAGCAGCGGACGAGTCGTCCTGATCACCGGCACCGGCATCGGCAAGGAACTCGTCACGCGATTTCTGACCAACAAGGACACTGTCATCGCCACCGACGTCTCGCCCGAGGCACTGCAGGGTCTTTTCCGTTCACCCCATTCGTCGACATGACATCGGCGCAGTGGCGGACCGTGATCGATATCAACCTGACAGGAAACTTTCTGATCTCTCACGCACTCCTGCCCCTGATGAAGGACCGCGGCTGGGGACGCATCATCAACATCAGTTCCGCATCGATCTTCTCCGGCGTAGCGGGTCAAGCGCACTACGTCGCGGCCAAAGCCGGACTCGTCGGGCTCACCCGAAGCCTCGCCTCCCCAGACTCCGACTTCATCACAGGTCAGACCCTCAACGTCGACGGCGGAATGTTCATGAACTGACGCCGCTGCCGGACGACTCCCAGTACCACCAATCAGAATGCACATCGCACAGGAAGGGCGAACTCAAATGATTGATCTCAACGACAGCATCATCAAAGCATTTCGAGCCAACGACGGACGAGTCGATTCCGCCGGCTTCGGTCCGGTGCTGCTGCACACTCGCGACGCAGACAACCGCGCCGAACGGATCACTCCGGTGCTCTCACTGCGAGACGGCGGCGACTGGTTCGTCGTGGTGCCAGGCGAAGGAGCGCAATGTGACCCCACCTGGGTCGTGAACCTTCGCGTACACCCCGATATTGTGATCGAAGCTTCGATCGACAACGAGATCCGCACCATTGCCGTCCACGCTGAGGAACATAGCAATCGGAATCTCTCGTCAAGCATCCGATTGATCTCCCGAGAGGCCGATAATCAAGCTGAGAGCGGTCCGGCTCCCACTCCCGTCGCCACCGACGACCCGACCCGCGACATCTCTGTCCGGCGCCCCAACACGGACGAGAGCCTGGAACACTACGGGGTGGTCGGCGACAACTACACGATGGTCCTGAACGGCGAAGACACAGCAGGCCGCTATGCGCTCATCGACATGTTCGTTCCAGCAGGCGGAGGCCCGCCGCCGCACCGACACGACTTCGAGGAGATGTTCTACGTTCTCGAAGGACAGATCGACGTCACCTTTCGCGGTGAAACGACCATCGTCGACGCGGGCGAAGTCGTCAATATCCCCGCGCGTGCACCGCACTTCTTCCACAACTCCACAGGTGCCGACGCTCGAATGCTGTGTCTCGTCTCTCCACCCGGACTCGACGAATACTTCAGCCAATGGGGGCAACCGCTGCCCACCCGCACCGCCCTCAACGATCTGAGCGCCGAGGAGGCGCAGCGGAGCCTGTCCACGGCCCTTGAGATCGGCCCTCACTACGCAATCGATAACCTCCCACCCACCTGACCGGACGCCAGTCGGTGAAATGAACGTGCCTCCCGCTCGGACAGAAGGAAGAGCATATGAACCTGAACATCAGTGAACGACCACAGCCACTGCAGGACCAACTGTCACCGGACGGCACGCTGCGGGGCAAGGTGGCACTGGTCACCGGGGCCTCCTCGGGGATTGGGGCGGCCATATCGCGAAGTCTCGCCGAACAGGGTGCCGTGGTCGCAGTCGCGGCGCGTCGTCGCCCACTGTTCGACCACCTCGTCGACGACATCGAAGCCTCTGGTGGAACAGCAGTGGCCATAGACCTCGACGTCACAGACGAGTCATCCTGCCGAGATGCCGTTGAGACCTGCGTGGATCAGCTCAGTACGCTCGACATCCTGGTCAGCAACGCCGGATTGATGCTGCTCGGCCCCATCGAAGATGCCAACACAGAGGATTGGCGTCGAATGATCGATACCGACGTTCTCGGGCTCATGTACACGAGCCATGCCGCATTGCCGCACCTTCTGCGTGCCAAGGGGACAACCGTTCAGCTGTCCTCAGTCGATGGCCGCACCGCTGGACCACTGACTGGCGTCTACAACGCCAGCAAGGCGGCAGTCAACGCATTCTCCGAATCGCTTCGTCAGGAGGTGACCACTCGTGGAGTTCGAGTCGTCGTGATCGAGCCGGGCGCGACCACAACTGACCTCGCCACCCACATCACTCATGCACCTACCCGTGATGCGGACTCGGAGTTTTCTTCGGCGTTGCGACCGCTCGGGCCCGACGACGTCGCGGCAGCGACGGTCTTCGCAGTCACTCAACCACCACATGTTGCCGTCAATGAGATTCTTCTCCGCTCGGTTGACTAACAACGATAACCAGTCCAAACAGGTGCACCTGACTCAAGGCGCCGAACTGCGAACGGAAGATGCAGGCGATGACAGCTCAAGAGACGATGACGACTCCAGACAGTACAACGATCTCGGCACTGCGGGAGGCACTGTCGAACCAGATCGACCCGATGCGCGTTGTGACGGAAGAGGACCAGATCACTGCAGCGGCAGCGATCTGGAACGGAGCGGTCGACCACCGCCCGGCCCTGGTGGTGCAATGTGAAACATCCGCCGAAGTGCAGCACGCCGTGAGAACGGCACGCGAGTTCACGCTGCCGCTGTCAGTCCGAGGAGGAGGCCACGACTGGGCTGGCCGCGCGATACGTCCAGACGGTCTGGTCATCGACCTATCGACCATGCAGGAGGTCTCAGTTCACGAGGGCGTCGCCACCGTGGCAGGAGGGGCTACATCAGAAAATGTAGCGGTAGCCGCTGACAGGTTCGGATTCGCCGCCGCCACTGGAACCGTCGGGTCTGTCGGCATGACCGGCCTCACCCTGGCAGGTGGATACGGGCCGTTCTGCGGAAGTCTCGGACTGGCCACCGACAACCTGTTGAGCGCCGAGGTGGTGCTGGCCGACGGCCGATTGGTGCGAGCCGATCAGGACAGCAATCCTGATCTGCTGTGGGCGCTTCGGGGTGGTGGCGGAAACTTCGGAGTCGTCACCTCCATCGAGGTAGCACTGCACTCGCTGACAGAAGTGTTGGTGGGATCCTTTTTGTTTGCGTCCGAGCACGCGAAACAGGTTCTGGCCGGGTACGGCGATCTGGTCAGCCAAGCGCCCGACGAGCTTACCGCCGTCCTCTCAATCGTGCCCTCCGATGATGGGACCCCGGTCATTTCGGTGTCAGCAACATGGTCGGGACCC
Organism: Brevibacterium sp. FME17; assembly: GCF_014897515.1. Classification (NCBI taxonomy): domain Bacteria; kingdom Bacillati; phylum Actinomycetota; class Actinomycetes; order Micrococcales; family Brevibacteriaceae; genus Brevibacterium; species Brevibacterium sp. FME17. The sequence continues at coordinate 126,070 of NZ_JABUYD010000011.1, forward strand.
CTCGCCGACGGTTACGCATTCATCGAGGAATTCAGCGGGCTCGCGACACCTCTGACTGTGGACATCTCCGTGATGACCCCGTTGGCCAAGCTGCGCCAGCTCGACGGCGTGCTGCCCGACGGTGCCCACTATGCCATCGGCACGCGAAACATTGAGGCGCTGACCCCGACCGTTGCCCCGGCACTGCTCGAATCATATGGAGCCCGAGAGTCGTCCGGGTCGTTCCTGAATGTTCATCACTTCCACGGTCGGGCCAGTGATCGACGCGTCGAGGATACAGCGTTTGGCCGGCGTGAGGATCATCTGATGATCGAATTGATTGAAGCTGGAGAAACAGTCTCCGACTGGACCAAGACTGCTGTATCAATACTGGCATCACACGCTCTGCCGGGCGGCTACCCGAACCTCCTGGGCCCGGACGAAGAAGAGCAGACTGCCGTGGCCTATGGGCCGAACACGTCGCGACTGCTCGACATCAAGGAGCGTTTCGATCCGCACGGAGTGTTCCATGCAACGGCCCTACCCGATCGAAGAAGGCTGTAGATCGACTCAGCAATTCAACTATTTTCGTCAACGGCGCCAACCGCGTGTGTACTGGCAGCCAGCATCCACACCACCGGAAACGACAGGTGATGCTTGCCCGGGCCCTCGATGAGGCGTTGGTACCGCTTACCCCTTCTTTCTAGTGCCTATTGCTCACCTCGTGTCTACTTTCGACCAGGGTTGCCGCGGGCGTAGCCTTGTCACCATGGCACTAATTGAGAGCTCAGGCTTCGCCCACGTCCGGCTGACCGTCACCGACATCGCGCGGTCCAAAGCGTTCTACGACCGGATCTTCGGATGGCCGGTTGCTATCGACGCCTCGGACAAGGCAGGTGAGCCCGGAGTCGAGAATTCACCGGAGAAGTTTTACGGAGGCACCGTGTACCAGACGCCGCAGGGCACGCTGTTCGGCCTTCGTCCAGTCGGTCAGGAAACCTTCGATTCCGAACGTACCGGACTTGACCATGTCAGCTTTGGCGTTGCTTCGCGTGCAGATCTCGACCGAGCGGCAGCGAACTTAACTCAAGCTGGTGTCCAGCATGGGCAGATTATCGACTTAGCTGACACGGGCATCGCCATTTTGTCGTTTCAGGACCCGGATGACATCAACATCGAACTCACGGCACCGCTTGACTAACTAATCGTAGGCTCGCTTCGGGCCCGAGCAGCTGTCGAGGAGTGGAAGAGAAGCGGGCCATCCCTTTCTGGTTCTCACTATTAATCACCGCGGCCGTGACTGAAGTTGAACGTGATCTCATCGTCGAACGCACTGAAGCTGCCAGAGTTCGCGGCGGGGGAGGTGGCGCTGATGACTTCGAATTCTCACGCTCCACGCATCACCGCATCTTCAAGCGCCGTTCGGCGTGATCCTGGCCAACCGGAGGAACGATTCACATCTTCTGTTCTTCTTGTCGTGCCTTCGTGATCCGGATCTGTGCACGTGTCCAGGCCTTCCCCTCAGGTGCCGGCTCCATAATTTGTGAGCGGGCGGATGCCTATCATCGCCTCAGTGGCGTTTTGTCCTGTTAGTTTGATTGGAGGATCAAACTTCACCTCGACTGAGGCCTCTCCTCATCGGCTGACCCGCAGGTCTCTGTCGGCGACGAAGCTCGAATGATCATCGTGATGGTCCGGACGATGTTCTCACATCCACTTCTTCACCTTGAACACGGTGTAGAGGACCACGCCCAGGCCGACCATCAGCCCGATGGCCATCGGGTAGCCGAAGGCCCAATGGAGTTCGGGCATGTCATCGAAGTTCATCCCGTAGATTGCCCCGATCAAGGTCGGAGCGAACAGGATCGCCGCCCACCCGGAGATCTTCTTCATATCTTCGTTCTGGCGTTGGGCCACCAGGGTGGAGTTGACGTTGAGGATCTGCGACAGGGCTTCGCGGAGTTCAGCAGCTTCGGCAAGGACACGGGTGAGGTGGTCGGTGACGTCGTCGAGATAGGCCTGCAATTCGGTCGGGATCGCGTACTTTGTGGCGCCGTTGCCCAGACGTTGAGTGAGTCGATTGAGATGAGTGGTCGTGTGGAGGACGTCGATGACCTCTTGGCTGAGCAGGTAGATCCGTTCGGCTGCCGCGGTGTCTCCGCTGAAGACCTGTCGTTCGATGCCGTCCTTGTCATCCTGAAGGCCGTCCAGCACAGGGAAGTAGGTATCGACGGCTGTGTCGAGCAATCTATAGACGAGGGCTTCAGGGCCGAGCGAGAGCAGATCCCTGTCAGAGATCCACTGTCGTTCCTCGCTTGTGAAGTAGGAGTTCATGTCCTCAGCACGGTCCGGGATCGGTGTCCCGTCGATGAACCGATCATCCTGGCAGATGATCACGAGGACGTTGTCTTTCATCAGGAGGTGGAATTCCTTGAACTCGACCTCCTCCGCTGAGTCGATGTAGACCGCTGATTTGAGGACGACGAACAGGACATCGTCGTACCGGTCGACCTTGGGGCGCTGATTGGCGTGGAACAGGTCGTCGACAAGGACGGGGTGCAGATCCCACACCGAAGCGATCTCCGCGAGCAGTTCAGGCGTGGACCGAGGGATGACGACCTGAGTGAACGCTGCCGAGGTAGGGGAGTCGTCTGTCGAATCTCGTTTTGAGAGTGCTTCGGCGAAGTCTGAGGAGGCCGATATCTCATGCGGCTCACTGCCCACAATCTGGCGGCTGAGGAGTATCGGCCTCGGCGATTCAACCGTCGCACCGGAGCCGCGTTTGCGCTTGGCAATCGGTTCGGACTTGTGTCTGCGTGCTCGTGTCATGGTGTTTCTTTCGCTCGACTAAGACTCCAACGTAGCCGAGGAAGAAGCGGTGAGCACAGCTCGCCTCTCGGCTCAATTGATCATAATGGCAGGTCATGTTGTGCATAAGAGGAGGGTCGGTTCAGGGTCTTCGAATCTGCACATGCACAATAGTCCTATGACCAATCTTCCGGATGACCTCTCGCATCAAGCGATCAAAGGGGTCAACTTCGCCCAGTCAGCGGCCAAGCTCGGTGCGCGAAAATTCCGCGACCGGATTCAAGAGTCACGACTCTCTGGTGATTTCTACCCACAGGCGACGGACGAATTCGTGGCTGCCGCTTATTTCGGCGTCGGAATGGATTCGGTCTATCAGCTCGAACAGTGGATCTGGCCGTTCGAACAGTTGGAAGCAGAGATGAAGAGCATGGGTCTCGGCGATCGCCCGTTTGGGATCATCGTCCGGAGCTCCATCGTTGCGAAGCATCTGAAGACGGTCACCGATCTCCCAATTCGGTTCTCGCGTCTGACCAAGGGCCTCGATGAGTTCATGACGTCGTCGTCCTTGAGGGCCGTCTTCTATGTCAATCAGGGGACACCGAACTTTCAATCACTGCGTTATCCGGGGCCCGCTCACGTTCATCTCAGCCATGGAGAGAGCGAGAAGGTATCGATGATCTCCAACCAGCTCAAGGCCTATGACTTTGTCTTTACCGCAGGAGCGGCGGCCCGGGAGCGCATTGAGCGAACACTCTATGGAATGTGTGACGAGAAGATGCTCGACGTCGGGCGTCCTCAGCTGGACCGACCCCGAGCGATTCCGGAGGTGTGGCGCAACTTTGCCGCAGCCGAGCCTGATGGGCAGATAGTGTTCTATGCGCCCACATGGGAGGGAGACTCGCCGTCAATGTCCTATGGGGCAATCGCACACAATGGTGCGAGCATCGTCACTAAACTTCTCGATGCGGGATATCGAGTGATCTTTCGTCCCCATCCGCGTACTGGGGTGATCAAGAGCGAATTTGCAAAGGCAGTTGAAGCCATTGAGGATATCGTCGAATCCGATCCGCGAGCATTTCAGGATCGAACTTCCGACGTTTCGTGGCAGTTCGAGATGGCAGATATCGCTGTTGCCGAGATGTCCTCGGTGGCGTACGACTGGCTGGCATCGAAGAAGCCGCTCGTCATGATCGAACCCTTTAGCTCGGACGCCGAGGTACTGCCCGGGGGGCTTCTTGATCGTTGTCTTACCCTCCCCGCAGATGACAGCCTGGATATCGTCGATCTCATCACGGAGGCGGAATCGGCGTGGGACCTCTCCACGGAGCTGGGCCGACGTTATCTGGGTGATACGTCGCCTGGTGCGCAGATCTCTCAATTCATCGATGCCAGCAAATCCGTCATCGAGCGACGAAACGAGGACCGTCTTCAAAAGGCTGATTCGTGAGGCAGGTTACACGTCTGCAACCTAAGGTAACAGAATGGTAAACTGCCGCTGAACTGCTACTCCCATCCGCCTGCTCTTGAGGCACCAATCGTCTGGAAGGTTCCTTCAATGCGACGAGTCATCACATATGGCACGTTTGATCTTCTCCATTACGGCCATATCCGCCTGCTTCAGCGTTGCAAGGAGCAGGGCGACTACCTCGTTGTGGCGCTTTCAAACGACGAATTCAATGCTGGTAAGGACAAGAAGTCCTACTTCTCGTATGAGGAACGCAAGCACATGCTCGAGGCGATCCGCTACGTCGACCTCGTGATTCCAGAAGACAACTGGGAACAGAAGGTCACCGATGTCGAAAAATACCATATCGACACGTTCGTGATGGGTGACGATTGGGAGGGGAAGTTCGACTTCCTCAAAGACAAATGTGAAGTCGTCTATCTGCCCCGTACTCCCGAAATTTCAACGACTCGGATCAAGTCGGAACTCGGCAAACCCTGACATCTCGGTTGCCTGAAGCGCATTGGACACCCCTGTGCCTTCGAAGTGGCAATCGATGTGTCCACAGTAGAATGCTTCGAAACACTATTCAGATGCCTTGAAGCAGAGAGGAGCGGGTGTGCCCACACGAGAACCGCAGAGCCACCCGACCCTGGCTGAGCTTCGGGCTAAGGCCCAGCCGATCGAAGTTCGCAGTCGGAAGAACGCTGAGCACTGGAGCGCACAGCTTTACCTCAGGCACATTTCGATCTATTTCACGATGCTCCTCGTGAGAACGAGGATCAGCGCCAACGGGGTCACCGGTCTGATGATTCTTGCCGGCTGGTGCATTGCGGCCAGTCTGCTCATCCCAGGGATCTGGGGCGCAGTCCTTGCCGTGTTCTTTTCTCAGGTCCAGATGTATATCGACTGCTGTGATGGAGAAGTGGCCCGATGGCGTGGGACCAGTGGAGCCAAGGGCGTCTTCCTTGACAAAGTCGGGCACTACACCACGGAGGGCCTGGTTGCCGTGGCTCTTGGTGTGCGAGCCGTGGGGGAGTGGAACAACCTCAGCGACGATCCCGCCGGAACGTACCCGTACTTGCTGGCCGGAACTGTCCTCGCTGGTTTCGTCCTGCTCAACAAGGCGCTCAACGACATGGTTCACGTGTCCAGAGCGTTCAACGGTTTGGACAAACTTGCGGACTCGCAGGCAGCTACTGCTCTGAACCCAGGTTTTGTCGCGAAACTGAAAAGAGCTGCTCGATTCGTACCGTTCCATCGCATCTATCATTCCGTGGAGATGTCCCTCCTCGCCTTGGCCGCGAGCATCGTGACTCTGATCGCATCATCAGCTGGTGCGGCTCCGCTCTTCGGTGAACGTTGGCTGATCGTGATTCTGGCGCCGTTGTGCCTTTTGTCGGTCATCGGACACTTCATGTCGATCATGGCCTCGAGGAGGTTGTCATGACCGATTCTTCCCGTATTCTGTCCCAGCGATTTGAAGAAAGCCGCAAATATTCGTTCGGTGTTGTCGTGCTTTCCCAGGGGAAGCGACTCGAGGACCTCAACCGAGGGTTTGAGTCTCTGTTGGCGCAGAAGGGTGTCGACCTCGACGTTGTGTGCGTCGGCAACGGATGGGAACCCGAGGGGATCCCGGCCGAGGTCAAGACCCTGGGACTGCCGGAGAACTTAGGGATCCCCGCCGGACGCAACGCCGGAGTGCCGCACGTCGAAGGCGAATTCCTGTTCTTCCTCGATGACGATGCCTGGTTGCCCGACGACACCACTCTGATGCGCATGGCTGCGCTGATGCGCACAAAACCGAGAATCGGTCTGATCCAACCTCGTGTCGAAGAACCGGGCGGGCCGGATGCTCCGAAACGGTGGATTCCCCGATTGAAGAAGGGCGAAGCCGAGCATTCTTCCAACGTCTTTTCAGTGTGGGAAGGTGCCGTCTGCATGCAGCGGAAGGCATTCGACGAGTGCGGCGGCTGGCCGGGACCATTCTGGTACGCCCACGAAGGCATTGAGCTCGCCTGGCGCGTGTGGGATGCAGGCTACATAGTCTGGTACATGGGAGACCTGGTTGTGGCGCACCCTGTGATCGATCCCAGACGGCATGACGAATACTTCTACATGAATGCACGGAACCGTGTCTGGCTGGCTCGCCGTAATTTGCCGTGGCCCTTCAGCTGGGCCTACGTCGGTTCATGGACGCTGATGCAGTGCGTGAAATGGGCGAATAAGCCTCACCAGCTCCGAGCTTGGATGGAAGGCTGGCGTGCAGGCTGGCGACTGGATCCGTGGGCCGAGGGTGAGGATCGACAGAAACTGTCGAAACGGGGCGTGCTGCGGATGTCTCGACACGGACGTCCTCCCATCATCTGAGGCGAAAAGGCGCGTGCATCGAGCGGATCGGCATCAGGCTCTGCAGAATTTCTCATCTCGCTCGATCAGAATCGGTACGCACGCCTAACAACGACCTGCATAAACGAGGAACGACAACGACCACAGCCGGGTCCGATCCCACCGGCCGAGAAGTGTTTTGGAAGCGATACATGCAGTTGAAATCCACCCACGTTGAAAGACCGCCGAGTACGGACGCTAAACCGAGCGGGTCGGGATTCCGCGCCGATATTCAAGGTCTGCGGGCTTTAGCCGTCGGAGTCGTCCTGCTCTACCATCTGTGGCCTAATCGCTTCGTCGGTGGATTCATCGGCGTAGATGTCTTCTTCGTCATCTCCGGTTTCCTCATCACCAGTCACCTGATCAAGTCTCCGCCGAAGAACTGGCGAGACGTGACTGACTTCTGGGCGAGACGGATTCGCCGACTCCTGCCGGCCTCCCTGCTCGTGCTCCTCTTCGTCGGAGTCTCCACATACCTTGTGGCTCCTCAATCGATCTGGGTCGATACAGGACGACAGATCTTCTCCGCAGCGGTATACGTGGTCAACTGGGACTTCGCGAGTTCCAGCGTCGACTACCTCGCGGCGGACAATGCTCAGTCTCCGGTGCAGCACTTCTGGTCGCTGTCCGTCGAAGAGCAGTTCTACTTTGTGTGGCCCATGCTCATCGGACTCGCATTCCTGATCGGGGTGAAAGCCAAGCGACCCAAACAGATCGTCGGCTTCACCATTGTCGGCGTCTTCGCTGCTTCACTCATCTTCTCGGTCTGGTTCACGGTCGTGCAGCCGGCTATGGCCTACTTCATCACCCCGACTCGCATGTGGGAGATGGCGACTGGTGGACTCGTGGCAGTGTTCGTCAGCTATATTCGTCCGAAGCGCCTCCCCTTCAGCTCACTGATCGGGTGGGTCGGACTGGCAGGAATCGTCGCAGGGACATTCCTCATTCGCGCGGACATGCCGTTCCCCGGCTATATCGCTCTTGTTCCAGTCGTCTCCACCGCACTCGTGATCGTTGCTGACTCCCGCGGCAGATTCTCCGTGCTTCCTCTCCTATCGTTGCGGCCTGCACAGTTCCTGGGTGACATCTCGTATTCCGTCTATCTTTGGCACTGGCCGCTGATCGTCCTTGTTCCATACCTGTCCGAGAAGCTGGGCACCACGGAGAATCTTGGCCGCTTGGACAAAGCAATGATCATTCTTGTTTCACTCATTGTCGCGTGGGCGTCCACAACGTGGGTTGAGAACCGCTTTCGAAAGACCTCACTGTTGCGTAACCGGAGAAGGACGTTTGGTTTCGCGATAGTGGCCATGACAGTCGTCGGCTCGCTTGGTCTGAGCCAGATGTGGGTCTCAGACCGGATTGTCGAGCAGAACAAGGAGAACCTGCAATCCGCACTTTCTGACCCAGACTCCTGCTTAGGTGCCGCGGCATTGTTGCCGAGCGCGAAGGCCAACCCTAAGTGTGATGGCACGGACTCCTTGTTGATGGAGCCGGCTGCCGCTAAGAAAGATAAATCAAAGGCGTATGCAGATGGATGCTGGTCGAGCGAGCCATACACGGATCGACCCGAATGCACGTATGGTGACGGCGAGAAGCAGGTCGCACTGGTCGGCAATTCCCACGCTGGTCACTGGCTGCCGGCGCTGGAGCGATTGGCTGACGAAAACGATTGGACGATCACGACCTTCCTGGCATCGAACTGCAGCATATCGACCCTTCCGCAGGACCTCGGCACTCCAGAGGGCATCAAAGGTTGTCAGGACTATTCCGACTGGGTTGTCGATCGCACCACATCAGGCGGGTTCGACGCAGTGATCACCTCGGAACGGCAGTCAACACCGTTGGAAGGAATGTCGTGGGAAGAGACTGAGAAGAAGGCCCCAGCAGGGCATAAGGAAATACTGGAGAGCTGGACGGACGCCAAGCTGGACGTTGTTGTCATCAGAGATACACCTTATCCAGGGGGAGACGATATCCAGGTACCTGATTGCGTAGCCACACATGAGGATGAGCTCGAAGAATGCTCAGGAACTCCCAAATCGTGGCACTGGATGGATCCACTCGCAGAATCGGCGAAGGCAGTGGAATCGAAGCATATGTCGATCATCTACCCGGAAGATTGGTTCTGTCCGGACGGTCGATGTGAACCGGTCATCGGGGGAGTCATCACCTATTTCGATACTGCTCACATCACGGCCACCTACGCTAAGACCCTTGCACCTCAACTCAACGACAGGCTGCGTCACACTGGGCTGGGCACCTTCGAATGAGCGACAAAAGGTTCGAAGATCAGCTCATTGAACAGACAAAATCGATACCGTGAAATCACGGGTTCGCGACTACCGACAGATCACCGACACCTCTGCAAAGGACTAGGCGAGTGACCAATCAGCGAAACGCAACTGACAGGCTCATCAGCAAGGGACGAGAGCTGGTGAAGCCCGTGGTACACGGCATTGCTCGTCGTGCTCTCCCCACAGTTGAACGGGCATCGGGAACCAGGTATGTGCGAGAGCGCAATGCCACCGGCGCTTCAGGAAAGGCACAACCCGCGGGCAGCGCGAAGAAGATCGCAGCAGTCACTGCGCGTTCCTACCGGGATCTGGCGACTTCCCTTAAAGGTCCTACTGCCGCAGACGTCGACGGGTGGACCGTTGCACCGACCAAGAAGGAAGCCGACGCCAAACTGCGAGAACTACAACGGATACGGGCCGGTTCGACCCTGGCCGAATCGTTGATCAGGGGTTCGTCAATTGAATCCTCAATGGTGGAGTCCGGCAGAGCGTTGATTGATGCGGGGCACCATGGAGAGGTCGTATCCATCGGATTGAACCTGCTGGGCCGCCCTGACTACAGTCAGATCGGACGAACACTGCTGGGCATGGCCTACCACCGTGCATCAGACCCTGCAGCTGCCTGGGCAGAGTTCGAGCGTGTCAACGAACGAGGACTCATTACTGCGGCAGCCGTGGAATACTACCCGACTGCTATCGATACGCTCGGGGCCGAAGCGCTGCCGCTCATCGAGCGCTCGAATCACAGCGGCGATACTGAACAGTGGAGTTCCAAAGCTGTGCTGCGCACCGCTGAATCTGCGTTCTGCATCGACGCCTTCGACCACGTTCGCACTCTCGTCGACGACCGTCTCGCCTGGGGCGCCGACAAACTGGATGCGGCCATTCGCTACGAGCTCACACGCATGCGTGACTGGCTCCCAGGTGGAAAGCATCTGGAACCACTTCCGACGACTGAAGGAAAACGCAACTTCGGTGTGCTCAGCTACGACCAGCCGGGAATCCGCTCACGCAACATCGGTGACTACATCCAAACGGTCGCCTCAATCGGACACCTGTTGAGATATGAGAACCTCAGTTTCACAGGAGACAGCGGTCTCACGCAGCTCTTCACGAAACTGGGCGAAACGGTCAAAGCAGAGAGAAAATACTCGGGTCCCGAGGCTGAACTCAATCTGGTTGAGGTCTACCGTGATGGCAACGTCTACCAAGACATCCCTGAAGATACTTGGTATATCGCCTTCGGGTGGTACATGCATGACATCTTCGGCAAGTCCTTCAACATCCCGTTCCATCCCAATCTCCGTCCTATCCTGTTGTCGGTCTTTGTCCGATACCCCGAAATGCTCACGCCTGATGCCATCGCATACCTGAAGAAATACGGACCGGTCGGTTGCCGCGACTGGCAGTCAGTAGCCCTACTGCGCGCCGTTGGTGTTCCCGCGTTCTTCTCGGGTTGCCTGACTACGACCGTTGACACGCTCTTTCCAACACCTGCCCCCGACCTGCGGTCAGGAACACTGCTCGTCGACTGGATGAAGGGCGGCAAAGGGCCGAAGAAGAAGCAGACCGTCACCGCGATCCGCGACAAGTCGTTCCCCGAAAACCTCGAACTCGCTCGAAGCTGGGTCGCCGACTACGCGTACAAATACTCGCGTGTGCTGACTTCACGCCTGCACGCCAACCTCCCCGCGCGATCAGTCGGAGCCGAGGTCGAGTTCGAACCCAAGAACAAATCAGACTCCCGGTTCGGCGGCCTCTACGGAATCAACGACGCCGAATTCGACGCAATCCGCACCGGGATCCTCGACAAACTTGCCGAGATCATTCCGCTCATCGCCTCGGGGGCTTCGGAGGAGATGATCTATGCCAAATGGATCGAAATCACCGAAGCCGATATGGCTCTCGCGGATGAATACCTGGCTACGGCGCATCTGCCCGATGTCAGCAGCGCGGAAATCGCCTCGACGATAGATCAGGTCGAACGCCCCGAGCCGAAGAGCGGAACGACGGATGTCTATGTTTCCGTGAACAGCGGTGAGAGCCACCTCGTGGGTACTCTTGCCTCATCCATCGACGATCATGCCACTGGCTCCTACCGCCTTTGGGTGGCAGCTGATGCCCTTGGCGCACAACAGGTTGATGCCGTCCAAGAGAGGCTGACCAATGGCACCATCAACGTCCTGAAGCCGGTGACGGCCCCAGGTATTCGGGAGTCGGACGACCTGGTCCAGGCTCTGCTGCCAGCGATCTTTGCTGATCATGACAGACTCGTCGTCCTTCCTGCAGCAGGGGAAGTCTCCTCCGATATCACGGACTTGTCAGCGACAGAACTGGGCACGTCCCTCCTCGGCGCGAAGAGGGATGTGAGGAAGACCCGGACCAGCGGTCTTACTCTCATGCGGCGGATAGCCAGTGCGTTCAAGGAAGATCATGAGGGAGCTCTGGATTTCGTCTTCGCCAGCCATAGTCATTTCAACGAAGATTTCATTGTCTTTGATCCCCAGGTTGCGGTGCTCAATCTTGCTCGGCTCCGTTCCGAAGGCGTCGTGGAGCGTGTCGTCGGACTGTTGAAGACGGTCGGAATCAACTATGTCGATTCGCTGCAGGTCGCAGTAGGCGGCCGGTACACCGAACTGGACTCCGCATGGAACATTCGCGCGCACTGGGAGACCGCGGACTGCCCGAAGATCGTGAACTGGAGGGGCCAGCTTCGCCATCACGGACATATGGCGCTCGTACCGTGAAATCAGTCATGGTCGGAGAGCACATAGGCGGGTTTGAGGAAGGACACCGACGTTGAGACCCATTTCTCGATTGTTGCGCAAGGACGTTGACCACGACCAGTCTGAAATCGGACTTGGGAAGGAGCTCAAAACTGATGCTCTACATGTCTATAACGCCATCTGGGGTATTCCCGAGTCGATCGGGGGAATGACGACCGCTGCGGTGCGTCGAATCCGGAGCTTCCAGAAATACGGGAGGCCTCTGTCGCAGACGCTGCTGACATTCAGCCCGCGAATGGACGTGGACGTGACGCGTACTAGGCTCATCTCCGAAGGACGGATGGATGAATCCGTCGAGTTGGTGAACATCTGGCAGGACTTGAGAGGCAGATCTGACGTCGAACTCGCCGCATTGGGGGGAAAAGCGCCGACAGATCCCGTGCCCGAAGCTGACGGGGAAGTCGAGAGCATCACCGAGTTCTACGATGTCTTTCGCAAATCGAGTTCCACTGGAATAATTCGTCGCAACTATCTGCGTCCCGACAACACTTTGCTGCTCACTGATGTTCACGATCCGAAGCTCGGGCGCCGTTTCGTCCTCTATTCGGCAGGCGGCAATCCGATCGCCGAATGGAACCGGCCCCGAGACTTCTACAATGCCTGGATTACGGCGACGATTACGGAAGAGCCCGCAGTCCTCATCATCGATGACAAGAAGATCAGCGAATTCATCCATGAAATCACTGAGAGAACATTTGCACTCATCCTCTTCTTGCACGGATCCCATCTTCGTCACCCCTGGAATGGTGCTCACGGAGAGTTCCTTCCTCGCAGAATTGATACCATGCGCAATTTCGACCGGTTCGATGCGGTCGGTGTGCAGACCAAGCAGCAGGCCGATGCGATAGCCGCGAAGGGTATCTCCGGAGCCAATATCAAGCTGCTCACCGGAGAATTGCCGGTGGGGTCAGTACACGATGAGACCCAAGCTGACCGCTCGACGAACAACGCTGTGATGATCGCCAACTTGATTCCGCTCAAACGTGTGGATCATGCGATACGTGCCGTGTCGTTGCTGAAGGGCAGGGGAGTGGACGTGTCCCTGACCGTGTTGGGAGAAGGTGCCGAGCGCGAGAAGCTTGAACGCCTGATTGCAGACCTCGGCGTCGAAGATCGGGTTCAGCTGCCGGGGTATGTCAATGATGTACCAGCACGCCTCCAGTCTGCATCCTTCTCGATGCTGACAAGTACCAGCGAAGGCCTGCCCCTGGCGATGATGGAGTCGATGGGTGCTGGGTGCGTCCCCATCGTCTACGACATCACCTATGGGCCTAGAGATCTGGTGATTCAGGGCCAGAATGGCTTCATCACGCCACTAGGCGACATCGAAGCGTTGGCTACTCAGATTGAGGAGTTCCTGGGCCTCGGATCGGACCGTATAGCTACGATGCGGGAGGCCGCAAAGGAGACTGTCAAACAGTATCTTCCAGAGGCCGGCTACCGGCGCTGGAAAACCGTCTTGGAAGGCCTGAGCCCTGTATTGCTTCCGAACGTCGACCCGCGAGAAAGCGGTCAAGCGATCAGTGCGAAGAGCTTGAGGGTCGCACCCACTATTGATGGAACACGAATCGAGCTGGAGCTCAGTCAGACTCACGAATCCATTGCGGCCGCCCTGCAACTGGTTCTCGCCGCGCGAAAGAAGAACACATACTTTCTATGCACCGATCCGTCGATCAAGCGTCGGTCTTTCGGCCGTGGCGCGATCATCACCTTCGACATTGAAGAAGGCAAGTTCTCCGAATCGAAGGACGAGACATTCGACGTCTACCTCCGGCGGCCACACGATCCGTGGAATGGGAAACGCAGAATTCGTCCTCCGAATAGCTACACGGCGGAAAGCACCGGCTCACGAGACTGGTATTCGACGAGACTCGGCAACCTGTCCGTTCGTCCACGAACAATGGACTGAACGTAGCCGACGAAACTATTCGTCGCTCGCCTCGGCGTTGGTGCTCTCGAAATGATATTTCTTCATTTCAGACGTCCTGTTGGCGATGAGCGTGCTGATGGCCTCCGTGAACAATACGGTCGACGTACCCTTTGTTCCCTCGCCGAAATAGTGGCGGCGCAGTTCCTGGCGTGCCTCGGCCGCTGAGTCGTTCGTCAACAGGTCGCGCAGCAGCTCATCTGCCTGTCCCACTGTCGAACCGTCGATGATGGGGGTCGCACGGCTGATTGGAGCTTCATCGTTGAGCTTGGCCATGTCGTCGCGACGATCTGTCAGAACCAGTGGTTTCTCCGGATGCAGATAGAGGTAGTCGAGTCCGACACTGGAAATGTCGGTGACGAGAAGATCGACCGTGTCGAACATTGCGAGGATGTCGCCCTCCATCAGAATCTGATGCTGCAGGGACTCGTCTGCAATAGACGCGTTGGCGCTGGCGATGAGTTCAAGGATCCGCGCATTCGCCACCGCCATGGCGGGATCGCTGGAGGCGGCTACGCGTGGGTGCGGTTTGTAGATCACACGTGAACCCTTGATTCCCAACGCGGCCTCAACAATCTGGGGACCGAAGAGATCGACGGATGTGTAGTTGTTCGCATCGTTCTCGCCCTCCCATGTAGGCGCATACATGATTGTTGTCGCTGACGAAGTCTCCAGCTCTGGAGGCCGGTCGATGTCCAGCTGAGGTCTACCGACTTTGACGAGTGCAGACTCATCGAAGTCGACCAGGGATTTGCGATGGCGGTTGATTGCCGCATCACCGGCGACAAAGACTTTGTCATACGATTTCGCCTGGTTGGAGACCATGCTCAGCTTGTCGGACTCGCCATGGTTGACATGAACATGGACCATCGGTGCGAAGCCAAGAGACTGGAAGTTGGACATCCCGTTATTTACGTACAGAGCCAGCTTGAAGTCGTTGGCATGATAGAAGGTGTGAAGCGGGTCGAATCTGCGTTTGAGGGCCATAGGCAGTCTTGTGAGATCACGCGCTTCGAGCAACGACGATGGCTTTCGGAACACGAGAACTACACGGTGCTTCCGGTGAAGTTCCTCCAGCACAGGGATCCACTGACTGAGCTGGTAGAACTTAGGCTTACGATCACCAAAGTAGACGACAACCTCAGCTTTGACGTAGCTTCCGTCGTACTCGTCTTCAAGCTGTTGCCAGCGCTCCGTACCCCTGATCCACTTGCTGGTGTTCTTCCATGCACGCGACCGCACAGCTTTCAGAGCAGTCGTACGAACCAGGTTTTTCACAGTGGACCTTTCAGAAAATCGATTCGGCCTTCCAAGCGGCCCTGGCACATGATGCCATCACTCATGCTACGGGCAAAAGGTGCCCGCAGGCCTCAGTGGCAACGACCACCGCAGACGAAAAATTGTACAGGTCGAACCCGACGGAGGATGCGGGCTCCTTACGTGGGAAAATGACGAATGAAGCACACTATCGTCGATATTTCAGACTTTGAGACTGACAACGACAGCGCCTTCGCGCACGGATTCCTTCTCAGATCGACACCACCACCTCCTCAAGCGACTTAAAAGTTCACGCGTTCTTAGCGCTGAGGTAGGGAACTGTGGCCACCGGTGACGTCTCACGCCAGGAAAAGCACCACTAAGGTGCCACTAGTGGTGAGTACGGAGTCTGTGGATTGCTCAAGACATAAAGTTCCAAGGTGGAAGCATGTACTGGTCTGAGGCCGCTAGTAGTACAAGCATAGATCTGAGTAGAAATTCACGTGAAATTTGGGCTGACCACACTTGTAGGTTCCAACGGACTGGTAGCGTCGACCAACGTCTCGATCCTGTTATGCTGTCTGAATTACGAAACGATGAACTACGCGCATCGAATGCTTGATGCGGACGGCAAGGGGTATTGTGTCAGCAGATCTAACTATCGTCGACATCAAATGGGAGCGAGTGAACCTCACCTTCGTTGTCGAGTTCTCTGGTGACGAGGTCGATGACTTCTACCTCACTTCAAATGCGAATCCTGGCGAGAAGCTGTTCCCCGTAACCTTCGAGCGAATCGACGCGACCCGATATAACCTGAAGATTAACGTCACTCTCTTTAATCGGCGAGGCCAGGTGCCCAATGGCACCTACTTCCTGGTGGCGCGGACAGGTGCGGAGCTGCACCCCGCGGACTTCCCCCTCGGACGAGTCGCCGAGCTGGACGAACAGTCCAGAGCCTTCGTCTACAACAAGAACCGATCTGCATATACAGTGACATTCGGAATCTCAGACGACGAAGAGGCACCGCATTTCCTGATGCGTACCTATTCTTTCGGCCGGTCTGCAGGGAAGCCGTCGACCGCCCGTGCGCGGATCAAGTCGAAGGTGCGATCGAAATGGGTAAAGACTAAGCGGAAGGCTCTGCGCGGTGTGTTCGCCGTTGCCGCAAGACGGCGGCCGGTAGAGGGAAACAATGTCCTGTTTGCCTCCGAGGCGAGGCCGAATATGCAGGGCAATCTCAAAGCGGTCCACGACAGGATGCTTGAACGCGGGCTAGACAAAGATTTCAATTTCGGATACTCCTTCCGGACGGGGCGGACCAGCTCCCGCCAGAACGCCCTCAACCTTGCTTGGCAGATGGGCAAAGCAAATACGATTTTGATCGACGACTATTTCGCAGTCCTCAAAGACTTAGGCGATCGAAACAACCAGAAGATCGTTCAGCTGTGGCATGCGGGAAGTGGGTTCAAATCGGTCGGGTATAGCCGGTTCGGTCAGTATGGTTCACCGAACCTGCGCAATGCTCATCGTCTCTACTCTTACGCGATCTGCGGATCCCAACATCTTCGCGATGTCTATAGCGAAGCGTTCGGAATTGAGCGAGAGTCCGTTCTTGCCACCGGCCTTCCACGAATCGACGGATTCCTTCGTGCAGGACGCGCTGAAGAAGTACGTGTTGAATTCGAGGCTTCATTCCCGAACACTCAAGGAAAAAGGAAGATTCTCCTGGCTCCGACCTTCCGCGGGCGAGGTTCGGGCGATGCACACTACGACTACGACGAGATTGATTTCGCAGCCCTCTACGAGGCGTGTGGAGAAGACTCCGTTGTTCTATTCCGGCAGCATCATTTCATTCCGGACCCAGCACCGATCCCAGCTGAGTTCAGCGATCGGCTCTTTGATGTCGCCTCCTGCCCGGACACCAACGATCTGCTTTTGATTTCTGACGTTCTGATCACTGACTATTCGTCGGTCATCTATGAGTACTCGTTGCTTGAAAAGCCGATGATCTTCTTCGCTTACGACCTAGAGACGTACTCAGCGACTCGCGGAATGCACAGAGCATACGAAGAAGCCGCTCCTGGAAGCATTGCCACTACGTTCGATGAACTGATCACACTGCTTCGTGAACCTGAGTTGAGTGTTGAAAAAACGAAGGAATTTGTGCGCGAAAACTTTGACTATGTCGATACGAACAACTCCGACCGAGTCATTGATTCGCTGATACTTTCAGACCCTGTGGTCGATTCGGCGCCGTCAGGCCCACTTCGCTACGAAGACCTGATCGAACAGGATCTGGAAGAAGATCCCGACAATGATGCCGAAGAGGACAGCTCGCACAACCCCGATGGGGATGAGAGCACTGCGGACACCACTGAAGAAGAGAACAACGAGGAGAACGAATGGCAAACATCGCAGTAGTCTTCGCTGGAGGAGTTGGAGCCAGGATGGCTCACAGCTCTCGACCGAAGCAGTTTCTGGAAATTCATGGTCGCCCGGTAATCGTCCACACGCTGGACATATTCCAGCAGCACCCAGACATTGACGCAATTGCTGTAGCAATATTGCCGCAGTTCCGCGAACATCTTGAACGACTCGTCAAGCGATACGAGTTGGACAAGGTCAAATGGATTGTCGATGGCGGTTCAACAGGGCAGGAATCTCGACACAACGCGCTGAGGACTGTCGCTGAAAGCAATGATCCAGATAGCTTGGTTCTGATCCACGACGGAGTCCGCCCTCTCATCGATGCGGATCTTGTATCTCGCAATATCGAAAGCGCGCTTGAGTACGGCTCAGCAATCACATGCACAAAGATGACTGAGACAGTGGTGGTCGAAGAAGGAGCCGGCATCAAGGATGTCATCCCGCGGGACCCTCTGTGGACAGCCCAGGCCCCACAGACATTCCGACTCAAGGATGCCCTTGACGGTTACGATCGCGCAGTTGCCGAAGGCGAGCACGACTCTATCGATACCTGTACACTCATGCACGGTTTCGGGTACGACGTCCATCGGGTCGAGGGGCCACGTACCAACATCAAGATCACTACAGCATCCGATTACTATGTTTGTCGAACCTTCCTGACACTGATCGAAGACCGGGAGGCATTCGCCGGTGAATGATGTCGCACTATTTGATTCGCCAGTATTTCAGGAAGACGTGCGGCGGCTGGTCAGTGAACCATTGACCTGGGAAACGTACCGTGATCAGAACATTCTTGTAACAGGTGCCTCAGGAATGATACCGATGTACATCGTCGGGACCCTATTGGCAGCTAACGATGAATATGACCTGGGCATACATGTCACTGGAATGGTGCGCAACTTGGCCAAAGCGAGGCCCCGGCTCAGCGCTGCCCTCTCGCGGACAGATTTCACTCTGGTCGAAGGAGATGTGACTGAACCGAAGGAATTCGATCGGACTTTCACCACGATCTTCCATGGTGCCTCGCCGGCAAGGCCTTCTCTGCACAAGAGCTCGCCCGTGTCCACGCTTAAGGCCAATACCCTGGGTACGATCAATCTTTTGGACCGACTCGTCAGCGACGGTGGGGGTTCCTTCGTGCTCCTTTCGTCCTCGGAAGTCTATGGATCTGTATCCGGAGTCGAACTGATCACTGAAGACTCAGCGGGCGTACTTCAGCACTTTGCTCCGCGCGCGAGCTACTCCGAGGGCAAACGAATCGCCGAAACTGCTCTAGCTGCCTATTCCGATGAGTTCAACGTTCGACCACTGAGCGTCAGGTTCGGCCACATCTACGGACCTGGAATGGCTTTGGACGACGGCAGGGTGCAGGCCGACTTCCTGGCTGATGTCGTCCGGCAACGGGACATCACGATGATGAGTGCGGGTGCGCCGACTAGAACTTACACTTATGTGTCGGACGCAGTTCTCGGCCTGTTCTATGCGCACCTGCGTGGTGAAGAATCCGTCTACAACGTTGCCGATCCAAAGGGCAACGTCAGCATTCGGCAACTTGCAGAAGAGTTCGCTGCGGCACGGCCGTCGCTTGGTCTGAAGCTTGCTTTCGCCAATGAGGCTGACAGCGGTTCGTATTCGCCGGTTGCGACTCTGGGCCTCGCATCTGATCGCATTCAGTCTCTAGGGTGGGCCGCCAAGACTGACCTATCCGCTGGAGTCTCTCGTGCAATCCGCTCGTTTGAGGAAGGCCCACTAATCTAGGGCTTGTCTCCTTTGTTGGCGTAGCCATGTCAGGATCGCGCTGATCACGACTGACACTCGATATGTGATGGCGAACTTGTCGTATCTCGTCGCTAACCCTCGCCATTGCTGCCGCGCTTCCTTCAGGTCGCGATATGATCCTTCTTCTCCGGGATCACCGCGCGAATGCCACGCGAACGTAAGTATTCGCGGTTGCCTTTGGACTCATACGCACGATGAGCCAGAACAGCGTCTGGACAGGAGCCAGGGCGACCGCCGGGACTGATGCAGGGTTAGGTGACATCTGATCTGGCTTGTTCATAGGCAAGCCTGGAAGGATAGACATCATGCCACAGCCCTACCCGAAAGAATTCCGCGACGACGTCATCCGCGTCGTCCAGACCAGGGATTCCAAGACGACGATCGGACAGATCGCCAAGGACTTCGGAGTCCACGAAGGCACCATCAACAAATGGCTCCGCCAAGCAGAAATCGATGCCGGCAACAAACCCGGCAACACCAGCGACGAGTCCGCCGAACTACGAG